>DATFSI010000267.1:0-8798 GCA_035262705.1 Candidatus Acidiferrum sp. | reverse complement strand
GGGTCAGCGCCGATATTGGGACAATCTAAAACGTCGAAGCAACAATCGCGCGCAGGATTCCAGAATTTCTGGAAATTTCTCACAGCTTTGTCACGCAGGCGGGAATAGCCTTCGCCAGGTTTGCCGAGAAGCGTGGCGAAGGCGGCCATGGTGTGCAGCGCGTTGATCCAGAGGGCGTTGATTTCGACGGGCTTTCCGGTGCGGGGTGTGACGACCCAATCTCCGATCTTGGCGTCCATCCAAGTAAGTTGCACTTCCGGGCTGCCTCCGAACAGCAACGCGTCGGCGGGATCGACTTTGATGTTATAGCGGGTGCCGGCAACGTGGGCGTGCACGATTTCAGAGAGCACGGGAAACAGTTTGTTGAGCAGATCAAGATCTTGAGTGGCCTCGTGATATTGGCGGACGGCCTCGAAATACCAGAGGGCGGCATCAATCGTGTTGTACTGGGGCGGGCCGCTGCGGTCGGGAAAATTGTTGGGTAGCATGCCGGCGTCCACGTAGCGGGCGAAGAATTCCAAAATTTTACGGGCGGTTTCGGGGCGGCCGAGAGAGAGCGTCAGGCCGGGCAGAGCGATCATGGTGTCGCGTCCCCAATCGGAGAACCACGGATAGCCGGCGATGATCGTGAGGCCGGAAGAATCGCCGGGCAACGGCCGCTGGACCAGGAACTGCTCGGCGGCGAGGACAAGTTGCCACAGCCAGCTGGGTTCGTCATCTGGGCGTGTAACGGCGGTGGTAACGTGGCGCTGCTGCCAAAGCTGAAACAGTTCCCATTCGTGACTGGACTGCTCGGCTCGAACCTCCGTGGAATCCAGTGTGGCGTCTGGTTCAGTAGAAAAAACGAGCGTGAGTTTTTCTCCGACCGATAGAGATGCGCTGAAGACCGCGGCAAGGAGACGGTCTTCGTGATCATCAAGTCCGCGTTCGCGTTCGGCCGGAAGGAGGAAATCGCGATACCACTCGTGCCGGGCCTCGAATTGCGCGGACCGACTTTTCAGGTAAAACGGGGTTGCGCCTTCGAAGGCCACGACAGAGATCCCGTTCTCGACAGGAGCAATATTCAATTGCCAACCGTTCGCGTGAGTCGTGGCATGGAAATCGCGATAGGTGACAAGGATCTTGCCTTCCAGGTCGAACGGGCCGTTACCCCGAACCAACCAGTATTCGACGTAGGTAGTGTTCTGGTCCTGCTGCATCCAGATGCGCTTTTCCAGCAGAGCGTCAGCCAGGGCGTAGCGCCAGACAGGCTTGGTGCCTTCAAGATGAAAGCTCTCGATCTGCAGATAACCAGAGGGAGAGACAAAGCCGCTCAGCCAACGATTGGTGGCCAGAGGGAACCTGCGGTCGCCATAGCGAGCGGTTTCGTCGAGTCCAGCCACGAGGAGTGTCCGGTCGCCGGGGGGCGAGAGTGCCGCCATGAGCAGGCCGTGATAGCGTCGCGTGGAAGTGCCCGCGGCGGTGCCGGAAGCGAAGCCACCGAGGCCGTTGGTCACCAGCCATTCGCGCGACTCGGCAACATCGAGGGCGCCAAGGATTTCGCGTCCGAATTGCACTTCTCGGAGGAGCGACATGGTCACTCCCCGCTCTGCTCGAGAAGCTTAGCGACCAGGCCGGTCCATCCAGTCTGGTGGCTGGCGCCAAGTCCGGCACCGTTGTCTCCGTCAAAGTA
Source organism: Candidatus Acidiferrum sp. (assembly GCA_035262705.1). Classification (GTDB taxonomy): domain Bacteria; phylum Acidobacteriota; class Terriglobia; order Acidiferrales; family UBA7541; genus Acidiferrum. The sequence continues at coordinate 7,126 of DATFSI010000267.1, read as the reverse complement.
TTCGTAGAAAAGAATCAGATCCTTCCAGTAGGGATCGTAGTTAAACAGATCGTCGCCACCGGCAAACGGGCGCTTGCCGTCTTTGTCGGAAAGGAAGATGCGCGTCAGACGCTTGGAGATTTCTTCGGCTATTTGCCAGAGGTCCCGTTCCTTGCCCGAATGTGTGGGACATTCGACTTTGAAATCTTCGCCGTAATAGTGGTGATACTTCTGGAGCGATTCAATCAGCAAGAAATTTACGGGGAACCAGACAGGGCCGCGCCAGTTAGAATTGCCGCCAAAGACACCGGTGCTCGATTCGGCAGGTTCATAGTCCACCCGGCTGATGTGGCCATTGACCTGGACTTCGTATGGATGATCGAGATGGTACCGGGAGAGCGCCCGAATACCATACGCCGAGAGGAATTCGGTTTCATCCAGCATGCGGTAAAGCATGCGCTTGATTTGTTTGCGGTTGGCCAGCGAAAGCAGGCGACGAACCCCGCGAGCGGAACGCTGGGTCATTTCGATGTGTTCGGGAACGTCGGGATGATTGTCAATGAACCACTGCATACGGCGCTTGAAACCAGACAAGCGGTCCACGATCTCCGGTTCGAGTGTTTCGACGGCGAAAAGAGGAATCAGCCCGACCATGGAGCGGATTTTCAGGAAATGCTCGTCACCGTTGGGCAGGTGCAGCAGGTCGTAGTAGAAACCGTCGTCGTTGTCCCACAACGAGCGGCCGCTGGGGCCCATATCGTTCATGGCGCGCGCGATGTAGACAAAGTGCTCGAAGAACTTGCTGGCGACGTCTTCGTAGGCCTGGTCGTCTTTGGCAAGTTCCAGTGCGATGGCCAACATGTTCAGGCAATACATGCCCATCCAACTGGTGCCATCGGACTGTTCCAGGTGGCCGCCAGTGGGCAGCGGCGCGGAGCGATCAAAGACTCCGATGTTGTCGAGGCCGAGGAATCCGCCCTGAAAAATGTTGTGGCCCTCGGGGTCCTTGCGATTCACCCACCAGGTGAAATTCAGCAGCAGCTTGTGAAAGACCTTTTCAAGGAAGCTGCGGTCGGCCACGCCACGGATACGGCGTTCGATCTTGTAAACGCGCCAGGCGGCCCATGCGTGCACCGGCGGATTGACATCGCCAAAGGCCCATTCATAAGCGGGCAGCTGGCCGTTGGGATGCATGTACCATTCGCGGAGAAGAAGGATGAGCTGTTCCTTGGCGAAATCAGGGTCGACGATAGAAAGCGGAATACAGTGGAAGGCCAGATCCCAAGCCGCATACCACGGGTACTCCCATTTGTCGGGCATCGAGATGATGTCGTCGTTGTAGAGATGCGTCCACTCCTTGTTGCGGCCGTGCAGGCGTTGTTGGGGAGGTTCAGGCCCGGCGGGGTCCCCTTCCAGCCAGCTATAGACGTCGTAGTGATAAAACTGCTTGCTCCACAGCATGCCGGAATAAGCCTGGCGCATCACGTGCCGGGCATCGGCGGAAAGTCCCTTGGGAATTCTGGATTCGTAGAATTCGTCTGCTTCTTTTTTGCGGGTGAGGAATACGGCGTCAAAACCTTCGGCAAAGTCATTGGTGCCGGGGACGCCGGTGGCCCGCTCATGATGGGCGGGTGAGGTGATCGTGCCAACCATGGGGGAATCGTTGTCCATGCCACCCAGGGGGTTGGTATCGGTGAGACGGAGCTTAAGGACGACGCTTTCCCCAGGGCCAAGTTGCACAGGGTAGTGAGCAGCCATTTTGGTGCCCGTGTGCTGTGGATTCACCGCTGCTTTGTTGCCGTGGATGAGATATTTGTGAAAAGCATCTTTTACGTAGGGAGTGCGATTGCGGAATTTGAAGGTGGTTTCGTAATTCGTTTCGTTTTCGGTAAAGAGAAGTTCGGGGCTGCCCGCGGCCAACAGCCAGCGCTTGCCGTATTGACAGTGCTCAAGCTCGGTGCAGAGGGAGCCTGGGGTGTCGGGAGCGCGGCGCGCCGCGGGCCGGCGCAGGTCCTTGCCCCATGCCCAGGTGTTGCGAAACCAGAGCGTGGGCAACAGGTGCAAGGAACAGGTTTCGGGCCCGCGATTCCAGGCGGTGATGCGGATAAGAATGTCTTCGACGTCAGCCTTGGCGTACTCGATGAACACGTCGAAATAGCGGTTTTCGTGGAAAGCACCGGTGTCCAGCAATTCGAACTCCGGCTGCGTACGGTCGCGCTTGCGGCTTTCATCCAGCAGCCAGTTATACGGAAACTCCGCCTGGGGATATTTGTAGAGCATGCGCATGTAGCTGTGCGTCGGCGTGGAGTCGAGATAAAAGTAGTATTCCTTGACGTCCTCGCCGTGATTCCCCTGGTTGCCGGTGAGGCCGAAGAGGCGCTCCTTGAGAATGGGGTCCTTGCCGTTCCACAGGGTCAGGCCGAAGCAGATCATCTGGTGTCGGTCGGAGATTCCGCCGATGCCGTCCTCGCCCCAGCGATAGGTGCGGGAATGCGCTTGTTCGAAGGGAAAGGATTCCCAAGCGGTGCCGCCGGGGCTGTAATCTTCACGCACCGTGCCCCACTGGCGATCGGACAGATAAGGTCCCCAGCGTTTCCAGTGCTTCTTGCGCTGGCGGGCCTCTTCGAGGCGGTGGTCTTCAACGGTCAAAAGTCGTGACATTTGGCAAGTCCTTAAAACCCTGCGAACATTAAGATGGCAAGAGAACCTGTTTGGTGGCAAAAATCATCGTGGCATCATTACAGAACTTGGCCGCGAGGACAATCGCAAGATTTGCGGGAAGAGGCTTGGGAACTACGGGGCTTTCGGACGAGTAAAGTTAATCGAAACGCCACCCATGCCGGGGCGGCTACTTCGCCCGGTCAATGGATTTCGAGTATCGTGCCCGCATTCGAGGCACCTTGGTGGGGTAAACAATCCACCCACCTCGACAAACGGCTCGGTCTTTGTCTACCCCGTTGGCGCGAATCGGCTTGCTCAATGCACTGGCGAATGTGTCAGCGGGTGTGGGAGCGGAGTTCGCGACGTTCTACAATACACTCGCCACACAATAATTTAAGAAAGATCACTTCCAGGAAGGGGATGGCTTCGGCCATCCCCTTCTTTTTTGGGAAGAAGGTTTAGCACAGAGGGCTCGGAGGAAGAACACAGAGAATACGGAGAAGGCGGCATGAAGCCGCGCCTACTCGCCGTAGGGGACCCAGATATTTTTCACCTGGTGGGCGTGCTCGAGGTACCAGCGACCTTCCGCTTGCGGTTGCTGGAAGAAATCGATCTGGCGGCCTTCGTTGGTCCAGACCTGTTTGAGATTGCCAATGGAAAGAGCCTTCGCGGTGGCGCAGGTTTCCGCATCCCCGTAGCACCAGATGGCGTCGAGGTCATCATGTTCGGCGAGGACCTTCAAGAGTTCCGTGGTACGTCCGGTGACGATGTTGACCACGCCGCCGGGTAGATCACTGGTTTCGAAAACCTGATAGAGGTCGCCAGCGATGAGCGGATAGGTTTCCGAAGGCACCGCCACAACACTATTGCCCGCGGCAATCAGCGGCAGCACCAGCGAGAAAAAGCCAAGCAAGGGATATTCCCCCGGGCAAATCACGCCGACCGCGCCCAGCGCTTCGTTCATGGCGATGGAAACGTTACGGAACGGCGGGTTGTGTACCGCGCCGTCAAATTTATCGGCCCAGGCAGCATAGGAAAACAGGCGCTCGACACTGTGTTGCACTTCTTCGGCGGCCTGCTTCTTCCCTACCGCGGCCGAAAGCCGCGCGGTAATCTCCTCGCTTCGTTGCGACAGATTCTCGGCGATGTAATAGAGCACCTGCGCGCGGTTGTGCGCTGTGGTCTTGCTCCAGGATTCGGCTTTGCGTGCCGCTTCCACGGCGTTGCGGATGTCCTTCCGGTTGCCCAGCGGCGATTCGCCGAGCAGTTCGCCCTTTTTGCCACGAATTTCCATGCTGTAACCGGAATCGGGGCGAGCCTGCTTGCCGCCGATGTAGAGCTTCACGGTGCGGTCGATGCCGGGAGTGGCGACTTCGGCCTGCTCCTTGCCGCGTGCGCCTTTCTTTTTCAGCGCCGGCGCTTTGTGGAACCAAGCCGGTTCGAGGTACTCGACCAGCCCTTCGCGGCCACCTTCACGGCCGTAGCCGCTTTCGCGATAGCCGCCGAAGCCGCAAGCCGCGTCGAACATGTTTGTGCTGTTAACCCAGACCACGCCGGCCTTGAGCTGCGCGGCCACGTGCAGCGCCACGTTGATGCTCTCGCTCCAGATGCTGGCGGCGAGGCCGTAGACCGTGTTGTTGGCAAGCTCCACGGCTTCGCGGGGCGTGCGAAAGGTCATCGCGGCGAGCACGGGTCCGAAGATTTCCTGCTGCGCCACAATCGAGGTCGGATGCACATTACTCAGCAGCGTGGGCTTGTAATAGAGGCCACGCGAGGGCAAGAGCACTTCCGGCTGCCAGCAGGTGGCGCCTTCGGCGATGCCCTGCTTCACCAGGCGATCAATGCGTTCTAGCTGCACGCGGGCGACTATGGCGCCGATGTCGATGGCTTTGTCGAGCGGCGCGCCGATGCGCAGCGTGCTCATGCGCGCCTGCAGCTTGTGAATCATCTTTTCGGCAATGCTCTCCTGCACCAACAGGCGCGAGCCGGCGCAGCAGACCTGGCCTTGGTTGAACCAGATGCCGTCGACCAAGCCTTCCACCGCGCCATCGAGGTCCGCATCTTCGAAAATAACGAACGGCGATTTGCCGCCGAGTTCGAGCGATAGCCGCTTGCGTGAACTGGCGGTGGCTTTGCGAATGGCGCGGCCTACTTCGGTGGAGCCGGTGAAGGCAATCTTGTTCACGTCAGGATGCTTCACCAGGGCTTCGCCGGTGCTGCCGTCACCAGTGACGATGTTGACCACACCCTTGGGCAAGCCGATTTCGTTGCAGATTTCTGCGAACGCCAGCGCGGTCAGCGGCGTGTATTCCGCGGGCTTCAATACGATGGAGTTGCCCGTGGCGAGCGCGGGCGCGATTTTCCACGCCAACATCAGTAGAGGAAAATTCCAGGGAATGATCTGGCCCACCACGCCGCAGGCGGTGTAGCCGGAAAATTCCTGCTCGAGCAACTGTGCCCAGCCGGCGTGATGATAGAAATGGCGGGCGACGAGCGGGATATCAATATCGCGGCTCTCGCGGATGGGCTTACCGTTGTCGAGCGTTTCGAGAACCGCGAGGCGCCGCGAATGCTTTTGCACCTGGCGCGCCATGGCGTAGAGAAAGCGCGCCCGCACGTGCGGCGTAAATTTCTGCCAGCCGGGCAGGGCCTTGCGCGCGGCTTTCACCGCGGCGTCCACGTCGGCGGCGCTTCCCTGCGCGATTTCGGCAAGAACTGTGCCCGCGGAGGGGTCGGTGGTTTCGAAATATTTGCCGTCGACGGGAGCGTGCCACGAGCCGCCAATGAAATGTCCGAAGCGCCGGTTGTGGCCAGCGAGCCACGCGAGCGACTCCTTGGGATCTTCCGGCGCGGGGCCGTATTCCATGGTTCTGAATTTTTCAACGACGCTGCTCATGATTCTTTCTATCCTCAGTTCCCTTCACCGGTCATCGCGAGCGAAGCGAGGAATCTACCTTTCGTAAACGCCAGGAAAAAACAGATTCCTCGGGCAAACACCGCCCTCGCAACGACCACCAGCCGCAAGAGTCAGTTCGCGGCCTTCGCTGCTTTTTCCCGCATGGCTTCGATGCGCTTCAGGATGAATTGCAGGCGCTCGCGACCCCATTTGGTTCCCGTCGCGACCTTCTCGACATCACGAAACACTTCCGGGTCACCGAGCTTTTCGCGCAATTCCGGAAGGAACGGGTGAACCTTGGCGAGCATGAAAAACATTTCGCCGCTGCACGCGGGGCGGAGGAACAAATCCTCATCGAGAACGCCCTGGAGCACAAAAGCCGCGGCCATTCCCCAGTAGCTCGCGCCCTGACGAAGCCAGTTGTTTTCCTGCGTGCCCGGGGAGTTTGCCACTTTCAGGAAATCGTCCGCGGAGCGCGGGGAAAATTCCCACAGCCACCAATTGCGCGCTTTGCGCAGTTCGGGTTCGCGCCGCAGGTCGTAAAGCTTGAGAAGGATTTCCGCGTCTTTCGCGCCGGCTTTCTTGCCCATGATTCCTCCAGAGATGTTTAGGCGATGGGATGGCGGTAATCCGCCGAGTAGCGCCCGGTAACGTGAAATTCGATCTGGCGCTCGATGTCGCCGAGCATGCCGCTGGCGCCGAAGCGGAACAAATGCGGCTCCAGCCAACTGTTGCCCAATTCTTCCTTCATCAGCGACAGCCATTCCAGCGATTGCTTCGCCGTGCGGATGCCGCCGGCGGGCTTGAAGCCAACAGACATGCCGGTCTCCTCGGCGTATTCGCGGATTGCGCGAACCATCACCAGGCCCACGGGCAGAACCGCGTTGACGGTCTCCTTGCCGGTGGAGGTCTTGATGAAATCAGCGCCGGCCATCATGGCCACCAGGCTGGCGCGCGCCACGTTGCGCAGCGTCAGCAAATCGCCGGTGCCGAGAATCACTTTCAGGTGCGCGGGGCCGCAGGCGTCCTTGAAGGCCACGATTTCGTCGTAAAGCTTCTGCCACTGCGCGCCGAAGACGTGCGCGCGCGTGATGACCACGTCGATTTCCTGCGCGCCCGCATCCACCGAGCGGCGAATTTCGGCCGTGCGTTCTTCAAGCGGAGACAAGCCGGCGGGAAAGCCGGTCGACACCGCGGCGACGTGGATGTTGGTGCCCTCAAGCGCGCGGCGCGCGGTTTCGACAAACAAGTGATACACGCAAACGGCCCCGACGTGCAGATTGAGTTCCTGGACGTCGAGCTTCTCGACCAGTTCCTGTTGGAGGGGCTGGCGCGCTTTGGCGCAAAGGCGGCGCACGCGTTCCTCGGTATCGTCGCCGCTGAGCGTGGTCAGATCCATGCAGGTGATGGCTCGCAGCAGCCAGGCGATCTGCCAGTCTTTCTTTACGGTGCGGCGGGTGACGAGGGTCGCCGCGCGGCGCTCCACGGCGCTGGTGTTCACGCGGACATCTTCCACCCAATCGAGGTTCAACGAGGTGCCGCGGTTGGCGGTCAACTCCCGGCCTTGCAGGCGCGCGATGATGGGCTGGC
>DATFSI010000266.1:0-6270 GCA_035262705.1 Candidatus Acidiferrum sp. | reverse complement strand
GGTGCTGGCGCTGGTCGCCAATCACATGAAGTTCAAGGACGTCGCCCAGATGCGTGCGGCGACACTGAAGCGCTTTGTGCGCCTGCCCCAGTTTGACGAGCACCTCGAACTGCACCGCCTCGATTGCCTCTCCAGCCACGGCAAGCTCGACGCCTACGACTCAGTCCGAGGGTTCCTAGCGCAAACCCCTCCCGCCCGAGTCCGTCCCCCGCGGTTACTCTCGGGTGACGATCTGAAAATTTTGGGCTATACACCAGGCCCACAATTTCAGAAAATCCTCGCCTCGCTCGAGGATGCCCAACTTGAGGAAACCGTACAGACCCGGGAACAGGCCCTTTCTTTCGTTCGGGACAACTACCCTATCCGACCATCGGAGCGCTAGGTTCGTAGATTTAGATAAACTGCTTATTTACAGTTAATTATATGAGGGAGTTGCCTTTGGAGCGCGGGACTGGTAAGATGTGAGTGTTACTGACTAATATTTCCTGCTGGTTGGATTCGTATTTTCGGGCACCTTTTTTGGTCATCCGGCATCTAATCCTTCGAAGACGGGTCAGCTGCCCCGTCCTGGCTGCATTTAAGGGGACCACATGGCTGAGAAAAAACATTTCGTTCCAGACACATTACCTATACTTCCCGTCCGGGATACGGTGCTCTTCCCGGGCGCCGTGCTTCCTCTCACCGTGGGCCGCGAAAGTTCGCTGGCGCTGGTTAATTCGCTTTCCAGTGAAGAGAAGCTGTTGGGCGTGGTTGCGCAACTTGACCCCCGCATCGAGGATCCCGCCGCGGCCGACCTCCACAAGGTCGGCACGCTCGCCAAGGTGCACAAGACCGTCAAGATGCCGAATGGCAATGTGGTGGTCTTTCTCGAGGGCTTGCAGCGCATCCGCATCAACGATTTGCTGAGCCTGCGCCCGTACCTGCACGCCGCGGTTGCTTCCGAACCTGATGTGACGGGAGACAAGGACGCGGAACTCGAAGCGTTGCAGCGCAATGCGCAAGACCTGTTCCGCGACGTAGTGAGCCACTCGCCGCAACTTTCCGATGACTTGCAGAATGCGGCCATGAACATAGAGGATCCCGGGCGGCTCGCCGACTTCATCGCCGGTACGCTGCCGAGCCTTTCGACATTGCTGCGCCAGGAGCTCATTGAAACTCCGAATGTCCGCAAGCGCCTGGAAATCCTGATTCGCGAACTTTCGAAGGAACTCGAGGTTCTTGAACTCCGCGGCAAAATCAACGAGCAGGTTCAGGAGCAGGTAAGCCAGAACCAGCGCGAATATTTGCTGCGCGAGCAGATGAAGGCCATTCAGAAGGAACTGGGTGAGGTGGATGACGCGCAGGCGGAAATCGACGAACTGCGCAAGAAGGTCGAAGAAGCCGGCATGCCCGTGGAAGCCAAGAAGGAATGTGACCGCGAGCTCAAGCGCCTTGCAAAAATGACTCCGGCGTCCGCCGAGTATATGGTTTCTCGCACCTATCTCGAATGGATGACCTCCCTGCCGTGGTCTAAATCGTCCGGCAGCAAGGACATTGACATTCCCAAAGCCCAGGAAATCCTGAACGAGGATCACTACGACCTGCAGAAGGTCAAGGAGCGCATCCTCGACTACCTGGCGGTCAAGAAGCTACAACCCGGCATGAAAGGCCCCATCCTTTGTTTCGTCGGGCCTCCAGGCGTGGGCAAAACATCGCTCGGCAAATCCATTGCGCGGTCGCTTGGCCGCAAGTTCGTGCGCATCTCCCTCGGCGGCATGCACGATGAAGCGGAAATCCGCGGCCATCGCCGCACCTATATCGGCGCGCTGCCCGGCCAGATTATTCAAGGCCTGAAGCGCGCGGAAACCAACGACCCGGTCATGATGCTCGACGAAGTCGACAAGCTGGGCCGCGACTTCCGCGGCGATCCGTCCTCCGCGTTGATGGAGGTGCTCGATCCAGAGCAAAACTCCACGTTCCGCGATCACTATCTCGATGTGCCCTTCGATCTCTCGAAGGTCACTTTCATCGCCACGGCGAACTGGATGGATCCCATCCCAGAGCCGCTGCGCGACCGCATGGAGATTATCGAACTCCCGGGCTACACGGGCGACGAGAAGATCCACATCGCGCGCAAGTACCTGATTCCCAAGCAGGCTTCAGAGCACGGGATCAAGGAAGGCGACCAGTTGGAGTTCACCGAGGAAGGGCTGCGGGAAATCATCCACAGCTTCACGCGCGAGGCCGGCGTGCGCAACCTGGAACGCGAAATTGCCACCATCGTGCGCAAGCAGGCGCGTCGCATCGCCGAAGGCAAATCCGAGAAGATGGTTGTCACCCCAGAAGTCGTCCGCGAATTTCTGGGCGTGCCGAAGTTCCGCACCGAAAAGGAAATCGACGACCGCGTCAAGAAGCCCGGCGTAGCTGTCGGCCTCGTCTGGACGCCCGTGGGCGGCGACATCGTCTTCATCGAGGCGAGCCGCATGCGCGGTGGCAAGCAGTTCACCATGACCGGGCATCTCGGCGAAGTGATGCAGGAATCGATGACCGCTGCGCTGACCTGGACGCGTGCCAATGCCCAACGCTACGGAATCGATCCGGACTTCTTCCGCAAGCAGGACATCCACATCCACGTGCCGTCCGGCGCGGTTCCGAAGGACGGACCATCCGCGGGCGCCGCGATGGTCACATCTCTTGTCAGCTTGCTGACCAATCGCCCCGTGAAAAACCGCCTGGCGATGACCGGCGAAATGACTCTGTCCGGCGTCGTGCTGCCCATCGGCGGCGTGAAGGAAAAGGTCCTTGGCGCAAAGCGCGCGGGCGTCACCCACGTGCTGCTCCCGGCCGACAACGAGCCGAACGCAGTGGCCGATCTTCCGCCGGAAATTCTGGGCGACTTGGAGATCACCTACGTGCGCACGCTCGATGAAGTCCTGGAGCATGCGCTTGAAAAGGATCCGATCGCGCCGGTCGTCCCCGAACCCGAGCCTTCGCAGCCTGGTGTCGGCGACTCCGCCAGCGTCCACTAATCTCGCGCATCGGGGCGCAGCACTGCTGCGCCCAAGTTCGCAAGATCGACGCGCTCGGGCTCGTCTAATGCTCAGTCCGGGAAAGCTCACTCCGGTGAGCCTGCTGGTCCTGGCTTCCCTTCCGGGCGGCGCGCTTGTTGGCTTCTTCCTCTGGCCGCGCAACCGCTGACGTGCGCGGCACTTTCTGCGTTAATCTTAGGTTCGTCCCGCGGGTTCACCCAGCAACCCCTGCTACTATAAAAACTTCGCATGCCCGCAAAACCGAAATCCCAATCCGGCGCCGGCGATCCCGCCGCGCTCGCGGAACGCCTCAGTGAAGCGCTGCTTCGCGAGCGCACCGTCCCGCGATTCGTCGACTCCTACGTGGTCGAGCACAGCCGCCACTCGCTGCAGGTGCACGCCGGCATGTATCGCGACTTGCTGAATCTTCTCCAGCGGGAAGCCCTACTTACCATCTGCGCACGCTCACTCGAACTGGTCACGCGGGGCCTCCCGGAAACTGGTCGCGGCAAGCCCAAGCCGATGACGCGCAACGAGGCTGCCACCTTCCGCAAGAAATTTCTCGCCTCGCTCACGCGACATCACAAATGGAACGTGGGCGAAGCCCTGGAATTTCAGTCCGACCTGCAGATGTACGAAGAACTCATCGCGCGCGCCGCAGCCACGCGCCGTCCCCGCAAAGCCTACGAGCCCGCCAACCATCCTTTTGTGGATCGTTGCGCCTTCGTGCTTGACTCTTCCTTCCTCGAAAAGGCGCGCATTGCGGCAAGCCGCGCTCTTGTTGACCTGGAATCCCTCGCCTCTCAGGTCATGCAATCTTCAGCGAAAAAATAAGCCCGCCCATTCATTACTTCCCTTCCTTGCTTCATTGCTTCTCTACTTGCACGGCCGTCCCGTAGGCCAGCACTTCCGTCACACCCTGCATCACCTCGTTCGCATCGTAGCGCATGCCCACAATAGCGTTCGCTCCGTGTTGTGCCGCATGCTGCAGCAAAATTTCGAACGCCTCACCCCTGGCCTTTTCGCAAAGCTCGGTCAGCACGGAAATATTTCCGCCCACAATCGTCTGGATCCCCGCCGCCAGATTGCCCAGCACGCTGCGCGAGCGCACGGTAATTCCGCGCACGACCCCGAGGTTCCGCACGATGCGGTATCCCGTCAATTCATTCGCCGTCGTCACCATCGAGCTGTCCACGCGACCTGTCATGTTTGTCTCCTTATGCCTTAGAGATGTTTACCGGTCCGATTCTATCCCTTTACAAGTGCGTTCCGCTGTCCCTGCGCTTTGTTATGCTGCCCTTAAGTGGAAACCCTATTCGAGTTCCTGGCGATTCTGCAGATCGCCTCGGGCCTTTTCCTGCTTTGGCAGGGAATCCAGTGGCTCGCCTACGTGCGCCGGCGGCTGAGCAGCGACCCCGGCTTTTTTGCGCCGCGCACCGCCGTTCTCTGTCCCTGCCGCGGCATGGAGCCTGGGCTCGAGCGAAACCTGGTTTCCCTTTGCGAATTCAGCCACCAGAATTATGAAGTCTTCTTTATCCTCGGTTCCGATAACGATCCTGCTTACACCACGGTCAAGCGCGTTGCGGCGTCTTCTCGCGTAAAAGCCCACGTCCTCCTGGCCGGAAAGCCGGAAAAGTGCAGCGAAAAGGTGAACAACCTGCGCGTTGCCATCGAGCAACTCCCTCCCGAATTCGAAGCCCTGGTCTTTGTGGACTCCGACGGCCGCCCGTCCAAGACCTGGCTGCACCACATGGTCGCCCCACTTTCCGACTCGCGCATCGGTGCCACTACCACCATGCGCTGGTTTCTCCCTGACAACAGCGCCTTTCCCACGGCGTTGCTGGCAGCATGGAACGCGTCGGTGGTCACCATGCTCGGCAATCACGACCGCAATTTCTGCTGGGGGGGCGGCACCGCCATCCGCCGCCAGCTTTTTGAGCAGCTCGGCATGCTGGATACCTGGCAGAATTCCCTTAGCGACGACTACTCCCTCACTATTGCCGTCGAACGCAGCCGGCGCCAGATCGTCTTCCTTCCGGAATGTCTTACGCCCTGTTTCGTGCACACAGATTTTCCGGGGCTTCTGGAGTTCACCAACCGCCAGGTGAAAATTACGCGCTTTTATCGTCCCCAAATGTGGGGGGCCGCATTCGCCACGCATTTCCTCTACTGCTTCACCCTACTGCTGGGTCTCTGGGTCGCGCTGAACCTGGTGGCAGGTTCGCGCCCGGCTTCGCAAATCGTCACCCTTTGGCTGCTCCCCCTGCTTCTATCCTCCATGCGCGGGGCTCTCCGCGTGATTGGAGTCGCGGAAGCTCTTCCGTTCTTCCGCAAAGACATCATGCATCAATCCTGGATTTACGTTTTAGTCACATTGTTGGTTCCGTTTTTGTATATGGCCAACTTTTTCGCCTCTTTGGCAGGCCGCCGCATTCGCTGGCGCGGCATTCAATACGAAATCATCTCTGCCGATCAGACGCGCGTGCTCACTCCATAGCCTGTGGAAAATACGCAATGTCCTTGGAAAAAATTTCGGGAGCCGCGCAATTTCTACCCGCGAATCTTGTACGCTTTTCATTTAGTTACGCCCTAAATCGTTGAGAAATAAATCCCTGTAAAAAGTGACAGTCCGGCATGGTGGATGCAAAGCACTTCCCCGGTCAGGTGTAACTTTCGCAAGTGAATGACGGGGATCCTTTACTCTGCCTGGGAGACTTCTGAGGGCTTTTTTCCTAGGCAGCCGGGCTCTTTTGGTCCACTTCTCTGTCGCTTGCTCGGTCAATCCGGCCGACCTCCCCTGGAGGTTTGAGAAGGGCTAAATCCAAATAGAGAAGCTTCGGTCCCACCACGAGGCACGATCGGAGGAGTGCACGTGAAGTTGATCCGCAGATCCACAGCACCGCATTTGCCTACCCAGGAGCCAAAATCCTCAGCAGCAACCAGCGTTTATCTGTTTTACGAAAAAAGCACAGGCACGGCTCATTTCCACGTCGAGGCGGGGCCCGCCGGGGACCTTCCCGTAGACCATGCGGCCGGTTTGTTGGCCATGCATTGCATGGTGCGCGGACAGTCTCCCGAGGATTATCTGGTGATGGTTCCCGCGTCTCCGGATTCGCTCCACGGCTTGGTTGCAAAGGCGCAGACGCTTTTGCAGGCGGGCCAAAACGCCAAAAGCTCGGTGCGCTTGACGCGCCGCGAGGAAGAGGTCCTCGACGGCATCCTGCGCAGCCTGGCCAACAAGGAAATTGCCACGGAACTGAAT
>DATFSI010000265.1:0-28756 GCA_035262705.1 Candidatus Acidiferrum sp. | reverse complement strand
GACGCGGAGTTCCTCTTCGGATTCCATGAGAACCAGAACGGTTTCGAGCCGAGTCATCTCCATCCCGGTGGGAGCGGCAGAAGGATTGGAGGCCCATTCTTTCAGCTCCACGAACGCATCCAGTCGGGCTGAAAGATCGTCAGCGATAAGGAAATCGGCGAGGAGGGAAGCTAATGATTCGGCAGCGGGATCAGGACGGTCCCTTACTCCGAAAAAACCTAAGACTAGGTCGTGCGTGTCAATTGTTGGCGCAATAGGCATTGGGCCGGGACGCGTATTCTATATCCGGGCCTGTCATTCGAAAAGACAGTATTATGGATTCGATGTTTTTGCAGCTCCGAAACCCTAAACGCTGGGTTGATTGGCGAGGGCGGGGCGTCATTCGAGGAGGGGGGCATCGCTTGGTGCGAAAACGTCGGCATATTCTAAACCGCTGTAACCTTCTGGCTGCACAACAGTTGCACAAACGGTCCCAAAACGGCGTAATTTGCCTGATGGCTGTACGGAGATTTGCCGATTTCCTGTTGCTCCAGCCGGTAAATTGCCGTACACTCTGACGCTAGAGGGAGGCGGATATGGCCACAGCCCAGCGAGGCGAGCGTGTCGAAATCCGAATGACCCGCGCGCAGAAGCGCAACATTGAGCGGGCGGCCAGTCTGCGCGGGACTTCGGTGACGGATTTCATTCTCAACGCGGTACAGCCAGCGGCGACAGAAACGATCCGGGAGTTCGAGGTGATGGAACTGCGGGATGAGGATCGTCGGGTGTTTGTCGAAGCGTTGCTCCATCCGCCGGAACCGAACGAGGCACTGAAGGCCGCCGCCGCTCGACACAAACAGATCGGTCTCTAATCTTTGCCCGACAATTTCAAAATCGAGCCGCTCGGCAAAAACCACGACCGGGCGGCTTTTTCTTGCGGCAAGGAGTCTCTCGACCGATATCTTAAAACTCAGGCGGGGCAGGCGGTCGGCAAGAATCTGGCGGCAGTTTTCATCTTGACATCGGATGGGAAAAGGATCGCGGGCTACTACACGCTGTCGTCGTATGCGGTCCAACTCGACGAAATTCCGGAAGAAATCGGCAAGAAACTGACACGGATGCGGGAGATTCCCGCCACGCTACTTGGGCGATTGGCCAGGAGCGCCGAGTTTCGAGGGCTGGGAATCGGCGGGGTCTTGCTTGCGAATACCCTAAAACGGGCGCTGCAGAACAGCGCGCAGGTTGCATCCTGGGCGGTCATCGTGGAAGCAATCGACGAGGAGGCCGCAGAGTTCTACAAGCATTACGGATTCATTCCCTTTCCGAATCAGCCGAGCCGCCTGTTCTTGCCGATGAACTCAATACAGAAGATGTTCGGGGAAGAGGAATAGACCCCGAAGGATGAGGAATACGCTCCGCCAGATCCAACAATAAATGACAGGTGTGCTACCACATACTACTGTTTTCCGGCCATTTAACTCTCACCGGAATGGGGAATCCCTCTGCGGCACACCCAGAAGATTGCCGTCTACACCTGCGAAAAAGTGCGCTCCGTTCAGTAACGCCCCTGACTAACCCGAAGACAGTGTGCTTCTGGTTCCCCGCTAGCGCTGTCGGACCTTCCAAGGTTTTCCATGGAAGGCTCGAACAACATCATGGCCTGCATCGACACCGGTGTCGGCCGCGCCTTCCATAAAACCTTGTTCCTCGGCTAGATGTTCTCCAGCGAAGAAAACGCGCCCATGGGGCGGTACAAGTCGTTCCCAGAGGTCAAACCATTGGCCGGGACGGTACAGCGCGTAGGCTCCTTCGGTGTATTCATCTCGCTGCCATGCATAGCGTGCAATGGCGGAACTTTCGGTCGCGGCCCCCGGAAAGATCTGGCGGAGGTCGTTTTCGATGAGTATCCGCAGTTTTTCCGAACGCGATGCCGCGAGATCATCGGCCTTATCTCCAATAGCATAGCTACAAAGGATGCCCTGCATGCCATGTTGGCCCAGTGTCGACTCGAAAATGTAATCCGAAGCGCCGTCCGTGAAGCACGAAAATCCGTGTCTGCCTCTGCGATTGGCCCAAAATCTGGTTTCAAACAGGAGGACGGTCTTTTGTATGCGCGCGTATTGGAGTTGTTTGGCCGCGTCCCACTGCTCGTCGGGCAGGGCGCGATCGAAGCGTATCCTAGTGAGGCTCCTCGATGGAGTGGTGCAGATGCAGAAGGAAGCAGAGAACTCCTCACCAGTATCTGCCGTGACGACCACCCCATGCGTGCTCTGTCGAACCCTAACCACTCGCCGGTCAGTAAGTACTTGTCCGCCCTGAGTAAGCACAGACTGGGCTAGCGCCTTCACCAGGAGAAAATTTCCCCCGCGAATGTGCTTATCCATTTCGTCGTAGCGATTACTGTCAAAATATTCGGCCCCCGCCGAGTAACCGCCAGCGTGACGGATGGATTCGCCAAAATCGGTGCTGTCCATCAGGTCGCGGCGCAGTAACTCGTCAGTCTGATATCCGATATCTCGGAGAATCGTCCACCAATCCTTGCGGTCAAGGATCTTTTTGCGGGCCAAATTCCATTTAGCGGTTTGGCGTTTGAGTTTTTCGAATGCGGTGCTGGCAGCCTTAGGGAACGGATCGTCCCCGGCT
Organism: Candidatus Acidiferrum sp.; assembly: GCA_035262705.1. Taxonomy (GTDB): domain Bacteria; phylum Acidobacteriota; class Terriglobia; order Acidiferrales; family UBA7541; genus Acidiferrum. The sequence goes on along the minus strand of DATFSI010000265.1, from coordinate 26,134 downwards.
TTGAATCGTGCGGCGATCTGGCCCCGCTCCAGAAAAGAAAAGTCATAACGGTGCCAATCGAGTTGCAGGCCGAAACGCTTGCAGAGCCCGAGCACGCGATCATGGTCAGCTCCAATCCATTCACCTCCGAGCTCGCAAACCAGGCTTGGCGCTTCGTGGAAGCGAAATGTGTTGACGCGCCCGCCCAGTCGGTTGCGGCCTTCGAGGACCGTGACCTTCCATGGGCCGTCCCGATGCTTTATCAGCGTGTCTGCCGCACACAAGCCCGCCAGGCCGGCGCCAATGACTACGCAGCTTCTTTCCATAATGCGTCCTCTCCTCTGATTACCCGTAGAGCGAGGTTCTTGTTCGGAACAGAGTCCTTATCCATCCACGGCTGCCGGGAACCCGCCATTTAACAGTTAGCTGCGTCGCCGAGGCATGCGTTGCGCGTTGGTTGGCTTCGGACCGCCCGGTGGGTTTGCGGAAATGTAGATATCTACCCTGCCGTCGTAAGTCGGAACGATGACTTTTCCGTCGGCCATAACAGGCGGACAAAACTTGCTGAAGTGAAATGAATTACTCGGGATATGCTTGCTGTCCCACAGAAGTTTCAACCGCGGGGTACCGTCTGCGTTGCTTACAGGATGCAAAGCCGTCGCATCATACGCACGGAGAATTCCCTCGACCACGTGACGATTTGCATCCCCCGAAACGGGTGCGGTTGCCCAGATTATTCCCGTGTCGGGTTCGGAGGCGTTCGAGCTGACCGTGACAAATCCGCCGGGCATTCCTCCGAGTCCTCCCATTCCCGCCGAAGCGGTTTCCGCGCTTTTGGCCACAAAGGACACTTTTCCCGCGGCATCAATCGTCCAGGCCCGCAAACTCTCATTTTCTCCCCAGTCGAACAACATGGGGCCGCGTGCCGGACTAACCCAGTATGCGGGTGAGGCGTGCAAGTGGTGGGTCTTTCCGTCGACCAAACGGTCCAGATTTGCCACTTGTGCGGCATCCACTCCAAATCCGGGAAAATAGGTAAAAAAGATAGGTGGCTGTTTCAGTCTCGAGAAATCCGAGCCCTGACCAAATTTGTCTGTATCGGCATCGAGGACATATAGCACTCCATCCTTGCCGGCGCCCACAACCAGATTGAGTCCCGGCAACGGTAACGGCCCTGCCGAACCTAAATCATAATCCTGAAAATTGTCCTGGCCGTGTTTGTTCCGTACGTGATCCTGGAAGGGCTGGAACCATGCCACCGGCTCGAGCTTCCCGGTCGTGCCCGGCGCTGGAGGGGTGTAGTGCAGTTTGACGATGGATTGTGGCAGATCTCCGGCTGCAACCGGCAGAGCGTTCCCGGCCCCATCTTCTGCACCATAATTCCCGGTCATAAGGTAGATATCCCCGTTTTCGTCGGCTGCGGGACCTTGTCCAGCCTGCCAGATTCCCCCTCCAAAACCCCTCGGCGTTGTGCACCATGAGGCTGTGCGCAGCAAAGTCTCTACGTCGTAGGCCAGTAGCCATCCGTGAGTCGTGTCTTTCTCTTCGTGAGTCATGCCGAAAGCTACAAAGAGTGTCTTTCTTTGGGGAGAACCTCCGGCGCGCGTCAACAGCAACGCAGGTCTTTGTTTTTGGCGTGAGGGTATGAACTGGGCGACCGGGCGGCCATGAGAATCCTGATCATTTGCGCTTGCGTGGATCTCCGTACTTCGTAGGGACTTTCCATCGGCGATATCTACTTCGTGCAGCTGGTAAACGGCCTTCGATGTCGATCCGTCGAGACTTGTCCAGGCGACCGCGTATAGTTTGTTCGAATCGGGATCGATTACCGGTGTCCCGAGAATGCCCCAGAGAATGTTGACGCCCCACAGATCGATCTCCGTTGCGGTTGGAAAGCCGGGGTGTGGCGCGGGCTTCGGTTTTATCGGTCTACCAAGGTTTGTGGGGGCCTTCCAAATGGGTTTTCCATCATTCGCATCAAAGGCCCAAATATTGTTTGCCATCGTTGCGATGTACACCACATCATGGACCTTACCGTCATTCATCTTTATCGCTGGAACATAAAGAGGCTGCGCTTCGATCCGCGGGTCGTCGTCCACCTGCAAACTCAGATGTTTCACCATGAAGTTCCGGGCGAGAATATGGGGGGTTAGAACAGTCTCCCGAAGATTTGCGCCGGTTCGCGTATTGTCGTAAGACCGCGTTGTGACTTTCATAGCGTGGTCACCCTAACCTCAAGGAACCTTTCCCGTCGTACTCCCGATCACCTAAGAAATAAGTTGCTCTTCAAGAAGCAATTCCGCGACGAGATCAGAATGCAGTCCCTCGAAAAACATCAAGGCACAGATGTCGGCGCGGCCCATCGCAATCGTCTGAGGCACGCAGCAGTCAGCTCGCAAATTGCCAGACCCGCAAAAGACATGAGCCAACTATTCGCCGCATTTGCAATCGCGAGCGCGATGGGAGAAGTGAACGCCAACGAGACTCTGCCTTCCAGAAAATTATCTGTGGCGAGCAAAACGGGTATGGCGACAAAAATTACCATCCTTCGAAAACTCGTGGCGTGGACGCAAGTCCGCCTTTTCGCGGCAACCAGCAACAAAGCTCCAGCCGCAACGACGGCGGCCAGGGTAATTCCCCGCACCTCAGCGCCTGTAGTGTTTGCCGGCCAGATAGACGAGCCAAGGAAGCTGCCGAGGCCATCGAAAAGAGCAAACGCAGCCGGCAGCCGCCAGCTGAGTTTTTCGTCAGGCATGACAAGGCGAATGGCCCCTGAGGCCCACGCACTGTCCACCCCAAGGAAAAGCAAAGAATCCGATAGGTTTAACATAGATGAAAACACTCCAGAAACTTCTGCCACGGGATCCAAAAATTGGAGCGCTATGTAACAGCAGGTTCAGGCCAATGACGGGTGGCAGAACCCGAACATTTAGAGTCGTACCAGACCTGAGGAATTGCCGGTACCTATACAGCTTGCCCTTTGGAATGCGGCACGACCTGTACACCGAGGGCATAATTCACGAAATCCCTAAGCCGGTAATCCGGGTTTCCTTCAGGTATCCACTTTGGCGCCAGGCTAAGGAGGGAATGATTGTCCCCAAACATCAAGCCTAGAAACACCTCGGCGACGATCCGGCCGCCAACAGGTCCGAGTCTAGGAGTGGTGATGGAAACCTCCTTGTTCACGGGTATCTTGACGGTTTGTTGGTGCTTCATGGCCTCTGCGAGAATGTAGGTCCACAGAGGACAATTTTTGGCGAACACGTTGCTGATCGTTGTAATGCTAACCGGTTCTTCGCCTGCAGCGGGCCGGTCAACTCCCTTGCCAATCAGGATGTCTGTGTCCCGGAGCGGCTCAACTCCCATCGCTTCCGCAATTCGCTGAGCTGACGGAAGTCGCATTTGCCAGCCGCGCAACAGATTCCTGGTAGGAAGTGAGGAGGGGTTGCTGGCGACCGAAGGCGGAAGGTTGGAAAGCGGGTTTACGACCGAGGTATCGATCCTGTATGCGAATTGCAACCTCTTCTTGTTTTCCTCAGTGGTCCCGTCATAAGTCCGCACGTCAACGTCAATAAAGCGGCCCCAGTCGATGGCCCAACTAGGGTTCATCGCACGGAAGCCAGTTAACCCCTCCGGCAAGCCTGGTGGATCCGCGGGAGGAGCCGCAACCGGGAAAATGGGAAGGAGCACGGAATCGTTAAGGCGATATCCCGGCCTGACCATAGAGTGACCCAGGCGATACGCCGCGACGGAAAATTCCACTGGCATGAAGGGTTCATTCTTCCAGTGAAAGAATTTGAGTTTGCTCTGATCGTAGTGGCCGTTGGTCTTGAGCGTGCGAATGACGTCTGAATGGATGATCTGGGGCAAGAAATCGTTGAGAATCACATATTGATAGTGGAAGCGAACCAATTTTTGAATATCTTCAAAAGCCCTGCCGGGATTGTCCGCGAGCATTCGATTGTGGAAGCGAAGAAACAAACCTTGAAGCTGAGAAACGATGCTGTTCTCGTCGTTTCGTGGATCGCCGATGAGCGCCCGACTCGGGTTCGCATTGTTGCGAGGCAAATCTTTTGCGTTCGAATCGCTGCTGCCCCTGATGGGATTTCCGAGGAGGAAGGAATTGCCGCCGTCATAAAGATAAGGCTGGTCGTCCGGTCCGCGCCCATATACGTTGTCCAGGTCGAAGGCTGGCGTCCGAAAATCCGTTAGCGCGTTGGGATCATCCTGTTTCTGGAGGCTGCTCGAGGGATCGAAGGTAATATCATGGTCGATGAACTGCCCGAGATAGGTATAGAGAGCGGGAATTCCACTCTCTTCGTCATCCTTACCATCCTTGGGAGAATCGAACCCGGCAGACATCGCCTCGCCGAGTTTTGTAAGGTTAGCGACATTTTCCGCTTCGGTGCTGCCAAAGGCCGCGGCCGGAAGTGAGCGAAACATTCGGCCGAACCGTCCCTGAAATAGGGGCGAGTTTTGCGTAGACATCAATCCGCGAAGTGGAGTGCCGTGCTTGTGACTCATGAAGTACCTCCGTCCACAGGATTCGTTTGCCGGGTTATAGAAGCTCGATCCATTTTCTTCGAGCGCAGCGAAATGCGCCGTCTGGTAACTCCCGAACGTTGAGAATGATTTCCATTGCGGCTAGCCGGGCCCTAATCGAGGCTCTCGGTTGGAGCAGTCTACGGATCGCTGGACCCCAGACCTCGATTTTTCCCTCTGCTCGTCAGGGTCTTGCCTCCTTAGTTGCTAGTAACGAATTCGTGAGGCAAATGCCTTCAGAGATTCAGTTTCTCTCTGAACTATGCAAACTTGACCTATTCTGTGTACTTTGAATGTTAACCATTGGCCTTCTAGCGACTTCCATTCTTCCTATAGAGAGCGGGAGGGAGTTTCCGGTACAATCTAGTCCAACGGGAGGGCCAGCCCCCTGGACTACAGGTCTCTGTCCGCGGATGAACTGTTGGTCGCCTGCCTCAAGGAAAAGGGTGAGGCGGAGTGGAGCGAATTTGTGCGGCGCTTTCACCCCTTGATATCGACCGTGGTGTTTAGAACCGCCCGAAGCTGGGGCGAAGTTTCTGCGAGCCAAATTGACGATCTGGTTCAGGAAACCTTTCTAAAGCTATGCCTGAACGATTGCGGTCTCCTTCGCAACTTTCAACCGGAACATCCAGGGGCCATCTTTGGATTTCTAAAGGTAGTGACGGCCAACGTGGTGCATGATCATTTCAAGTCCTCGCGGGCTAGAAAGCGCGGCGGCGTGTTCATTACGGCGAGTCTCCCACCTCCTTACTGCGAGCAGAAAAAGGACTCAGGAAATGTACCGTCGAGCCAAATTCCTTCCGTCGACCGGGACATCCTGTTCAAGGAGATAGACCGTTGCCTGATCCAGGGTGTGGCACCCAGCGAGTTGAGCCGCAGCCGAAGGATCTTCTGGCTTTACTATCAGTGGGGGTTCAGTGCCAGTGCCATTGCTTCCCTTCCGAACATGAATCTGAGCACCAAGGGTGTAGAGAGCACCCTGGTTCGACTGAACCGCTTGGTAAGAACTGCGTTCAAACAGACTCAGGAGGGAGAACCTCGGCCGGTTAGCAATCCTGGGCTCAGGGAGAAGGACCTTAAGCGGGCTGGCTCGTTATAGAAGAGGGGTGGAGAAGTGGAAAGGCCGTCCGTCCAACACTTGAACCTATACGAGCTGAGGCTGCTCGTGTCGGAACGCATTCTCGGCGAAGCTGCTTCCGCAATCCCCGAACAAGCGCGCAATCGTATGAAGAGTCATCTCGATGGGTGCAGCGAGTGCCAGCAGTTGCTGGAACAGGAGACGATTTTGACGCGCTTATCCGCCCAACGGTCCACGAAAGACGCTGGCGCGGGGACACCCAAATGTCCATCGGAACAGGAATGGATGGAACTCGTCGCGGGCCTCCGTTCCCCTTTGGAGATGGATCAGAAATTCGAGCACGCTCTCCGTTGCGATCACTGTGGGCCCATTTTCAAAACAGCAGCAGAACAATTTGCCGAGGAAACGACCCAGGAAGAAAAGCAGGTCCTGAACGCACTGCAAAGTGCCGGGCCTGGCTGGCAACAGATGATCGCCCAACGGATGCAATCCCATTCGGTCCGGCGTCATACCGCTCCATCGAAATGGGATTGGTGGAACAAGCGAGGAATTATCTTACAGCTTGCAGGCGCCACAAGCATCGCCATGCTTATATTTGTAGTTTGGCGAGGCCTAAACGTCCCGTCGAGCAAGACCGTCGATCGTCTACTGGCGGAGGCTTACTCGGAGCGACGTTGTTCGGATCTGCGCACGGTTGGGGCGGCTTATGCTCCGGTGCAAGCCCTTCGCGCGGGAGAAGCTTCCGGGATTCGTCGTCCAACGGCTCTTCTTGAGGCCGAGGTCGTGATTGCCAAAGAATTGGCCGCCAAACCCGATGACCCTTACTGGCTGGACGCTCAGGGACGAGCCGATCTCATGGAGGGGGACTATTCGTCCGCTGTCTCGGTTTTAGAGCACGCCCACCGCACCGCACCTCAGAGTGCGAACACCAGGACGGACCTAGCCACGGCCTATTTCCTCAAGGCGGAGGTACTGAAGCGCGCAGAGGACTACGGGCGTTCGGTGGAGTTACTTGGACAGGTACTGGCTGAGAATCCGAGCGATAGCATTGCGCTATTTAACCGGGCTATCGCTTCAGAACGGCTGCTCCTTTACCATCAAGCCGTCGAGGATTGGCACCGATACCTTCAGCTTGATGGGAACTCTCCCTGGGCCAACGAGGCGCGGACGCGGTTGGCGGAGCTCGAAAACAAGATCAACCTGCAAAAGAACCGGACTGCGGAGCCCCTGCTCGGCCCTTCCGAATTCCTTGCCACGCTGGGAGACGATCCGGAAAATGCCTGCCCGGAATGTGATCAACGCATTGAACAATACGTTGAACTGGCTCTGCTGGACTGGGTCCCCAGAGCATATGCAAACCCACCGCGGCCGGAGCGCGGAACCATGCCAGAGCGTATGGCATCTGATCGCCTCGCCCGGATTCTGGTTCGAAGACACGGTGAGCATTGGCTGGCTGATTTTCTCCAGGGTCTTAACAACGGGCCCTCTTCGCGAGAAGGTTTGTTCTCTCTGATTGACGCAATCCGATCAGCCAAGACAACCGATCTAGACCACGCACGCCAGGCCGCGATCCATGCAGCGGCTCTCTTCCACCGCTCCGGCAACCAGGCGGGTGAGTCCCTTGGGCGATTCGAAGCAAGTTATGCGGACCAGCTCGCCCATGAATCCACGCGCTGTCTCTCCGAGGCTAGCGCCGGAAACGACATCCGCGTCGGTCGAAGATACCCTTGGCTCCACGCTCAGCTTCTTCTAGAATCGGCGGCTTGCCTGAACTTAAATACGGAGGAGGCACGTAGACTCGCCTCGGAGGCGCTCACTTCGGCCAGGCTCCATCACTATCCTTCCCTTGAACTTCGGGCAATCGGCTCGCTCGCTAACCTTTACGAATATATGGGGGACACGCGATCGGCATGGCACTTTTTTGCTGAGGGGCTGCATCGCTATTGGGTCGGCGACTACCCGCTCATGCGGGGTTACAGTCTCTACGCGGGCCTGGATCTTATCGCAGAAGACACGGAGCAATGGTTTCTCGATGTGCAGCTCATTGAGGAGGGAATCCGATTCATCGCCGAAGATCCTGATGTTGACATGCGCGCAATGGAGCAACGCAGGCTTTCAAATGCCTTCCTGATGACCCGCGATCTTTCGGCAGCCGAACAAACTCTCAACGAAGCGCTCACCTTATCCGCCCGCTCCGAGGCAGGGACGCGGAAAGAGAATCTGGAGTTTGAGGCGCAAGTTGGTCTTGCGAAAGTGGAACTGCTTCGTTCCCAGCCGGGCGAGGCCATTCGGCGGCTTGAGGTCTTGCGCCAGCAGGCGCAAACGCTATCGGACGAGGACCTTGCGTTCGACTATTTTCGAAATCTTGGTCTCGCTTACTTTGAACTTGGCAATTCCCATCTAGCAGCTCAAGAACTAGGAAAGGCACTGGGGTTAGCGGAAGATTCCTTGCGAATGGACGGTGACGAACGGGCGAGGCTCCTATGGAGCCGCAAAGCCGACCGCGCCTATCGAGCCATGGTCCAACTCAAATTGGGCGGCCCTCCGACAGAGGCCTTTGCCCAGTGGGAATGGTTTAAAGGGGCCTCTCTGCGTGGAGGCTCTGTGGGAAAAGACAGGAGGTCTCCAAAAAACAATTCTCCCACGGTCGTAGACCTGCTGCCTATTTCCTCCGAGCTTCCCACGGGTACTGCCATCGTCTCGTTTGCCGTATTTCCGGGGATAAGCGTCGTGTGGGTCTACAGCCATGCAGGAGTCGTTCAACACAGGATCGACATTTCCGGTGATGAAATTCAATCACTCGCTCGCCGATATGGAGATGACTGTTCACGCCCAGACTCCAGTCTAAACACGCTCGAGGCTGAGGGTCGCATACTTTACGGCAAGCTCTTTCAGCCCATCGAACCCCTCCTGGATTCGTACACCCATCTGGTGATCGAACCTGATCAAGCTCTGTGGCTGATCCCGTTTGAAACTCTGATGGACGGAAAGGGTACATTCCTCGGAGATCGCTTTGGGATCTCTCTGTCTCCGGGCCTTGACTACATCGCACCTTCCGTCGCTTCCGCGGGTATCTCCAAAGAAAGCCGAATTGTTATTGCTGCGGATCCTGAAACAAACGGTCGTAGACCTCTTCTAGACGCGGAAGAGGAAGCAAAGGAAATAGCCCGGCAGTTTCGTTCTTCTGTTTTGCTGCTGAATAACGACGCAGACTATGGGCGGATTGCGGAGCGGGTGAGCGAAGCGGAAATTTTCCATTTTTCGGGCCATGCCGCACCTTCCCGTGACGGGGTCGGTCTGCTCCTGGGCGATTCTGCTGTCATGGATGTGTCGAGGATCAGAGCACGAGATTTCTCGGGACTAAAACTAGCGGTCTTATCCGCGTGCTACACAGCCAACGGCAGTACGGGAGTGTTCGACGACCAGGACAGCCTGGCCAGGCTTCTTGTAGGTGCCGGTGTCTCAGAGGTTGTTGCGAGCCGATGGGCGGTGAACTCCCGCTATACCAGCGATCTCATGGAGCAGTTTTATGTCCAGTTATTGTCTGGGAAAAGCGCTTCGGTCGGGCTCTGGGAAGCGGCCCATAAGCTTAGGACCAGAAGGGAATATTCCCACCCCTTCTATTGGGCCAGTTTCTCCGCGTTCGGCAAGAGTTGAAATTACTTGGGGGGACTTCGATGGGTACACTACAGCTGTCCTTTCACGGGCCATTTCTATATCGCTTCACGGACAAAGAAGTGGAGATCTACGCTCCAAAGTGTCCTAGGCACGCGGCTGGGATTTTCACCGCGAAGAAAGAGTTCCCGTTAAGTGGCCGGCATCGTATGGGTCATGGGCGACGTTACCATATCCAAGGTCCGGTTTTTGCCAAGCAAACTCCTGCTGCTCGCCACCGGCTTTACGACCCCGGCAAAACTATACTAGACGCGTCAGAAGCCGCGAAGCCGGTATATGCCCAAGCGTACTTTTGCTTGGTCGTCCCTGTTCCTCAACTCGTCGTTCCTTTGATTCCAGGGGATGTCGAAGTCATCTATAACTCCGGTATTTCGCCGACAGGTAAACTCAGATCGCATGCCACGGGCCTTCGCTTTTACTACGAGGCGGATCTCTCAAAGCCTCTCATGCTTGTATTCGACGGTGCCAAGACGGCGTCCTGGGTGGCGGACTTCGATGCGCCGGACCTCGGGCAAACATTCGCCGATGCCGAGGTGCGGTATGCCTCGGTTACGGCTGAAGATCAGGAGCATCATGACGCCATCGAGTGTTTCGATCATCTGGCCGGCCTCGCTGGGGTCGATTGGTGGCTCTGCTTCGATGAGCCGTCCCACGCGCCTGGAACACAAGCTTTTGTAAAGAGCGGCAATGATTGTCGTGCGCCCGTGGTGATTCTTCAGTGAGAGCAAAGGCCGAGCCTAGCCGGACAGAGCAATGTCTCCGGGCGTAAAGAATAGTCCTAACAAACCAGCAGGAGAGAAAAGACGCCGCATCTTTCCACTATCCAATATCTTGCGGACCGATACGCTTTTCCGTCGGGTCTTTCCGGAAAAGGAGAGTGCATCGGTATCCTCGAGTTCGGGGGAAGCGTTGCTGCCAGCGATCTCGAGCGATACTTCCTGTCTCTGGATGGGCCGGTACCCGACATTCACTTCGAAAATTTATCCGCCACCCAGCTAAACTTCTACTCGGAGCACGATAAGGAAGTGGCGCTCGACATTGAAGTTGCAGGCGCATTGGCTCCGGGAGCGCGAATTGTCACCTATTTCTCGACCAACGACGAGAAGGGATGGATCAAGGGTGTTTCCCGGGCCGTTTCCGATACCAAGCATGGACTATCGGTTCTCTCCATTAGTTGGGGGGCTGCTGAAGATTGGTGGACCCCGGGCACCGTACGAACTCTGAATCGGCTCTTTGAAGAAGCGGCAGGAAAGGGAATCACCATTTGCGCGGCTTCCGGCGACGACGGCTGCGCCACGGACGGTTCCGGTTATTGCCGGGTCAATTTCCCAGCATCCAGTCCCTTTGTCCTGGCTTGTGGCGGCACAGTCTTTCACGCGGACGGCAGTGAAGTGGTTTGGAATGTGCGAAACAGATTTGCTTCCGGTGGAGGAATCAGCGACATTTTGGAAAGGCCAACCTGGCAACCGCGCCTATGGGCAGCCACTTCGAAGATGGCGCCGCGACGTGATTCCCGGTTCGACGGTAGACAACTCCCGGACGTCGCAGGCCCTGCGGGTGACCACAACATTTATGTGGGAGGCTGCTATCACAGCGGCATGGGCACTAGTGCTGCGGCTGCCTTTTGGGGTGCATTGGTAGCCCGCATCAATGAGGGACTGAAAATACAAGGATCGCCTCCCGTTGGGATCCTGAATCCGCTTTTGTACAAGGATCATAAGGTCCAGCAGGCATTCAGTAGCGTCACAGAAGGCCAGAACGATCCGTTTGCTGTTTGCGGCTACCGCGCATGTCCAGGTTGGAATCCCTGCACAGGTTGGGGCACGCCGAATGGGGAGAAGCTTCTCAACCGACTAAGGGAACTGTCAAGAGGCTGGGAGTCCGGCCAGAGATTATGAGTTCGTGAGTTTGCGCACCCAAAACCGCTTCGCCGATGGCCTTCCAGCTGTTCGCGGCCTCGATTTCGAGGAGCGTGATTCCAGTTTCTACTGGTCGCTCGTTACATACTGAGCCCGGCCCCCGCAACCAGTGATTCCCTTTGCGATCGAGATCGCCCACTCTTTGGAATACCAATACACTAAGCGGCTCCCGCGGTTTTTCATCAGGTCGGACTCCTTGGCGATGGAGCGGTTCGAGTAAAGCTCTGAATTGAACAACTTGGTAAGGCATTGCGAAACGTTTTCCTCGTTGGGGTTCCACGTGGCTCTCACATAGTATCGGTCGCCTTGGGGAGAACCTGTCGGGCGGAGGAGCAGCGACCCGATGCCTTGACGCAGCGTTTGCAAGGTGTTCCCTGAGACCTGATCCTGGCGAGTTTGCAGCATGCCCAGGACCCGCTCGGCCTGCGGACGCTCCATGTGAAAGAATGATGTCTCCGCAGCCCGCCGTATATCTGCATCGCTGGCTCTCAAAGACTTCACAACAAACGAATCGCTGTCAAAGGCTTCGAGCAAATGAATGGTTCTGTACGCCAGCTCCCTATCAGAATGACGCGTGAGGTCCAAAAGGGTAACGAGTACCGGCTCATAATCCGTCGTTAATGACAGGATCTTGTCTCGTTCCCCTGACTCTTTAGAAGCTAACTTCTCGACCATCCGGATTTTCATTCCGACGTCACTTCTCGGATTTTGAAGCGGTTCGATGAACTGCAAGGGAGAGTCTGAAGGAATCATTTTCATTTGTGAAAACGGTTCACTCCGTTGACTTTGCGCCTTCTGTTCTTCCTCACCCCAAGTGGCCGCATAGACCGTTGTCGGCGCTAGAAAGTAACCCGCTTTAACGGAGGAACTTGGCTGGAGCTTGATTGAGTTTTTGCCTGTCTGCGGATCAAAGTCAATCGTATAGGCTGGCTCCGCCTCATCTTTGTCATAAATAAACTGAAGCGTTTGGGCCTCGCCATCGCCCTTTGAGAAATCGATGGAAACAATCTGGCCCGGCCGGAAGGGGGTATTTTGCACAGCCATAAACTGTACGTTGTGAATCAAATCCCCTTTTCCCATGGGGTTTTTCGTGATCGTGTGGAAGAAGATCTCCCCATCCGAATCGATCTGCTCGTAGGTGTGAAGGTTCTTGAAGACTCCCCGGAACAAATAGGTGTTTGGATTATATTTGGCCCACCAATTTACCGAGAATATGACCAATGCCAAGCCCACCCCAAAACTGGGAAGGAGGATCGACGCATATACGATTCGGTCTGTCTTCGTTGCCGGCGGGTTTGTTCGTTTGATTAGTGCGCTATACCATCTCTGCGCCCAGACAGTTACCCCTCCCAGCAGGAATAAGGAGAAAAAAAACGGTCCATACTGCCGAGCTGCATCGCTAAGAGAAGGCAATTGGCTTAGCCAGTCCTTGCCCTGTATCAGCAACGCACAACGAACGATATTCATGTTCATGACGCTCCTCCCGGAACTTTTGGTTGCGGGATGCCCCCGGATTTGAGTTCGTTCAGTACGGAGTCGCTTACCCGATTAGTAAGCGAACCTAGAAGTTGCCTTCCGTGCCTCAGTGAGACAAGTCCCCCGAGTCACGCAATAGAAATATCCCCTGTTTGCACTGCAGTTCTGCTCCTGCAACTTCGCTGAACTACACCTAGCCTCTCAATCGATCAACCGATTGCTGATTTAGCTTGTGCTGTCGCGCCAGAGAGGGCTCGGAATAGTGGATCGCCGCGGGGCGTGCCTAAGCCCGTGCACGGATCCCATCCCGGGCCCGCCGAATACGCGCCATTATTGCCGAAGGTTATGTCGCGCAGCACGCCACTTGAGAATCGTCCATAGAGGATGGGATTCAGAAAGCCACAACGTGCCGTAAGGCCCTCGTTGAGGCGAGCGATAAGAGAGGCCCACAGCGGTGCCGAAGCGCTTGTGCCGCCGATGGGTTCCAGATGTTTCCCATCAACGTGCATGACCACGACGCCCGTGACAGGATCCGCATCTGCCGCAACATCAGGAACGCCCCGGCCGATGTTATGAGGAGGATTGGCTGATGGCGGGACACCGACGGAGTCTTGATACGAAGGCTTGCTAAATACGGCGCTAACGCCGCCGCCAGTCGCTCCTTCATTTTGGAGAACTTCGTTCCAGACGGTCTCTGCGGCAATAGCCGACGGCGTGCTGTCTGAGGCCACGAGCTTGGTTCCCCCAACTCCGAGCACGAACGGGCTGGAGGCAGGAAAATCTACGTGGGCGCCGCTTGTCACCTGATCACTTGAACCGTCATCTCCCGAGGCACAGCAGATTGTGATTCCTTTGGCAGCAGCTGCTTGGAAGGCTTGATTCACCAACTGGACGCCCATGGGTGTCCATGCGCCTTGAGGATCGTCTTCCGGGTTACCGTAGCTGATCGAGATCACCGAGATCTGATTGCCGTCGGTGATTGCCTCATGCAATGCATCTACCCAACCCTGGCTGGTGAATTCTGTGAAGTACATGAAGATGCTTGCTGCGGGAGCCAAAGAACCCACCACGCACATATCCAGCATGACTTCACCAGTGGAGTCTCCGCGCTTGGAAGAAGCTTGCGTGTCCGGACCCGGATCATTACCGCGACCTTGCACGACAACGTCCTTGATTTGAGGGGTCTTTCCACCAAGAACCTGCTCGAAGAAATTCTGGAGGGCTGACAGCTCATAGCCACCCCGTGGGTCGGGGCCATCTCCATTGAAGGCAAAGATAGCGATATTCTGGCCGTTCCCAGTCAGGGTGTCCGGGTAGTTGTACAATCCTGCCAAATCACCGGGAAAGAACGTACCAGGAAAGGGATTTGCGGGCGTGCTTTTGCTTAGTCCTTTGTCTTTTCTTATCGCTTGGGGTTGCAACCTCTCAAAGTCCACCTTCTGAAAGTTACCTCGTCTCCGACGCGACCGGCCTACCGGACGCGTATCGAGTCCGAACACCCCTTGCACTATGCCAAACAGATCTGGTGGTACATGGATCTCGCCGACACGCCCACGGAATCGACCCGTCTTCGGGTGCTCGTATTCGTTAAGTTGCAAGTTGAAAGCGTGACTGATGCCTCCAATCGTCCCTTCTACCAGCACACGGCGCTTAGAGGGATTACGATCCAGCACTTTCAGCTTGTTGGCTTGTGCCCAGGCAGCGATCTTGTCGAGGTCTGCGGGATCAGCACCAAAGGTGGAGTTAAATTCGTCATCCTTGAGATAATGCCGCTCGCGTGGAAGCGTATTGCTCATCGTATCCGACGGGAAGGGACTTTTCCCCGGTCCGGAGGGATTCCGTCGAGCGTAGATGCTGACTCGAATGCGAGTCGTTTGATCTGATTTCTTTATTAGTTTGGCTTCCGGTACGGCGTGTCGGGTGCTGCCCGGGATGGCGATCATCTGCGTAGTCTTGTTTGGGGCTGGGGTTTTCATGGGACTCTCCTGTTTTAGCTGCCAACGAACGTTTCTCGGACGGAGCTAGGGAATTGGAGGACGCTTCATCGTGGACTGGCCGCTTCTTTCAGGGACTCGCTTGCTCCATACATTCGCGTGACAATTTGCGGGCACCGTAGGCAAGCCGCAACTCCCTCCTGGTGCCACCACATGCAGCCATTTCGAAGGGCGCAGGGTGGTGGAGATGACACGGCCGTGGGCAAGATCGCAACCAGCCGAGTGACTAGTTGGCACCGGCCCTCTGAGAAGTGCCGACAGCAATTACCGGCACACGCAGCTCCGATCCGAAACACCTCCGTAGGCTCTGCGGGACTGCTCAGCGCGAGTATTTCCGGTGTCAGAGGAACAAGACGGTCGAGATAAGCAGCGCTCGGCTTAGTCGCGGTCCCCTGAATGACTGCAAATGCGGAAGCGCCGCTCATGTGCGGTTGCCCACTGGGACACATTCGCGCTCGACTGCCACTGGCCGCCACTTCTCGTTCCATAGGTGTGCGCTATGCCTTCTTCGCCGCTTCCTGAACGCCTTGAAGGGCTTGAGGGTTCCACACGATTCCAATGATTATCGGAACATGTGCGAGCTTTTGGGCCTCAACGGCACGGAAGACAGCCGTGAGCGTGGATTCAGTAAATTGGTCAAAGGGAATGGACGCTGCTTTCTTGGTTTCCATGGCCATTTTGTCCTCCACATCGACTGTCTTTTGCTAAAACGCCACCGGCAGGGAAATCCCTTCAGGCTCGTCAGTCGGTTTTTCGGAGTCATTCGATACATGTCTTGGACCGGCCGCCAATTCTTCTTCTCTCTATCGACACTGTTGGCCGCGAACGTGGCGTTAATCAGCTCCTCGGGAACGTTCCTATCCGCGAGAAACGCAACCCAATGAGGCGGAGGGATCCATGATCCGGGACTAGGGCCGAAAAGGGAGATCGGCCCAGTTGTCGTTGTACCCTGCAGACGCAGCACTTTGGCGTTCACCACGTAATCCACACGCCGAAGTCCATCCGCGGGGATCCAACGGAGGAGATGATGGGTAGAACCAAGAAATTTGCACTGGCATTGTTGCTGTTTTGCCCTCTTGCGGCACCCAGCTTTGCGCAACGTTGCGGCAAAGAGCGGTGGTCCGTGAAGACCGGAACCGACTCAGGCGTCACGCAGGTTGATCTAGCTCATCCTCAAAGTGCAACGATCGGCGATCTTACGGCACTTCAGCCGCCAAACCCGTTGCCAACCGACAGCCGCTTCGCTCCGACGGAGAACACAGTATTTGTTGTCGACGCCACGTTGATGGACTTCAAGCTTGAGAGCGGTTCAACGGGAGATTCGGATTACCATCTCGTGCTTCAGGATGACCAGGGAAACACAATGGTGGCGGAAATTCCCTCCCCCAATTGTGTCGATGCAGGCAGTCCGTTTGCCGACCAGATCGCCAGTGCGCGCTCAAAATTTGACGCACAGTTCACGGCAAGATCCTCCTTCCAGACCGCAAATATACCGGTACGCGTAACGGGAGTCGGCTTCTTCGATTTCTTCCACAATCAGCACGGGGCCGCTCCAAATGTGATTGAGTTGCATCCTGTACTGGACATCGCTTTCAATCCCGGCCCTTCCGACGGCGATTTCAGTCTTTCCCTGTCATCAGCTTCCGTGCACTTGCACAGGGGCGGGTCGTCTACGGTGAACGTGACCGCTGCTTCCGTTGGAGGGGGCAATGTGTCTAACGTCAGCTTCAACTTGTCCGGATTGCCTGCCGGCGTTACTTCTCACATCACGCCGGGCCCAAACGGGAAGACAGTTGTGGCCCTAAGCGCACTGCCCAGTGCAGCCAACGGGGCATTTCCGGTGGTGGTCACGGGTTCCGCGAACGGCCGGTCCCATAGTCAGCCAATTGCGTTGAACGTCTCTAGTCCACCAGGGGATGGGGAGGACCAACTCTGGGAGTACAAAATGATCAGTGCTACTAGCGAACAAGAGGTTGTCGATCAAGCGAATCAGCTGGGCGGGCAGGGGTGGGAGCTGGTAAGTGTCGTTCGTGTTTCTGGCTCACCCGCATGGAGAGCGTTCTTCAAGCGAGCGACGAAGGACTGATTCGTTGGGAATGGACATGGACCTTCCGCCTTCGAAAGGCCGGCGAGGGTCGCCCAGACGCCGGTAATCGGGAACGCGGTGAGGTGCAGGGATGTGGACAGACAATGGCATGCAGAAACCTTTTGCGCCGAACACCAGGCTGTGGAACTGGGAAATTGCTAAACCGCTGTACGAGCTAAAACTTGTATCCGGGGTTCACCTCCCCCGTCTCCACCAGATTACCCCCTAACTTCTTCCAGAGGTATGGTGTTACACGCATGGGCGTCTCCCTGTTTTTCTTGGCCCAATTCCCGATGACTCGAGTCTCAATCTAAGTACCAGCCGAAGAAAACGCCGCATCGAACAAAGCAGGCCGGAGTGAGAGAAATTCCGGCAGACGAGTTCCTTCTATGGGGGATGGACGATGACTGTGAACCGGGAAAGACGGCGTCCGAAGGCATGCGGACGCGCCGAAATACTACCAGCTGCGCACACGTCCATAGCAAAGTAGACACGAGCGACCACGGGACCCACCCACACAGGGCTCACTACAGCGATCACAAATCCAGGATCTGCAGCTACCCGCGGACAGGTTCGGGGTGTCAATAAACAGTTTAAAGCAGCGAAAAAATAGGGGTCGGAGGGGGTCAAATGGGGCACCCGAGTTGGATTGGTAGCGAGAATTCGCAGTGGAAAAACGGCGCACTGATTCTGGTGTTGCTGCCGCTTTTGGCGAGCAGCGTTTCCTGCAACCGCGGCAATGTTCGCGCGGATAGTCCCGCGACCTTACCACCGCCGTTGGTGACGGTAGTGAACGCAACGGCCCAGGACGTACCGCGATACCTGGATGAAATCGGGAGGAATGCGGCCTTCGAGTCGGTAAACGTGACACCGCAAGTCGCGGGCCGCATTACGGAACGCCACTTCCAGGATGGTGATAGCCTGCGGAAGGGGCAGTTACTGTTTGTCATCGAACCCAGCCCGTTCAAAGCGCAGCTCGACTCGGCCAAAGCGAACCTAGCACAGGCGGAAGCGGCGCTGGAGCTGGCCAAGGTGCAGTTTGCGCGCGATGAGGAACTCGTCGGGACACGCGCTATTTCGCGGCAGGACTACGACACGAAGAAGAGCACCGTGGACGTGAGCGCGGCGCAGGTCGAGGCTGCCAGAGCGGCTATCGAAACCGCGCAGATTAATCTGGATTATTGCTACATCCACTCGCCGATTGACGGCCGTGCCGGTGCGCGCCTGGTTGACGTTGGCAACGTGGTGCAATCGAATACCACCCCCCTGCTTTCGATTCAACGGCTCGATCCGATCTACGCTAACTTCACCATAACCGAAGCCGACCTTCCGCAAGTGCAGAAGCAGATGCAGCAGGGAATGCTGAAAGCCCTGGTGCGGCTGCCCGGCGATGCGGAAAACAACGCCCGCCTCGGAAGGGTAGAGTTCCTGGACAATGCCGTGCAGAACTCCACCGGGACGGTTAATCTCCGGGCCACGCTTTCGAATCCGGACCGCCATTTTTGGCCGGGGCAATTCGTCAACGTCAAGCTGGTTCTGGCCACGCAGAAGAGCGCGGTCCTGGTGCCAAGTCAGGCCACCCAGATCAGCCAGAAAGGGCCGTTTGTCTATGTGATTAAGACGGATGAGACTGCCGAGCTGCGCCCAGTTACGTTGGGCCAGCGCCAGGCCAGCGATGTCGTGATCACTAGCGGCTTGTCTGCGGGTGAACGCGTGGTTCTGGCCGGGCACTTGTTGGTGCAGCCTGGAGGCAAAGTTCACGTCGATACAGGAACACCCGCGGCTGCTCCGTCGCCGAACGGTGACCCGAAAGCGCCCGGAGGTCGCTCGTGAACCTTTCTGAACCATTTGTTCGAAGACCAGTGATGACCGTGGCCCTCACGGTCTCCGTCATCCTGTTTGGGGTATTTGCTTACTCGAGGCTACCTGTTAGCGACCTCCCCGCCGTCGACTATCCTGTAATTCAGGTGCAGGTGAATTATCCGGGAGCCACTCCGGAAACGATGGCCAACAACGTGGCCACGCCGCTCGAGCGGCAGTTCATGCAAATCCCCGGGTTAGAGATGGTGACCTCGAACAATGGACAAGGTCACTCGAGCTTTGTGCTTCAATTTGACCTTTCAAAGAGTCTTGACGGCGCCGCCACCGACGTGCAAGCGGCCATTACGAGGGCCAGCGGGCAGTTACCGGTCGACCTTCCGAGTCCTCCCACATTTACGAAAACCAACCCCAACGATCAGCCGATCATGTATATCGCCATCGTGAGCGACACAGAGACGGAGGGGCAACTTTACGACTACTCCAACACGCAGATCGGCGAACGGATCAGCATTCTGCCAGGAGTGAGCCAGGTTGCGATTTACGGAACGCAATCGGCGGTGCGCATCAAAGCGGATCCCTCGACGATGGCAACCCGTAATATCACGCTGGAAGATCTGACCAATGCGGTCAAAAGCGGCACTTCCTATACCGGAGCTGGGCAATTCGACGGTCCGCATCGCAGCTTCTTGTTGCAACCGCAAGGGCAGCTGATGACCGCGGACCAATATAACGGGCTGATTGTCGGACAGGCCAACGGCGCCCCGGTTTATTTGAAGGATGTGGCAACCGCCAAGCAAGGAGTGCAGGACGAACGCATTGACATGCGTGTCTGGGTTCGTGGCTACCCACAACCGGGGGCCAACGTCTTCATCGGCGTCTTTCGGCGGGCGGGGGTAAATGCCGTGGACGTGGCCAAGTCGGTGCGCGACCTGTTGCCATCGATTCAATCGCAACTTCCGAGTTCTGTCCGGCTTTTCACGGCCTACGACCGCTCGCAGACCATCGTCACGAGTATTAAGGACGTGCAGACCACCCTCTACATCGCGTTTGTTCTGGTTGTCATGGTGATCTTCGTCTTCCTTGGGCGAGCCACGGATACGTTGATTCCAGCCGTTGCGCTGCCGCTGTCGTTACTGTTGACATTCGTAGCGATGGGCATCCTTGGATACAGCCTCGACAACCTTTCCTTGATGGCGCTTACGCTCGCCATCGGATTCCTGGTGGATGATGCCATCGTGTTTCTCGAGAACACCGTGAGGCTGATGGAGGAAGGCCGGAACGCATTGGATGCCACCCTCGCGTCGGCCAAAGAGATCAGCTTTACGATTCTGGCGATGACGCTTTCGCTGGCCGCCGTTTTCATCCCGCTGGTATTTATGAGCGGCTTGATGGGGCGCATCTTCCGCGAGTTCTCGATCACTATCGTGATTTCGATTCTGGCGAGCGGAATCGTCTCTCTGACATTGACACCGCTGATGACGTCGAGGTTGCTGAGCAATCGTGGCGCAAACGCGAAGAAAACTTGGGTGGAGCGGGTGATCGGCGGCATCGAACGCCGGGTGCTGGATGTTTACGGCCGCTACCTGTGGTTCTTCCTGCGAAATCGCTGGATTTCAGCCGTGGCTTGGGCCGCGTGTCTCGCCGGAACTGCGTACTTGTTCTACGTTGTTCCGAAATCGTTTCTGCCCGTGGGGGACAGTTCTTTTATCCGCGGTGTGCTGGTCGCACAGGAAGGAACTTCTCCCGAGCAGATGCATGCTTATCAGACACAAGCGGAAAAGATATTGCACGCCAATCCCGCAGTGCGCAGCACGTTCACGATGAGCGGGAACAGCGCGTTTCTGGGATCGAACCAGGCATTTCTGATCGCATTTTTGAAGTCTCCCTCGCAGCGGCCGCCGATCCAGCAAGTGGCAGGTGAGTTGATGGGCGGAATCGCAGGCACGATTCCCGGGGCGATGGCATTTTTGCAGCCGAACCCGGCCCTTGAGATCAGCACAGGGGCCACGGCCAACGTGCAGGGGCAATTTGCTTTTGCGCTTTCGGGAATCGATCCGGGTGAAGTGTATGACACCGCGGGCAAGCTGATGGCAAAGATGCACGAATATCCGGGATTTCTGTTTGTGAATTCCGACCTCTACAATCACACCCCGAATCTGCAGGTGGATATCCTGCGGGATCAGGCCAAGCTCTACGGCGTTTCTGAAACGCGGATTCTGACGCTGTTGCACGACGCGTATTCGCAGAATTACAGCTATCTGATCAAGAAAACTACGGATCAGTACCAGGTGATTCTGGAAGTGGCCGACGACGAGCGCGCGGGGCCCGAGGATCTGGGCAAGCTTTACATCAAGAGTGACGATGGCCAGCGCATGATTCCTCTGAACGCGGTGACGAGCGCGCATCCGGTAATCGGTCCCCAGGCGGTCAACCACATCAACCAGTTCACTAGCGTGACCCTGTTCTTCAACCTGAAGCCGGGCTATGCGATTGGCCCGGCAACCCAGTTTGTCCAGGCGTCGGCCAAGCAGATTTTGCCTCCGGGAGTTCAAGGATCGCTGCAGGGTGAGGCGCTGACGTTTCAGAACACGGTTTCCGACTTGGCCGTCCTCATGCTGGTGGCGGTGTTCGTAATGTACGTGATACTTGCGATTCTCTATGAGAGTTACCTGCATCCGATTACGGTGCTTTCTTCGCTACCGGTGGCCTTGCTCGGTGGATTGTTTACCCTCTGGCTCTTCAAGGAAGAGGCCTCGCTGTATGCCTACATCGGCATGTTCATGCTGATGGGCATCGTGAAGAAGAACGGAATCATGATCGTCGACTTTGCGGAACAGCGCGTGCAGAGGGGGGTTAAAGATGATCAAGCGATCCACGACGCGAGCATGGAGCGCTTCCGCCCGATCATGATGACCACGATGGCCGCTCTGCTGGGCGCCTTGCCAATCGCCCTTGGGTATGGCGCCGACGGTTCTTCGCGTCGTCCGCTGGGATTGGTGGTGATTGGCGGCTTGATCGTGTCCCAGTTTGTGACCTTGTTTGTCACGCCGGCCATCTACTTGTACCTGGAAGAGTTCCAGGAGAAGGTGCTCGACCGGTTCTCTTTCTTCCGGTCGACGCGTAGGCATTTTCCGCAGGCGGGCGAAGCAAGCCCGGCCTATGCGCTAGAAGAGCACGAGGGAGATTAACAAAAACGCTTATGCGCAATCGTTCGCAAATCTTGCTGGCGTTGATGGTTGGCGCGGCTGTGCTTGCGATGGCCGCCTGCACCGTCGGCCCGAACTATAAGAGGCCAGCCGTAAACGCTCCGGCTTCTTTCCGGGGAGATGCTTCTGCAGAAACACCGAGTTCTGACCCAGCCACACCTTCGCCAAAGGCGAATAACCCGGCTGGCGCCGGCGTCGCTTCGTTGGGTGAGGAAAAATGGTGGGAAGTTTTCGAGGATAAAGAGCTACAGGGACTGATTCGCACGGCGCTCAAGAACAATTACGACCTGCGCATCGCGGCTACGCGAGTTCTGCAAGCGCAGGCACAGCTTGGAATCACTCGCGCCGATCAGCTTCCTTCCTTGAGCGTGGGCGGGAATGTCACCGGCACGCAAAGTCCAAAGATCGGGCCCATTCCGAGCTACGAGCTTACGCAAGGACAGGTGTCTGCCTCGGCCGCCTGGAACCTGGATTTTTGGGGCCGCTACCGGAGAGCGACAGAAGCGTCGCGCGCGACTCTTCTGGCCAATAAGTGGGCGCAAAAAGAGGTTATGTCCACGCTGGTCGCCAATGTGGCGAGTTCTTACTTCACGCTGCGGCAGTTGGATCTGCAGCTTGAAATTTCCAAGCGCACCCTGAGTTCCCGCCAGGATTCCCTGGAGCTGACGAAAACGCTCGAAGAACACGGAATCAACAACCTGTTGGACGTCCGGCAGTCGGAACAGTTGGTTTATACGGCGGCTGCGGAAGTTCCTGATCTGGAGCGTCAGATTACCCAGCAGGAAAACGCCATCAGCATTCTTTTGGGAAACAACCCAGGCGATATTCCCCGCGGTTTGAAGCTTACCGAAGAACCGCATTCGCCGGAGGTCCCCGTCGGCATTCCCTCCGCACTTTTGGAACGGCGCCCAGACATTCGACAAGTCGAGGCAAATCTTATTGCGGCGAATGCACAGATCGGCGTCGCGCGTGCCGCTTATTTCCCGCAAATTGCTTTGACGGGGACCGCAGGATTCGAAAGCCCGAGTCTGACTGATCTGTTTTCCGGCCCGGCCGGAGCGTGGACTCTGGTGGGAAGTATCACGCAGCCGATCTTTGAAGGCGGGCGGCTCAGGTCCGGCGTGCGCCTGGCAGAAGCGCAGCACGAGCAATTGTTGCTGGCATATCAGCAGACGATTCAAGGCGCCTTCCGCGATGTATCGAATGCTTTGGTGGCTTACCGCAAATACCGCGAATTCCGCATTCAACAGCAACAACTTGTCGAATCTGCGCGTGATGCGGCGCGACTTTCCGAGCTTCGTTTCCAGGCGGGCAGCACGGACTATCTGGAAGTCCTGACTAACGAAACCAATTTCTTTTCGGCGGAATTAACCCTGGCGCAGGCCCAAGGCAACGAACTGAATGCGCTGGTGCAGCTTTACCAGGCCCTGGGTGGCGGCTGGGAGTAGCTTCTAGCGACACCCGGGTCAGTCAGTTTTTCCACAGCTAACGCAAAAACCTGCTACGGCGATGCGCTTTTCGAATCGCTCCAGAATTGTTCTTTGTATAATTTGGGACGAATTTCCGGGCGTTATAGAACAGCCGATAGGGCCACCGCTTCGGTTGAGATAGTCCGAATTTGAGATGAAAAACAAAGTGATTTTGGGCGTAGATATCGGCGGAACCAAGGTCGCCGTTGGGCTGGTTGACGCGACGGGAGAGATTCGCGAGCAGAGCCGCGCGCCTATGGTCACCACTGGAGAACCCAGAGGTGGTCTCGACGCCGTGTCGCGGGCGATTGACGGCCTGTTTTCCAAGTTAGGCAGCCGACCGGAAATTGAAGCCATTGGGGTGTGTGCTCCTGGTCCGCTCAATCCGCTCACGGGGGTGGTCATCAATCCTCCGAATCTTCCCATCTGGCACAACTATCCCCTTGCTGAGGAAATGCGCGGCCGCTATGGAGTGGAGATTAAAATCGACAACGATGCGAACGCCGCCGCCTTGGCTGAGACCAGGTGGGGAGCCGCTAAAGGCTACCGGAAGGTCTTTTACGCCACGATCGGCACGGGCATCGGTACGGGAATCGTTTTTGACGGAAAGATCTATCACGGACACACCGGGGCCGCCGGCGAAGGGGGGCACATCGGAATCGATATGCAAGGGCCACGGTGCAACTGCGGGAAGCGTGGGTGCATTGAAACACTAGCGGCCGGGCCTGGAATTGCGAGGCGCGCGCGCCAAAAACTCGCGACGTTTCCAAAATCCTTGCTGCTGGAATTGGCAGGAGGCAATCCGCAGGAAGTCACCAGCCACCTGGTGGCAAAGGCCTATGAAAAAGGCGACGCGGCCGCGCGCGAGGTGATGCTCGAAACATTGGATATGCTCGCCTATTGGCTGGGAAACGTTATCGACCTTCTGGATCCCGATGTAATCACAATCGGGGGAGGCGCGTCCCTGATGTTCAGGCCGTTTCTCAAAGACATCCAGGAGCGGTGGAAAGGCGCATGCCTGAATCCCGACCCCATGAGCATTCCCCTGTTACCCGCTCGCTACGGGGAAGATGCAGGCATCGCCGGCGCGGCCGCCCTTTGTGAGTAGAGGTCAGATCGTAAGCCCGCTTATTTCACCGGGGCCGACGCTACACCCACATATTTGTCCGCGGCTCCGTAATAGAAAAGCCAGCGATCCTTTTCGCGCACCATGCCTTCGACAAAAACAACATTCGGAACCTGGCCGATTTTTTCCCATTCATGCTGTGGTGAAAAAATCGGGGTGTTGGCGCGAGCAATGACCTTGGTCGGATCGTTCTTATCAAACAGAACCCAGCCGGTGGCATAAGCATCGTGATCGTCCGCGCCGTTGTAGATCAGGAAAATGCCCTCCGAAGTGAGAATAGGCGGTGGTCCCGGCTCGACAACATGTGCGTCAAACATTCCGGGGCGGCTCGAGAGAACCGGATGGTCCAGCGCTTCCCTCCAGTGCAGCAAGTCCTCCGAGTAGGCGATTCCCATCTGGGTATCCCGTCCCTTGGCGTCTCCCAGAAAATACATCCAGTACTTGCCGCCGATTTTTTCGTTAAGGATGGCGCCGGACTTGGTCCACTTCACGTTCCAGCGACCTTGATAAGAAGGAAGCAGGATCCCTTGCCGTTGCCAGTGGACAAGATCTTTAGAAGTGGCCAGACACAATTGCGCGTCGCCTTTGTCGGAAAGGTGAGCATCGACGTTGTTGTAGCCTGTATAGGTGAGATAAAACGTTTCTCCAATTTTCACTAATCTGGGATCTTCTACTCCGCCCCCTTTTTCATACTCAGCTTCGCCCACAAACACAGGTTCCGACCGCCGCGTGAAATGAATGCCATCTTCGCTGGCGGCGTACCCGAGTGAAGATTTCCCCTTGGCGTCCTGTGCGCGGTAGAGCATGGCTAATTTCCCGTCGTAGTTCACCACAGACGGGTTGAAGGTGCCGGCGGATTCAAAGCCGTTCCCTTGCGGCGAGACGATAGGTTGCCGGGAAAGGCGTTCCCACCTTCCAAAGGGCAGGTGGAAGGATTCGGAGGCCATCAACGCGAGAAGACCAACCAAAAGATAAACCGTCACGGTGAACAAGAATCGCGTGCGGGCAAGATTCGAAACCTTATGCATTTTCCACCACTCCTTGCGAAAAAACCTGGTTTCTACAGTCCACCAATTCCACAGGGCGCCTGCTACCCCGTGGCTGCCGGGAAATCAATACTCCGCCGAGAACTGCACGATACCGTGCGCCGGAATCTGGAGTTTGGGAGCGAGCGGCTTACCCGCGGCGGCCAGCCTGACGGCCTTACCCTGCGCCGCGGGAACGGCGATATGTGCGGCACGTTCCTCGGACGTCGGGTTATAAAGAATGAATTGCAGACGATTTAGGGGGAACTGCCCGGCGTTTGTCGCATCCAGCAGATCCAGATTGACGAGCAAAAGCTCGCGGTCGTCCACACGGCCCAGAGCTTCAAACATCAGGTACATCCACAAGCATTCGCCGGCGCCGTAGATTTCCTTGCCGACGTTGCCGGTTTGTCCAGCAAGCTCGAGGGTGCCGAGATTTTCGAAGGGAATAAAAGCCATGGATGAAGAAGCCGGATTCCCGGAGCAATTCTGGAAAAAGTAGAAGTTATTGCGGCGCTGCTGATCCATGAAACGGAGCAGGCCTTCCAAGACGACCCCGCGCTTCATCAGACCCGTCCAAGGCAGAATCGCTTCCACGTTTTCCTTGAAAGCGGGATAGAGGATCGAGGCGGCGGCTTGCACCATGCCGCGCACCTCATGATTTTTCTGGCTGGGGTCGGAAAACCAGTAGAACATGCGGAGTTGCTCGAATAGCAAGTAGGTGGCCTCGGTCTTCAT
>DATFSI010000264.1:0-5435 GCA_035262705.1 Candidatus Acidiferrum sp. | reverse complement strand
CGAGCGGTCGTTCTGGGTGGCGAACTTCAGCGAACTGTTCGAGCGCTTTTCCTACTACGCGGCGTTCGCGGTGCTGGCGCGCTATCTGCACGAGGTGCTGCTGTTTCCTACCGAACAGGCCACGCAGCTGACAGGGATGTTCGGCGGGCTGGTGTGGTTCCTGGCGATTTTGGGCGGAGCGACTGCGGACCGGCTGGGATTCCGGCGCGCGCTTTCGATCGCGTACTTGATTTTGGCGATCGCGTATTTTTCGATGGGCTCGCTGAACGCCCCCTGGTTCGGGCCGCTGCGCGGCACGCTGCCGCTGGTGACGGCGGTGCTGATCCTGCCGGCGCTTGGCGTTTCGATGGTGAAGCCGTGCGTGGTGGGGACAACGGCGCGGGCGGCGTCGGAGAACGTGCGGTCGACGGGGTATTCCATCTACTACACGCTGGTGAACATCGGCGGATTTCTGGGGCCGATCATGGCTTCGCAGGTGAAGCAGCACATGAGTTCGGAAAACGTTTTTCGGGTGGCGGCGGCGAGCGTGTTTCTGATGTTTTTCGCAGTGCTGGCGTTTTTCCGGGAGCCACAAAAATCGGGAGAGACGCAAACGGCGAGTTTCACGGAGACGGGACGGAATTTCCTGAAGGTGTGCGCGAATCCGAAGTTCATGATTTTCCTGCTGATTTTTTCGGGCTACTGGATTGTGTACTGGCAGGAGTTCATCACGCTGCCGATTTACGTGCACGATTATGTAAGCGCCGGGGCGGACACGGAGCGGATGCTTTCGACGGGGCCGCTGGTGGTGATTGCGCTGACGGTGGCGTTCAGCGTGCTGACACAGAAGATGACGGCGTTTCGCGCGGTGCTGCTGGGGACGCTGGTGTCGATGGTGGCGTTCGCGATTCTGGCGCTGCACGCGAGCATCGCGGCGGCGTATGCGACGCTGGTGGTGATTGCGGTGGGCGAGCTGATTCAGGCGCCGAGGTATTATGACTACATTTCGCGGCTAGCACCGCCGGGGCAGCAGGGGACGTACATGGGCTTCGCGTTTTTGCCGCTGGGCATCGGATCGTTGCTGGCGGGGCGGATTGGGGGCGCGCTGCTGCACCGGTTTGGAGAAGTGCAGCACCGGCCGGAACTGTTTTTGTGGGCGCTGACGGGGATTGGATTGGCGACCACGATTTTGCTGTGGGTGTATGACCGGGTGGTGAAGCCGTCGGAGAACCAAGTTCAAAGTTAAAAGTTCTAGAGTTCCAAGTTGAAGAAAGAGGAGAAAGAGAAGATTTAACGCAGAGGCATTGGTTTTTGCTGATTTCTGATTACGGATATCTTGCTTTAGTTCACCATGCGGCGGAGGGATTCGAGGGCCTGGCGCGCGAGCGAGTAGCGTGGCTCGATCTGGATGGCTTCCTGGAAGCAGCGCATGGCCTGGCCATACATCTCCTTGCCCAGATAGGCGCGGCCGAGATTGTAGTGCGGGAAGTGGCGCGGCTCGTAACGGCGGGCTTCGATAGCCTGCTGGAGCCAGGGAATGGCTTCATCGAACTGGGCGAGCTCGATCATGTAGGCACCAATGTCGTTGTAGGGATTGCCGAAGTCGGGGTCGAGCTCGATGGCGCGCTTGCACTCGGAGATGGCGTCCATCACCTTGCCCTGGTAATGATAGGTCCAGCCTAGAAAGGTGTGGGCTTCGGCGGTGGGATGGAGCTCTAAAGAGGACTGGTAGAGCTCAACGGCGCGCTCGTAATCCCCTTCCATTTGCGCCTGGTAGGCGTCCTGCAGAACTTCCCACGCGCGCGTGAGGGTCTCCTGACTCATGCGGAAATTTTGAAGGGAGAAAGTGAGTCTGGTCAAAGGTACCAAAGGTCTAGAGGCGCTGATTTGCCACCTGTCCTTTTTACCGGGTGCGGCTGGAAATTGGAGGCCGGAATGAGGAAAATAATGAGGTTATGCGATTTCAGAGAAAGGCGAGGGGGGAGAATCGTGAACCGAGTCTGGAAGGGCAGTTTGGCGGCCATGGGGATCGCGGCATTGCTGGGGGCCGGGAGCCTGCTGGCGGCGGGAAACGGGAAGACAGCGAATACGGCGGCGAACGCGGCGGCCGTGAAGCGCGGGAAAGATGTGTTCCAGCAGAAGTGCTCAGTGTGCCATTACGACAACAGCGACCAGAAGAAGATCGGGCCGGGGCTGAAGGGGCTCGCGAAGCGGGGGACGTTCAGCGTGAACGGCAACAAGATCACCGACGAAAGCCTGAAGACGTGGATCGAGAACGGCGACCAGTTGATGCCGCCGTTCAAGGAAGTGCTGGAGCCGGGACAAATTAAGGATGTGATTGCGTACGTGAAGACGTTGTAGGAAAAGCGGCGCGATTAAGGGACAAAAGAGAAACCCCCGGAGGCCTGCACTAAACAGGCGACGGGGGTTTTCAATTTCTCCTTGCTCCCTAGCGGAAAAAGAAAGAACCGATCTAAAGGTCGGCCACTACGAAATTCAACTACTTCAGAACGGCATCCTTCAGGACCTTGGCCGGACGCAGACGAACGACGGTCTTGGCCTTGATCTTGATCGCTTCCCCGGTCTGAGGATTGCGGCCCATGCGCGCCTTGCGGTGAGCCTTCACCACGCGGCCGATGCCAGGGATGACGAACTTGCCCGCGCCACCCTTGGCTTCCTTGACGGCCAACTTGTGAAGCTCATCAAAGAACGTGGCGACGGTCTTCTTCGCGGTACCCGCTTTCTCGGCGAGGTGCGCAACGATTTTGGTCTTGCTCATTGGCTTAGCTGCCATTGATTCTGCCTATCCTCCTGAATTGTCTGTCCATCCCGGCCGCGCCGGGACCAGCCACGAGCAAGAAAGACCCTGATTTTGCTGGGTGAAAAGCCCGGGCTGCATCGGACTATAGCGAAGGAAGAAAAAGAACGCAAGGGCAAAACCCCGAAAAAGGCCGAAAAATAACGTTTTTTTTGAGGGATGTGCAAAACGTGCTGATTTTATGCGGGAAAACGCGCTTCTAAGAGGCGCCGAGGGGGCGTTTTTGGTGTCTATCCTGCTTAATCCTACGCACGCAGTAGGCGGGAGCAGCTTTCTACGAATCGATTTAGAGGGCAGCGAGATCTTCGTAGAGGTGCGCTATGGCCTTGATGCCGCCGTAATAGTTCTCAAGGGCGAGATGCTCATCGGGAGCGTGGGCGTTTTCATCGGGCAAGCCGAAACCGATGAGCACGCAGGGCACTTTAAAGGTGTCATGCATTTGCGTGACAAACGGAATGGAGCCACCTTCACGGATGAAAACCGCTTTCTTGCCGAAGCCTTTTTGGAGCGCGGATTGTGCCACCTGAAAGATCGGTGCTTTATAGGCCGCCGCCCAGGGCTTGCCGGTACTCAAGACTTCAAATTTGAAATCCACGGTTTTGGGCAATAGCGCGCGGATGTGCTTTTCGACGAGCTTGGCAATTTTTTGCGGATTCTGATTGGGCACCAAGCGCGTGGAAAATTTCGCGTAGGCTTTCGAGGGGATCACGGTTTTCGCGCCTTCGCCCTGGTAGCCACCCCAGATGCCGTTTAGCTCGAGCGTGGGGCGAATCCACAGGCGCTCGACGGTGGTGAATCCTTTTTCTCCGCAATAGCCGGGAGCGCCGACAGCGGTCTTGAAGTCCTTTTCTTTCCAGGGAAGCGAATTGAGGGCCTTGCGCTCGGCCGCCGGGACGTTCGCGACATCATCATAAAAACCAGGGACGGTGATGCGGAAGTTCCTGTCGTGCAGTTTGGCAAAGAGCTCGGTGAGCACGGTGAGGGGGTTGGGCACTGCGCCGCCATAGACGCCGGAGTGCAGATCTCGCGCGGGGCCGGTCAGTTCGATCTCGTAGTAGTTCAGACCGCGCAGGCCGTAAGTGATCGAGGGCACTCCCTTGCCGAGCATAGAAGTGTCCGAAACCAGCAGCGCTTCGGCCTTGAGCTTTTCCTTGTTGGCCTGGACGTATTTCCAGAGGCTGACGCTGCCGACTTCCTCTTCGCCTTCGATGAGAACCTTGATATTGAGGGGAAATTTTCCGTGAAGCTGGTGTAGAGACTCGAGCGCTTTCAGATGGATGTGCACCTGCCCTTTGTCGTCGGCGGTCCCGCGGCCATAGATGTTTCCATCCCGCACGGTGGGCTGGAACGCGGGAGAAGTCCAGAGATCGAGGGGCTCGGCGGGCTGCACGTCGTAGTGGCCGTAGAAGAGCACCGTCGGCTTGCCCGGAACCTCAAGTGATTCGGCGTAGACCAGGGGGTGGAGTTCGGTGGGGACGATCTCCACAGTTTTGAACCCAGCCGAGCGGAGATGATCGGCAACCCAGTTCGCCGCGCGTTCAACGTCCGGCTTGTGTTCGCTTTTGGCGCTGACCGAAGGAATGCGAAGGAATTCGTAGAGTTCCTGAAGGTGTTGCTCGCGGCGACTTTCGAGAAATTCCGTAAGGTTCATATCCGGCCCCCAGGCGCAAGGATTCGTTTTTGTGTCAAAAACTGGCTGAAAATGATGAAGATAATCGCGGCAGCGGTTTCAAGAAGACTGCGCCCGGCATGATGCCGTAGCCGCTAGGACCATTCTAAAGCCAGCATGTTGAGGCTTACAAGTTGGCGGGCTTGGCGAATGGGAACACCTGCCCAAAAGGGCCATTGACCCTTTGCCGGGGCCAGACCCATGATGGGATCATTATGCAGGAGACCGCATTCGCAACCAATCGTCGCAGTCAGAGGATGTTTCACCGCATGAAGCTGCAAGCACTGGGACGCAGTCACGCCGGGAAGAAGTTTCGCGAAGTGTGTGAGACGCTGGTGGTCAGCGCGCACGGCGGCCTGCTGGTCCTGCGGCACGAAGTGAATACCGACGAGATGCTCGTGCTGGTGAATCCGGAAACGCAGGAAGAGCAGGAATGCCGGATTGTTTTCACCGGAGAGAGCGGATCGAAGGGGATTCGAGTGGGAGTCGAATTCCTGACCCCCGCGCCGCACTTCTGGGGTATTGATTTCGAGGCGCCGCGGCAAACCGCATAGAGCAACCCAAGGAAGGGTTTCTGGGTCGAGAAGTTCCCGCGATTCCGAGCTGTCGGCAGCCATGATCAGTGAAACCGCAAATCACGATCCAAGTCCCAGGAAACAGAACCCTTGTGGTCACAAGAAAAGCATCAGCAATCCGTTCTACAGGCCTCGACAAGGCAAATGTTTGCACAATTCGATCCCCAAAAGGGCAAAGTCGGTCCTATTACCGAACTTGATCGGCATCTAACTCTTTTATAATAAGTATGTTATCGCTTCCGCACTTTGGATTCTTACGTGCTTTTAACCATTCGGAGCCGCTTTCCATTCGCCTGAAGCCCCGGTGCACTTTTCAAGCACCAGTGGCGGCTTAGAGGATACCGGACATGGTCAGGAAACCCTTGGTTCTTTGCTCAATCCTAGCTCTGGCGCT
>DATFSI010000263.1:0-11349 GCA_035262705.1 Candidatus Acidiferrum sp. | reverse complement strand
TTCGTCTTCGACGGGTTTCCGCGGACGGTCGCGCAGGCAAAATACCTGGGCGAATTGCTGAAGCGCCAGGGATTTAAGCAGCCGTTCGTGATTCACATGGTCATTCCGACCTCGGTGTTGATGAAGCGTCTCACCGGGCGGAGGACCTGCAAAGTTGGCGGCGAGATTTACAATATTTACGAGCGCCCGCCAAAGTTGGAAGGCGTTTGCGACACCGACGGCGGCGAGCTACTCCAGCGCCCCGATGATCGCGAAGAAGTGGTGGCGCCGCGGTTGAACGCCTACGAACGGCAGACGGTGCCGCTGGTCCAGTATTACCGGCGGTTTGGCACGCTGCACGACGCGAATGCCAACCGCAAAGTGGAAGAAGTACAACGGGAGATTTTTCAACTGGTCTCGGGCATGCGCGGGGCGCGGTGAGCAGAGATGGCGATTCAATTACGCAGCGCCGCTGAGCTGGAAAAGATGTACTGCGCGGGCCAGGTGGTCCATGAAGTCTTGAACAGGCTTCGGGCCGAAGTGAAACCCGGAGTCACGACGATGGACCTTGAGAAGATTGCCGGGGTTCTCATCGCCGGGAAACCTGGGAAGCCGGCGTTTAAGGGTTACCGCGGGTATCCCTGTGTGTTGTGCACGTCGGTGAATAGCGAGATCGTGCACGGGATTCCCTCGCCGAAGCGGAAGTTGCGCGAAGGCGACGTGGTTTCGATCGACTTTGGCATGGAGGTCGACGGCTATTACGCCGACTCGGCCGTCACCGTGCCGGTGGGGAAGATCAGCCCGGAGCTGCGGAAGCTCCTGGATGTCACCCGCGAGTCGCTGGACCGCGCGATCGACAAAATGCGCCCGGGCAATCGCCTCGGTGATGTTGGTCACGCGGTGCAGAGCTGGGTTGAGCAGCACGGTTACTCGGTGGTGCGGGAGTTTGTGGGGCACGGCATCGGCACGAAGATGCACGATGAGCCGAACCTTCCGAACTACGGGGAGCCGGGGCGCGGCGCGCGTTTGCAGGAAGGCATGGTTATCGCCGTCGAACCGATGGTGAACGCCGGCCGGCCGGAAGTCCAGATGCGCGGCGAATGGGTGGCCGAAACTGCCGATGGAAGTCCTTCGGCGCATTTCGAACACACTGTCGCGGTCACCGCCAACGGTCCGTGGATTCTCACGCGGCCCAAAGGCATGACCGGGCCGTCGTGGTAAGTAAAGTCGTATTAGCCGGTCTTTTGGCCGGTTCTGGGAGCATATGGCCAAGCAGCCGTTTGAAGAAAAGAAGAAAGGCGACTCCGGAAATCCCAAGGAGGATGCCATTGAAGTGATGGCCACGGTGATTGAGCCGTTGCCGAACGCCATGTTTCGCGTGGAGCTGGAGAACAAGCACCAGGTACTGGCGCATGTCTCTGGCAAGATGCGCAAGAATTTCATCCGTATTCTCGCGGGAGACAAGGTTGCGGTGGAGCTTTCGCCTTATGACTTGACCCGCGGGCGGATCGTCTACCGCTATAAGTAGCGGCGAATTTTGGAGTGGCGGCTTACCGTCGCCGGGGTTGTGAAGGGAGCAAAGCAGCATGAAAGTTCGGGCAAGCGTGAAAAAGATTTGTGACAAATGCAAGGTGATCCATCGCCGCGGCGTGGTTCGGGTGATCTGCACCAATCCGAAACACAAGCAGCGCCAGGGATAGAGAAGTTCGAGTGGCCCGGCCCTCAGGCCGGCAGCAGGAAAGGGAATTGAGGAGAAATCATGGCACGTATCGCAGGTGTTGATCTTCCGCCGCAAAAGCGCCTCTGGATCGGGTTGACCTCGATCTACGGCATCGGACAGGTGCGCGCAAAAGAGATCGCCGAAAAGGCCAACGTGGATCACACAAAGAAGGTCCGCGACCTCACCGAAGACGAAGTGAACCGCATCCGTACGGTCATCGAGCAGGAAGGCCGCGTGGAAGGAGATCTTCGCAAAGAGATTCAGATGAATATCCGCCGCCTGATTGAAATCCAGGCTTACCGCGGAATTCGGCACCGCCGCAACCTGCCGGTTCGCGGCCAGCGCACGCACACCAACGCGCGCACCCGTAAGGGTCCGCGGCGAGGCGCGGTTGCGGGCAAGAAGCAGGTCAAGGGCAAGAAGGGCTAAGATTTTCTGATTCACTGATACCGACTTTAGGAGTCAATCGTGGCAAAAGAGCAGCAGCAAGGCGCAGCACCGGAAACCGGCGCACCGGCAAAACCGGCAGCCAAGGGCAAGAAAAAGGAATTCAAGAAGAAGAAGGAACGCCGCACCGTGCCGCATGGCGTGGTGCACATTTCCGCTTCTTTCAACAACACGCAGATCACCATCGCGGATCCTGATGGACGCGTGCTTACCATCTCTTCGGCGGGTTCGATTGGCTTCAAGGGTTCGCGCAAGGGCACGCCGTACGCGGCGCAGCAGGCTTCGCTGGCAGCGGCCAGTGGCGCGCGCGACCAGTTCGGCATGAAGAGCGTGGAAGTGAAGGTCAAGGGACCCGGCTCGGGCCGCGAATCCGCGGTGCGTGCACTGGCGGCAGCGGGGCTGCACATCGTAGCCATCCGCGACGTCACGCCGATTCCGCACAACGGCTGCCGCCCGCCCAAGCGCCGCCGCGTCTGATGGGTTTTGTAGTGGCCGGTTTTTAGACCGGTCAGACCGAGGTTGTTAGTCTTACGTTTTAAGGAATAAGTCAGAGACTTCGAACCTAGAACTTATAACTTAGAACGATTTGGACCGGGAAGAAGGGTCGCCAACCTGTAAACCGGTCGTCACCTGAACTGGAAGGGAGAATAGAAGTTGGCAAGACATCGAGATGCAGTCTGCCGCCTGTGCCGTCGGGAAGGGCAGAAGCTGTTCTTAAAAGGCCTGCGGTGCTTCACGGACAAGTGCGCCATTGAAAAGCGCAACTTCGTCCCGGGGCAGCACGGGCAGTCACGGCGCGCGAAGGTTGCCGGTTACGGCCTGCAGCTCCGCGAAAAACAGAAAGTAAAGCGCGCCTACGGGCTTCTGGAGCGCCAGTTCCGCAACTATTTTGAAAAAGCGGTGCGCATCAAGGGTCCCACGGGCGAAATCCTGATCATCATGCTGGAGCGCCGCCTCGACAACGTCGTGTGGCGCGCCGGCCTGGCGTCCTCGCGGGCGCAAGCGCGGCAGCTTGTGCTCCACGGCCACGTGCACATCAACGGTAAGAAGGTCAACATTCCTTCCTACCAGGTGAACGTGGGCGAGGAAGTGGCCATCAAGGACAAGATGCGCGATAACGCCATGGTGCTGGAAGCACGCAACGTCGCGCAGAGCCAGAACACAGTGCCGTGGCTCGAGCAGGACCGCGAGCAATTCAAGGCCAAGGTTGTGGCCCTGCCCAAGCGCGAAGACGTGCAGACGCCACCGATCAACGAGCAGCTCATCGTCGAGCTCTACTCGAAGTAACGGTTTTGTAGTGGCCGGTCTTTAGACGGGTTCTTTGGGGGACCTGCCTAAAGGCAGGCCACTACATAGAAGTTAGGCCCGGCACCGCCGGGCCAGAAGGAAGGAACACGATGTGGAAGGGATTTCAGAAACCGAAGCGTCTCGCGCCGGAGCTCGAATCGCTGACCGAACGGTATGGCCGTTTTTCGGCCCAGCCGTTTGAGCGCGGTTGGGGCACCACGGTAGGCAATGCATTGCGCCGCGCGCTGCTCAGCTCCATCGAGGGCGCGGCCATCACCGCCGTGAAGATCGAAGGCGTGTTGCACGAGTTCTCTTCGATCCCCGGCGTGGTCGAGGATGCCACCGACATCATCCTCAACCTGAAGCAGGTGCCCATCAAGCTAAACAACGACCTGCCGAAGACCATCTATCTCAACGTTGAGCAGCCCGGCGTTGTCACCAGCGCGCAGATCGAGGAAGACTCGGACTTCGCCGTGCTCGACAAGAGCGTGTACATCGCCACGGTCAGCGAAGGCGGCAAGCTGCAGATCGAGATGCGCGTAAAGAACGGTCGCGGCTACGTGGCCGCCGACCGCAACTACGACGAGGACCTGCCCATCGGCTACATCCCGGTGGACTCCGTACACTCGCCCGTGCGCAAGGTCAACTACTCGGTCGAAGCCGCGCGTCTCGGCCAGATGACCGACTACGAAAAACTGATGATCGAAGTCTGGACCAACGGCGCCATCACCCCGCAGGACGCCATCGGCCTCGCCGCGAAGCTGGTGAAGGATCACATGATCATCTTCATCAACATCGATGAGCCACCCGAAAACGTCGAGCTGCCGCAAGACATCATTCACGACCCGCGGCTCGAGCACCTGGATCGCTCCGTCGAAGAGCTGGAGCTTTCCGTGCGCAGCTATAACTGCCTGAAGAACGCCAACATCCAGACCATCCGCGAGCTCGTGCAAAAGAGCGAAAACGAAATGCTGAAGACCAAGAACTTCGGCCGCAAGTCGCTCAACGAGATCAAGGACATCCTGGTGAAGATGGGTCTCAGCCTGGGCATGAAGTTCGACGAGCACGGCCGCATCATCTGGCCGCCGCTTCCCAGCCAGACTGCTCCACCGGTCAGCGACGAAACGATTGGGCTGTAAGGCTTTATGTGGCGCCGGGCACTTGTGGTGAGCGAATGCGAACCATCAGCCCGGCGCGCCTTATGTAGTGGCCGGTCTTTAGACCGGTATAAGGGATAACAGCGAGCAGAAAACAGATCAGAGGAACCGCGCCGTGCTTGAGCCAGAAGGGTCCCTGTCCGCTGCTCGCTGCTATCCGAAACTGATCTCTGATTTCTCGTTAAGGAACGCAACATGCGACATCTGAAGTCCGGATCCAAACTAGGCCGCAACCCCTGGCACCGCCGCGCCACCCTGCGCAATCTGGTCACCAATCTGTTTGAGCATGGCCGCATCACCACCACGCTCACACGCGCCAAGGCCACCCGGCCCGTGGCCGAAAAGATCATCACTCTGGGCAAGCGCGACACGCTGGCCGCGCGGCGCCAGGCGGCTTCCTACCTGATGACCGCCGCGGTCACCCAGAAGCTCTTCAGCGAGATCGCGCCGAAGTTTGCCGATCGCGCCGGAGGCTATACGCGCATTATCCCCGCGGGAGTCCGCGTGGGCGACGGCGCCAAGGTTGCCATTTTGGAGCTCGTCGGCTACGAGTTCAAAAAGAAGGACAAGAAAGAAAAGACTAAGCTCCAGGAAGCTGTCGAAGCCAAGAGCTAGGCTCGCCTCCGCTAATCCCATGGCCCTGAGCTTCCTGAAGGGTTATGCCGCCCGTGGCCCGTTCCGGCAGAGCGGACCGGGCCCTTCTTTTTCCCGCCCTTTTCTGTGCCACCCAACCCGGCCCTGGGAAGGGGTGCCCGCCCCCTGTCTGGAGAGAACATTTTCCGCGCCGTACCATTGACGTAGGGCCCGCGCGGGATTAGGGTGGTAAACGGCCGCCCAGCCAATGCTTTTCCCCGCGAGGTCCTTCATGTATACGATGACTCCGGACAAACTGATTGACCACAACAAAGCGCTGGCGGACCGCTGGGCCAGCATGCGTTCCCATCCCCGGGCAACCACCAGCCTGCGTTTGCGCCTGGAATGGGACGAAGGCGAAGCCCGCCGCACCGCTAACGGACTTACCGTGGACGTGAGCCACTCGGGTTGCATGGCTGTGGTCGGAGCGGATGTGCCGCTGCGACGGCAGGTGAAGCTGGTGCTCCCGGAAAACGGGCGCAGCGCCAGCGGCCAGGTGGTGTGGCGCGGACACGAAGCCTGGGAAGTGGGCATCGCCCTGGACCAGCCCGACGCCGCCTTCTGGGGCGTCAAAATCTAGCGGTCGTTCCTAACCTGAGGTTCTATGGGCTGGGCTGTGCCCGGCCCGTTGTTTTTTGTGTCGCCCTCGGTCTTCTTCGGTGGCAACGGAACTTGGGGCGGGTTAGTTAAGGGTGAGTCTTCTCTTTTCTTTACCGCCTCGCCCACACTAGGAAACGTAAGGAACCATTTTCATCCTTGAAGCCGTCGCTTCCTGTTCGCCGTTACCCACTACGAGCGCCGCCGAAGGCCGATTTTGTTTTCCTTGCTTCCAGTGCCGCCACGGTGCGCGCGCAGATCTCTTCGGGCCTTCCAGCGGCGGAGATAGAAAGCAGCAGGCCGAGTTCGCGGTAGAACTCGATGAGCGGCGCGGTTTTCTCTTCGTAGGCCACCAGGCGCACCTTTATGGACTCCGGCCGGTCGTCGTCCCGCTGGTAGAGCGCTCCTTCGCAACGGTCGCAAAGGTGCGCGATCTTCGGTGGCCGCTCCGTGACGTGAAAGACCGCCTTGCATTTCTTGCAGGTACGGCGCCCGCTGAGCCGCTGCACGATTCCGTCGATGGGCAGTTCGTAATTCACCACCGCATGCAGCGTGATGCCCTGGTTCTCCAGTTGGTGGCGCAGGGATTCCGCCTGCTTCAGCGTGCGCGGGAAACCGTCCAGCAAAAACCCGCCCCCGCAGCGCAAGCAGCCGCTGCGCTCGAGGATCATCTCCCACACAATCGAATCCGGCACCAGGTCGCCCCGGCGCATGTATTCGAGCGCGGCCTTGATCGCCGGGCTCAGGTCGCATTCATGGCGGCCACCCGCGGCGCGGAAAACGTCTCCGGTCGAAAGGTGGCAGGCATGCAGTTGCTGGTGCAACAGCTCCGCCTGGGTGCCCTTGCCTACCCCCGGGGGACCCAGCAGGATCAGCCGCCAGGGATTATCTTGTTTCTGCGGCCGAGGGTTGCATTGTGCGGAAGGCCCCTGGAGCCAGGCGGCGCGGTCGGGTTGGTCAGGCGAAGCCATGCGGGACAATCTACGGGTGGGAGGCGTGCAATGCGGTGACGCACGTCACGCTTCGGAAGAGAGCAACGAGGCAAAGAATCAACGAGGCAAGACGGGACTCAGCTCTCGTTAGGTCTAGGGAACGCGCGGGGCTGGCGGCTCCAGACAACGGGCCGGAGCGGGCCAGTCAGCCAGAACCAGCTGGCCGAGCCGGCGAACCCTATGGCAGTAACGATGAGGAACGCCCAGCCAAAATGCCCCGTGCGGTCCACCACGTAGCCGGTCAACACGGGGGAGAGAATGCCGGCAAGATTCCCGAAGAAGTTTTGAAAACCGGACCAGCGTCCGGCGGCTTGCGGACCCGCAAGAGCCTGGGTAATGGCCCAGATGTTGGAAGCACACACGCCGAAAAAAATCACTCCGAGCGTGATCGCGGCGATGCAAAAAGCCTCTCCGCCGAAAGCTCCCAGGCCCAGGCAGAGCCCTGAGAGAGCAATGCCGCCGCCGGTGAAGGTCTTGCGCGCCACACCTGGGTTTGCGCCGCAGGCAATCCAGCGGTCGGCGAGCCAACCCGACAAAATGGACGCGAGAGCGCCGAGGAAATAAGCCGTGCCGCCGACGTGCGCCATTTTTTCCAGCGAGAAACCGCGTTCGCGCACCAGGTAGTAGGGCAGCCAGGTCAGCAGGAAATAGCTCACGTAATTTCCAAAGAAAAGCCCCAGGCAGGTTCCCCAGGCGGGACGCAGCAGGAGAAAGGCCAGCAAATTCGGCGATCCTGCGGAGTCGGCGACAACGGCAGCCTGGTGTTTGTGCGGCATCCACTTCAGCCACGGCAGGACCCACAACAGGCTGGCCAGGCCAAGCACAAGAAAAAACGGGCGCCAGCCGAAGCGCGCCATCAACAGGCCGCCGAAAAGAAGGCCAAAGCCGGGGCCAGCCAGGAGTCCGGAGGAGAGCACGGAGTTGGCCACGCCGCGATGCTCTTCGTTGAAGTTTACGGCAAGAATTTTGTTATACGCGGGGAATGCTGCCGCTTCGCCGATGCCGAGCAGCAGTCGCAGCGTAAAAAGAACGGCAAAGGTGCGCACCAGGCCGGTCGCGGCCGTTGCCGCGGACCACAGGAGAAATGCGCCCGCGAAAAGCCAGTTTACGTTCACCCGATCCACCAGCCAGCCGTAGAAAAGGTTGAGGCTGGCATAGGTCCAGAAAAAGGCCGAGAGCAGAAGGCCGAGTTGCGCCGCGGATATGTGCAGCTCGTCTTTGAGCATCGGTGCGGCGATGGAGAGGTTGCTGCGGTCAATGTAATTGATGAAGACGGAGAGGCCCAGCAGGACGATGACGATCATCAGCCGTGCGGGGATGCCACTGGATTGGCTGGACCTGGAAGTCGCCATGAAGGGTTGCGCCATCTTGGCTGCCGAAGGCCGGATTTGCAAGGCGATTTGCAAATTTCGTTGTGGCGGTGCCGCTATCGCAAGCGGGCGCCCCACACGCCAGTTTTGCGTGTGGGGCCTTTGTCCAAATGAGGGCATTCCTTATTCGAAATGGATAAGGACGATTTCCGGGGCGGTACAGACGCGCAGGGGAGGGCCCCAGGTACCGGCACCACTCGAGGTGTAGACCAGCAGTTCGCCGAAGCGGCTCAGGCCGTAGGTGTAGACGCCGAAGATGCGCGACGTAAACCAAGTGAAGGGAAAAATCTGCCCGCCGTGGGTGTGACCCGAAAGCTGCAGTGAGATGCCGTGTTTTTCCGGGATGGGCAAGCTGTGTGGCACGTGCGAGAGCAGGACGCTGGCGCGGTTCGGGTCGAGATCGGCGTTGGCCAGTGCGGAGTGAAAGCGCTGCGGGTTGGCCGAATCGTGATATGGCACGCCGACCACCTGCAGGCCGTCGAGGTCCACGGTTTCGTTGTGCAGCACGCGAATGCCGGAATTGCGGATGGCCTCCAGATAGCGCGACTCATTGAAAAATTCATCGTGGTTGCCGGTGACAAAGTAGGAGCCGAACTTTGGCGACAGCTGCCGCCACGGAGCGACCAGGCGATTGGCGTCGACGTGCGTGCCGTCAAACAGATCGCCGGCGATGAAGACCACGTCCGCACGCACGGTGCGCAGCGCGTTGACGATGCGTAAAAGGAAGCGGCGACCCTTGATGTGGCCAAGGTGGGTGTCGGTGACCAGGGCGGCCACGCGTCCTCGCCAGGAGGCCGGCAGGCCGGGCAGCTTCACGGAAATGCGGTTGATGCGGAGCTTAGCGGCATTCACCAGGCCGTAGAGTGTGGCAAAAACGGCCAGCGCGAAGAAGGTGTCAGCGATACCCGTTTGCGTGAACGGGAGATTTAGAACAATCATGGCGGCCACCACGATCCATGCCAGTCCGGCCGCCGCAAATGCGAAATTCACAAAGCCCAGCCAGATGCCCGCAAGGCGATAGAAGAGCCGCACCGGCCGATTGAAGTAGCGATGCGCCAGCAGCGAGGCGGAAACAAAGCTGACAGAAAGCAGAGCCAGCACAACGCGAAGCAAATTAAGCCAGGGCTGGCGTGGGGCGCCGGCCAGCGCGATCCACGTCTCGTAAATAAACAGGTGAACGAGAAAAAGCAGGCTCTGAATCACGGTGACAGCAGCGGCAATGCGGGCGCGCATGGGGCTTCCCTTGGGTTCGGTGGTCTCCTAACAATTGTTTGATGAATGGGTGCCGTTTTTTGGTACTTCGATCCGGTTATTGGAAATTGGTTGTTGAACTTTATCGTTGAGATTCGATCTCAATAAGCACACTACTTATATAGGGCACCCGCTGCGTGACTTTCAATTTCTCAATGTGCCGAAGCTGTGCGGGTTTTATCGACGACGACGGAGCCGGCTTTCATAACCCACCGCACGTTTTCTATCGCCACATCGATGTTGGAGAGCGGGTCGCCTTCGACCGCGACCAGGTCGGCGTAATAGCCCGGCGCGACCGCGCCCAATTCGTTGGGTTTGCCGAGCAACCCCGCTGCATTGGTGGTGGCGGTGCGCAGGGCTTGCTCGGGCGTCATGCCGGCTTTCACGAACCAGCCCAATTCGCGCGTGTTTTCCCCGAACATGGTGTAGATCGCGTCAGAGCCCATGGCGAATTTCACGCCGGCTTTGTGGGCCTTGCGCGCGGTTTCGAGGTTGCGCTCGATGAACGCTCTCGTCTTCGCTTGAAATCCGTCCGCGTAACCAATTTTCTGCCAGTTGTCCAGGTAGTAGCGGTTGTGATCGATGGTGGGCACGTAAAACGTCCCACGCTTGGCCATTTCCTGGATGGTGGTGTCGTCCATGTCCGTGGCGTGTTCGAGCGAATCCGTGCCGGCACGGACGGCGTCGCGCGCTCCATCAGGGCCGTAGGAGTGAATCGCGATTTTCCTGCCGAAGTGGTGCGCCGCATCCACGGCGGCTTTGATTTCATCGTACGAATACGTTTGGAATTGCGTGGTGTCGTCGTCGGTCCCGGTCGAAGCGTAGAGCTTGATGACGTCGGCGCCCGCCGCGATCTGCTGGCGCACCACGCGCAGCACTTCCGGAACGCCATCGGCAATGCCACCCTGCGGAGGATTAAAACCCGGTTTGAATGGAGTGCTCGTGACGGTGAGGCCGTAGCCGCATACGAACATGCGCGGGCCAATCATTTCGCTGCGGTTGATCAGGTCGCGCATGGCGATGTCTTCGTATTGGTCGGCGCCGAGATCGCGCACCGTGGTGACGCCCGCTTCTAGCGTGCGCATGGCTCCTTTGCGGGCGAGAAACACTTCCACGGCGGGAGGATTGTCGACAAGCTGCCTCAGCATGGGCTTCCCCGGCGTCTCGTCGGTGTATTGCGTCATGTGCGTGTGCACGTCAATGAGGCCGGGGAGCCCCGTGTATTTCGTAAGGTCGATGACTTGCGCGCCGGCGGGGATTTCGGCGGCGTTCGTGGTGACCGATTTAACCTTGTCATCCTCGATGACCACAATCGCATTCGTCCAGAGCTTGCCCTTGGCATCCCACAGCTTGCCGAATTTCACGGCTTTCAGCGTCTTCGCTGGCGGCTGAGTCTGCGCATAAGCGGCGAAAGTAAAAAAGGGAATCAGGAAAAGTATTCGCAGAATTTTCATTGGAAAAGGTCCCCGTGTGAATTGGTGATGCGGTTAAGTTTCTAGTGCATTCCGCGTGCGAAAGCAACGGCAGCAAAAGATTTCACCACAGAGGGCACAAAGAGAGCGGAAATTGGCGCTTTGCGGCACAGACACTTTTGCCTATGCAGCCGATCTGGCGCCACTGCAAGAACAAACTTGAGGGCGGGTAGTCCGTTGTTGGGGCGGAGCACGCTCCGCCGCCCTCGATGATTCTGTAGTGCCCAGACACAAGTCAAGCCTGCGCTACTGGGAGGCGCGTCGAAACAGGCGATAGAAAG
The DNA here is from genome assembly GCA_035262705.1 of Candidatus Acidiferrum sp. Classification (GTDB taxonomy): domain Bacteria; phylum Acidobacteriota; class Terriglobia; order Acidiferrales; family UBA7541; genus Acidiferrum. The sequence continues at coordinate 163 of DATFSI010000263.1, read as the reverse complement.
CAAACAGCACAAATAGCGCCATGAGTGCCCCGGTAGAGTCGAGCAGGGAATCCCACGCCGAGGCGGTGCGCGATGCTACGAAAGACTGATGGATTTCGTCGAGGCAGGAATAGACCGCGGCAATGAACCACGCACCGAACGCCCACGACCAGTGCCAGCCATT
>DATFSI010000262.1:0-7412 GCA_035262705.1 Candidatus Acidiferrum sp. | reverse complement strand
GAGTGCCCCGGTAGAGTCGAGCAGGGAATCCCACGCCGAGGCGGTGCGCGATGCTACGAAAGACTGATGGATTTCGTCGAGGCAGGAATAGACCGCGGCAATGAACCACGCACCGAACGCCCACGACCAGTGCCAGCCATTGCGTCCCGCGCGGATCCCGCGATAGAGAAGCAGAAAGAAAATGAAATATTCTGTGAAGTGCGCGGATTTGCGGATGAGGAAATGGATAGCTTCGAAGCGGTCCTGGGAGATGGAAGGAACAATCCAGCGCAGGATGTGCTCCAGGATCGAGCCGGTGTTCGCCGCGGAAAAGGCGTCCGTGGAAAGCGTGAAAATCACCGCGGACCACAGAATGGCGGGCACCCAGGCCGTCACCCGAGGCGGCCAGATGGATCTGCGGGAAAAGGGACCGCTGGCCTCGTTGAAGTCAGAAGCGGGGCGCGGGTTACCCAAGGAATCGAAGGTGCTCATTCGCGAATCAGTGTCCTCTTTTATTGTAACGGAGGCGCGAGAGAATTGTTGGGAGGAGATGAGTGTTGTTTGTGATTCGCGACTAAGGGTAGGAGGTTTTGAGGAGGGCGGGTGCCCCACACGCCGAATTTGCGTGTGGGGATTTTGTTTCGATGCGAGCGACTGTCGGCGTTTTAACTGTGCTTCGCGCTACTCCATCCGATAGTTCGGTGCTTCCTTGGTGATGACCACGTCGTGGACGTGGGATTCGCGGAGGCCGGCGGCGGTGATGCGCACAAACTTGCTGACCTGCGTGAGTTCGGCGAGATTCCGCGCGCCCACATAGCCCATACCGCTCTTCAGACCGCCTACCAACTGATCGGTGAGGCCGCTGAGAGGGCCTTTGTACGCCACGCGTCCCTCGACACCTTCGGGAACCGATTTGCCGCGCTCGCCGGAATCTTGCACCGTGGCGTAGCGGTCAGAGCCCGCTTCCATCGCGCCCGTCGAGCCCATACCGCGGTACGCCTTGAACGTGCGCCCCTGGTAGAGAATCGTTTCCCCTGGGGCTTCCTCCGTGCCGGCGAAAAGGCTGCCGATCATCACGCACGATGCGCCCGCCGCGATGGCCTTGGTGATATCGCCGGAATACTTGATACCGCCATCGGCGATGATGGGGACGCCCGTGCCTTTCGCGGCTTTGGCGGCTTCGAGAATCGCGGTGATTTGCGGAACGCCGGCGCCGGTGACGATACGCGTGGTGCAGATTGAGCCGGGGCCGATGCCGACCTTCAAGCCGTCAATGCCAAGCGCGATGAGGTCGCGGGCGGCGTCAAAGGTCGCGACGTTTCCGGCAACCAGCTGCATCTCCGGCAGACGGCCACGAATCGCTTTGATCGCTTCCATCACGCGCTCCGTGTGTCCGTGCGCCGTGTCAATTGCTAGCACGTCCACTTTGGCCTTGGCCATTTCCACGGCACGTTCAAGAAAGTCGCTGGTGGCGCCAACGGCCGCGCCGACGGTCAGGCGGCCGTGATCATCTTTCGCGGCGCGCGGATATTCCAGTTTTTTCTGGATGTCCTTTACGGTGATCAGGCCCTTAAGGTTGAAATCCTGATCCACCACGAGCAGCTTTTCGATGCGGTGCTTCTGAAGGATTTTTTCCGCTTCTTCGAGCGTGGTGCCGACCGGCACAGTGACGAGATTGTCTTTGGTCATCACCTGGCCGACCAGTTGCGTGTGATTTTTTTCGAAGCGCAAGTCGCGGTTGGTGAGGATGCCGGTAAGGCGCGTGCCGCGGGTAACCGGAAGGCCCGAGATGCGGTACTTGGTCATGATATCGAGGGCTTGGCGCAGGGTGATGTCCGGGGAGATGGTCACCGGGTCCACGATCATGCCGGATTCCGAGCGCTTCACGCGGTCCACTTCCTCGAACTGGCGGTCGATGGGCAGATTGCGGTGAATGATGCCAATGCCGCCCTGGCGGGCGATGGCGATGGCCAGGCGCGATTCGGTGACCGTGTCCATGGCCGAGGAGGCGAGAGGCACGTTCAGCGTGAGCTTACGCGTGAACTGCGTGGTGGTGTCGACTTCCGTGGGCAGCACCGAGGACTTGCCCGGCAGCAGCAGGATGTCGTCAAACGTAAGAGCTTCGGGGATGGGACCGTCAATCATGAGTGCCTCGCAAATTCAGATGTGTAGTGGCCAGTCTCTAGACCGGTTCCTGTGGCACAGGCAATCCTGCTCGCCTTAAGCGAATGCGAAGGGCCTGTGCTCTTCCTTTTGCCGGTATCAACCGCCAGAAACAGCGCAGCCCAGCGGGTGGCCACTGGGCTGAAGGAACGGTTCAACAGATCGAAAAATCGCGTCACGGTGAAACTTCTATTTTAGGGGCGACCGCAAAGCGGGTCAAGTTGAGGGGAACTTTGTTCGCTTTAGGGCGGCTTTTCGGATGGCACGCACCCGTTGCTTCTCGGTCTCCTCTGCCCCTAAAATTCACCGAACTGTTCGAGCGTAGAGCTCTTCGTAGACACTTTCTAGGTAGCCCTGCAGCCGCTCGGTCCGAACCGGATCTGAGGAACTCCCCACCATGGTGCGCAGGATGGGTTCGAGGAAACGATAATACTTGGCGAGGGTTGCCCGATCTCCAGAGGCAAAAGCGGTTTCCACGGCGTGTTGCGTGGTAGGCGTGACGAGCTCCAGGCGGCCGACGAACACGCGGACTGTGGGACCGGACGCGGGAGAGATCCCCAATGGAAGCATCGAGTCAACGAAAGACTGCGGCACGAGGTAGATGATGCGCGAACCTTCCTCAAACCAGGAGTTCCTCCAGCTTTCGAGCATGGCGTGTGCCTCGTCAGGGAAGAGTCCTTGCGAGACAAGCATGCCGGCGAGATCGCCAAAGAGCGCATCAAGAGAGCCATCGAGAGCTGTCGGAATAGTCAGAGAAGCCTGGTCGGACAATCGGCCGACGATGCGGTAGCCGATTCGCGCGCCTCGACGTTCGAAGAGAATGACGTTTGGGATTGCTTCCGGAAAATGGTTTTGGAGAAGCACCGTATTGTCGAGGGAGATTGTCGCAGACAGCGGTGGTGCAAGCGCCGAAACTCCGCGATAGAAGAGAAAACGCTCATGCTGCGGACCCGTGGTGGTATCCACGGTAAGAGGGGCGGAGGAAGTTTGGCGCGCCGCGTAGTACTGATTCTGTGAGGAATCGCGGGGAAAATTGGCAGGGATACCCGGCTGAATGTGAACCGACTTCCAGGTGATCCCGCCTTCTACCCGAGAATCAAACAGAGACATGATTTTGTCCGAGTCAAGCGAAGAAACCGAGGCGCGCGGATACCATTCGGTGATGAGTCCTTTGGAGAAGGAGACGTGGACGGAGACGGAAGTTTCCCGCGGCGAATAGAAGTAGAGAACGGGTGTCTCCATTCGCGTTGTGCCGCGAAGGCCGCCCTTGAAATTCACTCCCTTGAGATGTTCCACGAAGGAAGGAAGATCGGTGGAGCCGGTCAAGGGGAGCCACTCCATGGCGTCACCGTCCGGCCCGGCAACGGTAGTGAAGGTGCCCCACTCATGGACGCTTAGCAGATTCACCGAGGTCTGCCTGGCCTTGGTGTGGCGCGCCAAAGCGACTGGCGAAAACAGGAGCAGTGCTAGCGAGAAGCGGAACCAGACAGAAGCCGATAGTGTCGCTTTATTTTTCATGGTTCAGCCGCCTTTCTATTTCCGGTGCGAATTCCCGTTCAGAGAGAAGACGCCACGCAGGGGAGAAGTGTTAGCCCGGAATGCGCACCGGAGCCGGGATAAGGCCGGGCCTACATTTGCTTTTTGAGGATCGGTTTCTGGAGCGTTGGCGCCGCGTGAGGATTGGAATTTTGTTCCCAAAAACGCCAGATGGAAATGTCGCCGAGACCGAGGGCGTTCCAGTACAAATCGAGCATGTGAGGATCAAGTTGCAGAATGCCGTCTCGCGTAACGCCTGCAGGCGGCGGAACGAGAGCAGAGAAGCGCGCGTAGACCTGCGCGCGCTCCGGGCCGTTTGTGCGCGAGAGAAGATGCCAGAGAGTAAGCCCGTCACGAGCGCGCGCCTCTTTCAGAATGATGTCGAGTTGCCGCGAAGCAGCATCGGTGGACGGCAGGGCTCGATCGAACTCGATGAGGGCATCTTTGAGAGACGGTGAAGCGTCCTCGAAGTACGGAGTGCCGGGACCTATTTCGGGCCGTGTGCTGCACATGGCGCCAGCGGGGATAAACGAGTCGCGGCCGTTCAGGTGAAAGCCAACCCAGCCAAGCGTAGTGCGCAGCGTGCTGGAGCCGTCCGGCGCCACCTGAAGCGTGTAACGGCAGCCGAGGTCCACGGCGGTCGCCGAAGGTGTGTCCACGATAAATTGCGTCGGCGGGGCCCAGATGGCGGCGTGAATCGTTCCGACTTCCAGTTGAATGCGTTTGCGGTCCGGGCCGGATTGCACCAGGCGAATACGGGAGTCGGGGTCCACACGAATTTCGCCAAAAGAAAACTCACTGATGGAAGCGCGCGACGCGGAGTCGGTAACAAGTGTCTCCCCCACACGAAACCTGGCCGTCGAACTTCCCGCCGCAATGGCTTGCGAGCCGATGTGCGGCGCGCCTTCCAGGCTCGAGACCTTCCAACGGGAACCGGCGGGGTCTTCCGGATTCGCACGATGCAACAGAAAATACGCCCCGAATGTCAGCGAAAGCAGAACCACAGCGGCTGCAGCCAGGCGCACCCGGGGAAAGCCAAGAAGCTGGCCACGAGAGCGATGCAAAACTTCCGGGACTTCAGCAGGTAGAATGAGCGAACGGTCGCTGTAGCGAAAGTCGGCCAGGAGCGATTCGAGGCGTTGGACTTCCGCGTCGGGAGCGCCTGTGGCATCCCACAGATAGACATCGTTCGCGTTGGGTTCTTTTTTCTGTTCGTCGTTTGGTGGAGTGGTCATAAGTCACCGCCGGTGGCCGGCGAAGCCTTGCGGCTAAGAATTTCTCGGAGCTGTTGCATTCCGCGGTGGAGATTGACGCGAACGGAACCATGCGTAAGACCGGTTCGCGCGGCGATCTGTGGGCCGGTCATGCCTTCCACGAGCCGCAAGACGAGCGTTTCTCGATAGGCATCGGGAAGAGAGCGAATGGCCTCGAGCACCGCGAGAGATTCCGCGTTACATTGCGATGAGCGGGGAATATCCAAAGCACGCCGCCGAGTTTCTGGATCGCCGGAGTCGTCGTGGAGTTCCAGGGCGGGTTTGGCGCGGCGGTAGTAATCATTGGCCGCGTTGCGAGCAATGGCCGCGAGCCAGCCCGGAAAACGCGAAGCGTCCCGCAGCGAGGCCACACGCGGAAGTGCTTGGAGGAAGACTTCTTGAACGAGGTCTTCGGCGACGGAAACTGGAACACGGGAGAGCAGAATTCCGTGGACCATGCGGGCGTAACGGTCGTAGAGAATGCCAAATGCGGCACGATCACCGTGCTGAGCACCCCGGACGAGAATGTCGTCGGTGTCGCCGGGCCCAGGACACGCGTTTACCACCGCCGGACCTGAGCGGGCAGGGTAGTGTTCGAGGAGTGTAGCCACGATGAATCCATCGGAAACGGCTTATCTCATGAACTAGACGTAGTTGGCTGGCAGAGTGTTAACAATACCCCGGAAACGGCAGGATTTCAGCCAGACTAGCGGCAGCGCAAACCCCAAGACCTGCTAAAGTGAAAGGGATGAGCCAGTGCAGACCATTTGAGGTGCATGGGTGGCTGCGCAATGCGCACCTGCAGACCATTGCGGGGACGTTTCTGCGGCGTAAATTCTTGTTGCCCGAAGGCGAAGAGCGGTTGTTCCGCGTGGACGCGGAGACGCAACTGAAGGGGATATGCCACTGGCAATCAGGGAACCGGCGCGACACGCCCGTGATCGTAATCGTGCATGGCCTGGAGGGTTCGAGCGATTCGAACTATGTGCGGGGCATCGCCGACAAGGCCTGGGCGCGGGGATTCCACACCGTGCGTATGAACCAACGGAATTGCGGCGGCACGGAGCGCCTGACGCCGACGCTCTATAACAGCGGTTTAAGCGCCGATTACCGCGCCGTGCTGTTGGAGTTAATCGCCGAAGGTTTCGAACAGATCTATTTTGCCGGCTATTCCATGGGCGGAAACCTGGTGACGAAAATGGCAGGCGAATGGGGCGCGGTGCCGCCCAAGGAATTGCGCGGCGTGTGTGCGGTGTGCCCGGCGCTGGATCTGTCGGCTTGTGCGGACGCACTGGAAGAAACGGAAAATTATCTCTACCAGCGGCATTTTGTGAAGGGATTGATGGCGCGCTACCAGCGGAAGGTGCAGTTGTTTCCGGAGCGGTATACACGCAACGGCTTCGGCCCAATCCGTACGGTGCGTGAATTTGACGACAAAATTACCGCGCCATATTTCGGCTACAAGGACGCCGAGGATTACTATGAGCATGCCGGGGCGAAGCGTGTGCTGCCGCAACTGACGGTTCCGATGCTGCTGATCACCGCGAAGGACGATCCCTTTGTGCCCTACAAAGCGCTGGTGCGTGCGGGCATGGAGAAGGCCGCGGGGGTGCGGCTTGTGACGCCGGAGCACGGCGGGCACTGCGGATTCATTTCGAAGTGGGAAGGCGCGGAGCGGTTCTGGGCGGAAGAGCGCGTCGTGGAGTTCGTCCAAGAAAGAAGCAACGTAGCAGTGAAGTAAAGAAGCAAGGAAAAAGACAAAACATCACCGCAGAGGTAGCAGAGGACCGCAAAGTTAGCGGATGGTATGCCGGCAAGCAGATAATTCGAGATAGACATTACGTTGAGATCCTTCGCCGCAAAAACGCGGCTCAGGATGTCAAGGTTTCCGTGGTAAATTTCCTTACGTCTGACTCTGGCGTTCTTGCCAGACTCTAAAGACCCCACATTTCGAAATTGCAACGGTAACTGCTCGCTGTTATTACTGATTGCCGTGCGCTCGCCGCTCACCCGAACGGCTTTTCCAGCGACTGCTGAAACCCCGGAGTCAGCAATTGTGCCGGTCCATCAGCAGTGATGGCCATGACGTCCTCGCAGCGGATGCCGAATTCGCCCGGCACGTAAATGCCGGGCTCGTTCGAGAAAGTCATGCCGGGTTGCAGGATCGTGGTGCTGCCGCGCACGAGGTAAGGATGTTCGTGGATATCCAGGCCGATGCCGTGGCCCAGGCGGTGCGTGAAAAATTTGTAGCCGGGACCGAAGCCGGCCGCGGTGATCACGTTGCGTGCCGCATCGTCGACGGAGCGGGAGAGTTTTCCGCTGCGGGCGGTATCGAGAGCCGCGTCCTGGGCTTTGCGCACGGCTTCGAACGCGCGCCGTTGTTTTTCGTCAGGTTTCCCCAAAACGGCGGTCCGCGTCACGTCAGACCAGTAGCCTTCGACAGTGCACCCGTCGTCCAGCAGCACGACGTCACCTTCCTTT
>DATFSI010000261.1:0-27255 GCA_035262705.1 Candidatus Acidiferrum sp. | reverse complement strand
GCCCGCCTCTGCCGCTATGCTCGCTTCGCGGTTGCAAATTCCCCGCCAGAAAATTAATTACCACCTCCGAGCACTGGAAGCTCATGGCTTGGTTACTGTCGCCGAGGAGCGGTACTGGGGCGGTCTGACCGAGCGTTTATTTGTCGCTACAGCATCCTCCTATATGGTGTCGCCCGCCGCGATGGGCCCCGTAGGCGTCGATCCCGACCGCAACGCCGATCGCCTCTCCGCGAGCTACCTGATCGCCCTGGCCGCCCGCGTCGTTCGCGAAGTCAGCGGCTTGTTGCGCCGCTCGGAAGAATTGGATAAACGACTACCGACGCTCTCGATCGACACCGTGATTCGCTTCCGCTCCTCGGCGGAACGTGCGGCGTTCAGCAAAGAACTCGCCCAATCGGTCGCTTCGCTCGCCGCACGCTATCACGACGAATCCGCCTCAGCCGGCCGAGATCATCGGCTGGTCCTTGTCGCGCACCCCCTCTCGCGATCAACGCAGGCTTCCACGTCGCAGTCTAAACCAGAGGGCTTAGCTGGAATTTTTTGAGAAGTGAGGAGGCGCAATGGCAGTCAAAAAAGAACCCAACGGCCGCCGTTCGATTCAGGTCGAGGTCGAAGTTCCCGGCACGCCTGAAGAAGTCTGGCGCGCCATCGGCACCGGTGCAGGAATTTCCTCGTGGTTCGTACCCAGCAAAATGGAGGAGCGCCTCGGCGGCGAACTCGTCTGCAGCTTCGCGCCAGGCATGGACTCGCGCGCGAAAATCACCGCATGGCAGCCTCCTAATCACATGGCCGCGGAAAGCCGTGATTATGGCCCCAATGCTCCGGCAATGGCCACGGAGTGGAACGTCGAAGCAAAATCCGGGGGCACTTGCATCGTGCGCGTCGTCCACAGCCTTTTTGCTGACACTGACGATTGGGACAACCAGCTGACCGGGTTGGAATCCGGCTGGCCCGCGTTCTTCGCAATTCTCAAGATCGTGCTCACACACTATCGCGACATGCCGGTCCTCGGCATTCAAGAACCGAGCTTCACGAGTGGCTCCGGGGAGGCAGTTTGGGCGAAAATGGCCGGGGCTCTGGGTCTGACCGGGGCTGTTGTCGGCGAAAAACGCAGCAGCACGGCGGGCGTGCCTCCAGTTGCCGGCACGGTTGCGTACGTCAAGCAAAACGAAATCATCGTGCATCTGGAGAAGCCAGCTCCGGGCGTCGGCATGTTCTACGCGATGCCATGCGGTGGACCGATCTGGGCCGGCGTCAATTTTTATCTCTTCGGCAAAGAAGCGGCGGAAACCGTCGAGCGCGTTCGGCCGTTGTGGCGCGCCTGGATGGATGCGAATTTCCCCGCCGCGTCCGCGGCGAATGACTCGGCGGCTGCCTCGTCGAGCTCCGGCGGAGACTGATCGCGACCTGCGGGCACGAGCGCCGATCGACATCGACGAAAACATCTGGCCGACCAATCGGTTGCGGTTCAAAAAGAAGGATAAGCAGAAGCTGCAAGACGTCGTTGTTGCATTGCTACAGATGAATTTCTTGGACAGTTCCCAAAGGCCGCTATCGGCGCCTTACCTGGCCGGACCTACAGGAATGCCCGCCCGTGATCTCAGGAATTCCCTGATTACTCTCTAAAAGCATAGTGCTGGTACTTTTGTAACAAGCCGGTACTCCAGGAATAAAAACTTTTTCCAATCTTCCCTCGCCGCATTGAGCTCAGTATTCTCCGTTCGTCCAGCCGCCGCTCAGCACATCCCGCGTGGACCAAACCGATGGAGCACGTCCGAGTATTGCTAGCCAATCGCCCCCGTCTCCTTCGGGAGATGGTTCTTTCCACGCTCGCTGAGCAACCGGATATTGACGTGGTGGGCGAAGTCGAGGAAGCCAATGACATTTCCGATTGCATCGAGAGGACAAACCCGGATTTCGTCTTAATCGGACTTGAAGACGGCGAGAAACGCCCCGAGGAATGCGACCTGCTGCTTAATCGCTATCCGCAACTCCGCATCATTGCCGTGGCGGAACACCGGACCATGGGATTTTTGTATTGGGCAACGATGGACATTCAGTGGACGGCGATCGAAGCGACTGGAAAAGGTCTACTGAACGCTTTGCGGGGAAACACAGGGTCTCCTACTAGGAGGTTTTCTTGAACACGCAGCGACAGCGTGGTCTGGCCGGACACCGTCCGTGTTTCAAAAGATTCCTGAAAATCAACAGGGCGGCTCGTCTGACTTTTTCCGTATTCGTCGCGCTCGCGGCGTCGCACGCGCTGTTTGCACAGGAAACCCGGCATTCCGATTCGAATGGAAATTCGTCCCCCTCGTACCAGGAAACATTCCAACTGGGCAAGAGGAAACCGGGCGACATCGTTTCGGACAACGTTGCCCACGTGGCCGCGACCCCTGAACAAATTCTCGGTGTCTTGAATCGCGATCCTGGACTGATGGTCGAGATGAAACGCCTTTACGCCGAGCAGGCCGGCCTGCGCGGGCAGATTCTGGAGGAAACGGACTTGTCCGATTCCTCGATAGCCGAGCAGTTGCGCCAGGATTTGCGGCTCCGCGCGCTGGCCACCAAATTGCTCCAACGCTACGGTTATTTGCTTCCACGCATAAATCCCGACTCGGACCTGGCCGACGAGCACACGCTTTATCTGCGACAGCGTGCGCAGGACCTGGAACGGGCAAGGCTGGCGGGCGGGATGCAGGCTACCACGCCGCAAATTGTTGCGCCGTGCGATCCGCGCACAGATACCGAATGCGCGCTCCAGTTGCTGAAACAAACACAAAATCCTGCCGGTGCGTCGTCGCCGGCTCCATCTGCGCCGGCGCCATCTTCAATTCCCCCTCAGAGCCCGCCGCGAGACTATTCGCCACAGGCTCCCGAGCTACGAGCCGATGCCCCACAGCAACAGCCGCAGAGCGCTGAGCTGCTGCTTGCGGCAGGAAAAAATTCCGACGCCGGGTCCGCCCTCCCCGGGTCCAGTGGAAGCAGCGGTCAAAATTCTTCGCGCTCGCCGGTATCGAGTATCGCCGAGTCTCCCTTTCCACCTCTCGCGTCTCCCGCGGAGGCCTTGGGTGGCGGCAACGGGTACGCGGTTCCAGCGAACTCTCCGCCGGTAAATCCCGAATTGCTGGACTCCCTGCGAAGCAACAGAGAATTGGATCGCTATTTGCCAGCGCGCGCCGGCTCCAGAGGCATGGAAGAGCTCGAACCGGTTGCTATGGTGCACAAGCCAAATCCATACGCAAGCGTGCCGGCTCTTTACGATTTGTACGTGCAAGCCAGCCCGGGCAAATCCACGCAACGCTTCGGGACGGAAGTCTTCCAGAAAGGTATCGCCAAGACCGACGTATTGCCCATGGACTTGCCAGTCGGCCCCGACTATGTGCTTGGTCCCGGCGACAGCCTGGCCATCGACTTATGGGGCGGCGTGTCGCAGCGCCTGCTGCGCACCGTGGACCGCCAGGGCCTGCTGGTACTGCCCGAAGCAGGGCCGGTGTTGGTCGCTGGCAAACCATTGGGTGAAGTTCAGAGCGAGGTTCAGCGCTTGTTGAGGACGCAATTCCGGGATGTGTCCGCCGATGTGTCGCTGCTGAAGTTGCGCAGTGTCCGCGTGTATGTGGTTGGAGAAGTGGCGAACCCCGGGGCTTATGATGTGAGTTCCCTTTCGACACCCCTCAATGCGCTGTTCACGGCCGGCGGAGTGACGTCGCGCGGCTCGCTGCGAAAGTTGCAACACTATCGCGGCAACCAGCTGATTGAGGAAGTGGACGGCTATGACCTTCTCTTGCGGGGAATCCGCGGGCAACTGCGGCGGCTCGAGAACGGCGATTCCCTGCGTGTTCCACCATTGGGCCCGATCGTGACGGTAGAAGGAATGGTCCGGCGGCCTTCATCGTACGAATTACGTTCAGAGAAGAACCTGGAAGATGTGCTCGACCTCGCCGGGGGCATTTTGCCCGCCGCAGCGCTTCGGCACATCGAGGTGCAGCGCCTTGTGGCACACGAAAAACGCACCATGTTCAGCCTGGACCTGGGAACGCCGGGCGACTCCGAGGAAGTCCGCAAGCGCATGAGGGAATTCAACATCCAGGACGGCGATCAGATTCACATTTTCCCGATCGCTCCATACAACACCAGTTCGGTATTTCTGGAGGGCCACGTTCTGCTGCCGGGACGCTATTCGTATCGCGAGGGAATGACGCTTCGCGATTTGGTCTCTTCCTACAAGGACTTGCTCCCCGAACCCTCGCTGCAATATGCGGAGATCATCCGGCTAAAGGCCCCTGATTACCGGCCGGTGGTGGAAGCGTTCAATCTGGAGACGGCACTGGCAGAACCAGAAGACGCTCCGAAGCTCGCGCCGCTCGATACCGTGCGAATCTTCGGGCGGTTCGATTTCGAGTCCGCTCCTGAGGTCCTGGTTACGGGCGAAGTCAGAGAACCGGGGCGCTACCGGATGAGCGGCCAGCAGCACCTGCGCGATGTCCTATTTCAGGCTGGAGGTGTTACTCCGGAAGCCTGGCTCGATTCGGCCCAGGTGTTTCGGCGACTTCCCGACGGATCCACGAGGGTCTACAGCGTGAATCTGAACAGCGCCCTGGAGGGCAATGCTCCTGACAACCTTTCCGTGGAACCCAGGGATCGCATCGTAATCCAGCGGCAGCCCGGCTTGGAGAGCCCGGAAACCGTTTACGTCGAGGGAGACGTCGCGCACCCTGGACGCTATCCGTTTGCCGCGAACATGCGCGCTTCGGACCTCGTACGCGCCGCGGGCGGTGCGCTGCGTAGCGCGAACCCAGAAAATGGAAAGTTGGTGCGCTATGTTGCCAACGGAAAAACCAACGACACAACGACCGTAACCACGCCCGTGAATGTCGCATCCGCCATGGACGGCGTGAAAGACGCAGATACACCGCTGAAACCCGGCGATGTCCTGACCATTCCGCAACGCAATGGTTGGAAGGATATCGGCGCCTCCGTGGCCATTCGCGGGGAAGTCAAACGCCCGGGTACGTATGGAATTCGCCCCGGAGAGCGTTTGAGTGCGGTTTTGAAGCTCGCCGGCGGATTCAACGGAGAAGCCTACCCATATGCCGCGGTGCTCACACGGCCCCAGGTGCGCGACGTCCAGATGAAGGAGCATATCGAACTCGTTCAGCGTGTACGGATGGAACAACTCGCTCTGAAAGGATTGCCGGAGAACGACCCGGATCAGAAGAACGCGAAGTTGACCGCTGTGGCGCAGGCCCAGACGGCACTTCAGCAACTGGAATCCATCACGCCGATTGGGCGCGTGGTGATTCACGTCACGCCCAATATCAAGGAATGGGAGAACACCGGCAGTGATCCCATCGTGCAGGACGGCGACGTGGTGGTGATCCCGAAGAAGCCCAACTACGTCACGGTCGCGGGTCAAGTATTTAATCCCACGGCAATCAATTACCGGCCGGGCCGCAGCGCCAAGTGGTATCTGCAGCAGGCCGGAGGAATGACCCAGCTTGCGAACAAGCAGGCGTCGTTCGTGGTCCGAGCGGACGGCTCGGTGGTCGCCGCAAAAAACAATTCGGGCTGGTGGTCCGGAGATCCGATGGGGGCAGTGCTCCGGCCAGGCGACTCGATCATTGTTCCGGAACGTGCTGCCAAGATTGGCGGTCGGAACTGGACGCCGGTGTTGCAGATGGCACAGATTGCAGCCTCGGTTGGAATCGCCGCGGCTTACACGTTGAAGTGAGCGAAGAACGTATGAAACGACGGCACCTGATCACACTTTTCCTCGTCACAGCGTCCTTCATGAATTCTCGCCTTGCTGGAGTCGCTTTCGCTCAGGAAGCATTTGCGGGAAAGCAAGAGGAAACAGGAGACCAGCCCGCGGTGTTCTCCGCGCAACCGGAGGAGTCACGTTATGACGCCTCGGCTCTGGATTCCGGCACCGGCATCAAGGGCTTACATGTAGCCCTGCTCGGTGATCAGAAGGATATCTGGACCAGCCCGTTTCGGCTTCGCTTCGCAGATACGCAGTGGATGGTGCCGTTCGGCGCCGCAACAGCGGGTCTATTGGCTACCGACAGCGAGGTCAGCAAGCACATTTCCCAGGATCCGGTTCATATCAAACATTTCAGAGATGTAGCTAACGGCGGCGTCGCGCTCATGGGAGGGGCTGCAGGAGGAATGTATCTCTGGGGAGCCATGTCTCACGATGAGCACCGGCGCGAAACGGGGTTCCTTTCGGTGGAGGCGAGTCTCGATAGCATCGTGGTTGCGGAAGCTCTTAAGTACGCAACGGGCAGAGAACGGCCGTACCAGGGCGATGGCAAAGGGCGGTTCCTACAGGGCGGAAACTCATTTCCTTCGCTGCACACGATCGGCGCATGGTCGGTAGCCGGAATCCTGACCCACGAATATCCCGGGCCGCTCATGAAGATATTCGCGTACGGCCTAGCCACCGCCGTCAGTGTTTCCCGCGTAGAGTCGCGCGACCACTTTCCTTCTGACGTGCTCGTGAGCACGGGACTTGGCTGGATGATCGCCCAGCACGTTTACCGCAAGCATCACGATCCCGAAGTGGGCGGCGGCGAATGGCGATCCATCGGCGAAATCGTGCGGGGTGATGGCGGCCCACCAAGTTTCCGGGGATCGGCCTACGTTCCTCTCGACAGCTGGGTCTATGGAGCATTGGACCGCCTTGCCGCCATGGGCTATATCCGCACACAATTTGCCAATGCGCGGCCTTGGAGCCGCCTGGAATGCAAAAGCCTGACGGAAGAAGCGGCAGCCGGCGTGGCGGACCGCGGCGATTCCGAGGTGGCGCAGCAACTCGTGGACGCGCTTCAGCTGGAGTTCGCGGATCAGCCGGAAAATGGGGCCGGCGACAGCAGGCTGAAGCTTGACGTGGATTCCGTATATACGCGTGTGACGGTCATCAGCGGCCGCCCGCTTACGGATGCCTTTCACTTCGGCGAAACCATCACCAACGATTTCGGACGGCCCTACCAGCAGGGATTCAACAATGTGACCGGATTTTCCGCCCAGGCTACCAGCGGCAGATATGTGCTCTATCTCCGCGGCGAATACCAGCACGCGCCGGGCGGTCCCGCGGACACTCTGGCCATGCGACAGGCGATCGCCGCGGCGGATTTGAATCCCGTGCAGCCGGCAATCGCTCAAGCGCCAGTGGACCGCTTCGATGTGCTGGAAGGTTACGTGGGCGTGAACCTTTCGAACTGGCAGCTTACTGTCGGCAAGCAGACTCTCTGGTGGGGACCTGAGGAAGGCGGACCACTGCTGTTCAGCAACAACGCCGAAGCCATTCCGATGTTTCGGGTCACGCGCGCGGAGCCGCTGCGCCTGCCCTCGTTCCTGCGTTTTCTGGGTCTGCTCAAAACCGAGGCATTCTTCGGCCAGCTATCCGGACACCAATTCCCCTCGGGAACGATTCTCATGCACGGAGAAAAAATCACCCTTAAGCCGACACCCAACCTGGAGCTGGGATTTTCCCGCACCACGATCTTTGGAGGAGATGGCCGACCCCTGACGCTTGGCGCTTTTCTCAACAGTTATATCGGCTACGTTTCCTCCGTGAACTATTCTGCTTCCGCAAATCCCGGCAAGCGTACCGGGGGGTTCGATCTCTCTTATCGCGTGCCCTTTGTCCGGGATTGGTTGAGCGTCTACGTCGATTCCCTTTCCACGGATGATCCCAATCCCATCGATGCTCCGAGAAGAGCCGCAGTATATACGGGCATGTACCTGGCGCGCGTGCCGGGAATTCCAAAACTCGATTTCCGTTTCGAAGGGGGCTACACGGATACCTCCACCTCGCGGAGCATTGGCGGCAAGTTCATCTATTGGGAACTTTTCTATCACGACGTCTACACCAACGATCACGGTCTGATGGGCAGCTGGATCGGGCGGGAAGGCCAGGGCTTCCGGTCATGGGCGCGTTATTCCTTCAGCCCTCGCAAAACATTTCAACTGGAGTTTCGCCGGCAGCGCGTGGACCACGATTTCATTCCCGGTGGCGGCTCGCTCACCGATGTCGGTGCCCGCACAGACTACTGGATGCGGAACACCATCGGGCTCTCGGTGGGCGTGCAATACGAACGCTGGCTTTTTCCGGTTATTGCGCCTGCGGCCACAAAAAACCTGGTCACTACCGTGCAAGTTATGTTCGCGCCGTCAAAATTCTTGCAGCGCCGAAGCCGGGAATCCGCATGGCAGGAGGGCACGCCATGATGCACGTCACCAGCACGGCGCCGCCGCACCACTCCGCCGCAGAGAACGGAGGTGGAACCGCGGGCTTCTTTACCGTTGTCACTGGGTCAACCCCGGACGCGAAATTGCAGAACACCCGCCTGCTATGGGAGAAACGCAGGATTTTCGCGCGGGGAGCCGTCTATGGACTGTTGCTCAGCACTCTGACCGCGGTGCTGATTGCCAACCGCTATAAGGCCACCACTCAACTAATGCCGCCGGAGGGCCAGCAAGGTCTCGGCATGGCTTTGCTTTCCGCGCTCTCCACGAAGGGCGGGGCGGCGCTCGGCGGCATGGCTAACGATCTGCTCGGAATGAAGAATTCCGGGGCGCTTTTTGTAGGAGTGCTCAAGAGCCGCACCGTAGCCGATCAGTTGATCGGACAGTTTCAACTGCAGCGCGTTTATCACGATTCGAAAATGGAAGATGCGCGTGAAGATCTGGCCGACCACACCGACATTGCCGAGGACCGCAAGAGCGGAATCCTGACCATTGCGGTGACGGATCACGACCCTCGGCGCGCCCAGGCTATGGCGCAGGCCTACGTCGAGCAACTGGACCGCTTGGTTGCGCAGGTCAGCACGTCTTCCGCAAGACGCGAGCGAATCTTCCTCGAAGGCCGCTTGCAGGAAGTCAAAACTGATCTGGACGCCGCGGCCAACCGGTTCGGGCAATTCGCAAGCAAAAACACGGCCATTGATATCCCCGCGCAAAGCAAAGCCATGGTGGAAGCAGCGGCGACCTTGCAGGGGCAGATGATTGCCGCGCAATCCGAACTTAGCGGTCTAGAACAAATTTATACGGCCAACAACGTGCGCGTCCGGGCGATGAAGGCGCGCGTGGCGGAGCTACGCCGCCAACTTGACAAGCTGGGCGGCGACTCCACGAATGCCGGCAGTGACTCCTCTTTGTACCCGCCGATCCGCAAATTGCCATTGCTCGGCGTGACCTATGCCGATCTTTATCGCAACACGAAAATCCAGGAAACCGTTTTCGAGCTTCTGACGCAGCAGTACGAAATGGCCAAGGTTCAGGAAGCCAAAGAAATCCCCACCGTAAAAGTGCTCGATGCCGCCATCTTGCCGACCAAGAAATCCTTCCCGCCAAGGCTTGCGATCATTCTTGGGGGCACGTTCCTTGTCCAGTTCGCTGTGGGCTTTTGGCTCATTTACCTGAAGCGCTGGGAAGAAACGAATTCCGACGATC
The DNA here is from genome assembly GCA_035262705.1 of Candidatus Acidiferrum sp. Taxonomy (GTDB): domain Bacteria; phylum Acidobacteriota; class Terriglobia; order Acidiferrales; family UBA7541; genus Acidiferrum. The sequence continues at coordinate 17,799 of DATFSI010000261.1, read as the reverse complement.
CCAGGCGCAAGTTTGCGGAGGAAGTGGGTACATCGATTCGCGGCTTCACCCTCGGATTGCGGCCCGTCACCGCGAAGACAGGCTCGAGCAACGGCGGAAGCGGGGGAAGAAAATCCTTTACGGACGAGGAGGAAGAATGACCCGATTTTTCCGGCATTCCGAATCCTGGCTTGAGAGAAAGATCTCTGAATGAACGGCAGCGTCAGCGGTCGATTTGAAAGCAGTCAGGCGCTTCCAGACATGGGAGCGCCGCAACTCGTTCCGGGACTTCGGTCGGTCGATCCGTACCGGCCGGTGTCGAAACCCCGCCGCGCGGTTGGTTGGAGCTACGCCGTCCGTGGAGCATATGCGGCGATTGACGTCGTTTGCGTCGTGCTCTCCTGCGGGCTGGCGTTTCTTCTCCGGTTCAGCAGCCTGCGGAGCCCGCACGAGCAAATCCAGTTGCTGATGAAGCCGTTCGCCCACGCTTATTTCGGCTATTTCTTCCTTTATGCCGCACTGGTCGTGCTGTGCTGCATGAACGAAGATCTCTATCGCACGCCACGTTCTCGAAGCACGTGGCAAGAAAGCTGGTCCGTCGTCCGGGCCATAGGGATCTCCACGGCTTTGCTGGCCCTCTCCATCGTCGGCTCGGCCAACAAGGATATTTCGCGCATGGTTTTGGGATGCTCCGCCATTCTGAATATTTTTGCGCTCTCCGGATGGCGGGCCGCCAAGCGCAACTGGGTGATGCGACGCACTGCCGCGGGAATCGGACTGACCCGGGTTCTTATTGTCGGGACGGGACGCGTGGCCCGGGCTCTGGCACGTTGGCTTCAGGAGAATCGCCAGCTTGGCTACGAGTTCTGTGGATTCCTGGGGCCACAGACTACCAGCGACATTCACGCCTTGGGGGGCATCAAGGATCTTCGCAGCGTGACGCTGGCCCACTTTGTGGATGAGCTCTTCATTACCCTGTCCGCGGACCGAAGGTTAGTGAAACAACTCGTCGCGGAAGCGCGCAGCCTGAAATTGAATCTGAAAGTCGTTCCAGAACTCTACGACGGCCTGGGATGGCACGCGCCTATTCATACGCTCGGCGGATTTCCCCTGCTGGAGTTGTACCAGCAACCCATTCCCGCCATCGGCCTCGGCATCAAGCGCGGGTTCGACGTGCTGATTGCCGCAATAGGTCTGATTCTTCTGGCCCCGCTCCTGGGGATCCTGCTGGCGCTCATCCGCCTGGATTCGCCGGGTCCGGCCTTGTACGTAGCCGATCGCATCGGGAAAAAAGGAAGGAAGTTCCGTTGCTACAAACTGCGGACCATGGTGACCAACGCGGACGCAAGGAAGGACGAGTTGCGAGTCCTCAATGAAAGAACGGGCCCGTGTTTCAAAATTGACCACGATCCGCGCTTGACAGCCATCGGCCGTTGGTTACGACGTTTCAGTCTCGACGAACTTCCGCAACTGCTGAACGTCTTGCGCGGTGACATGAGCCTCATCGGCCCGCGCCCTCATCCTCTGGACGATTTCGAACGATACGACCTCGAGCATCTGCGCCGCCTCGACGTCAAACCAGGCATTACCGGCCTGTGGCAAGTCACCGCGCGCAAAGATCCCAGTTTTGAAACCAACATGGCTCTCGATCTGCAGTACATCGAGAACTGGAGCTTGCTTTTGGACATGCAGATTCTCGCAAGGACCGTTCCGGCGGTCCTCCGCGCGGAGGGCCGGTGAGCTGAGTCATGAGCCTCCTTTCGCGCACAGCCTTCAAGGCAACCCTCGAACCCAGCGGCAACGGCCCCGCGGTGACGGAAGCGAACGTCCTTGCGTTCTCTCAACAGCTACGCGTGTGGGGCTCGCGTTCGGTCCTTTCGCTCGCGGACCAGGGGATATCCGCGGCTGCGGGCTTCGGATTAAACCTCGTTCTGGCGCGATGGATGCCGGCGGATGAATACGGAGCCTTTGCCGTGGCCTTCACCGTGTTTCTCTTCATCAGCGGCTTTCACAATGTTTTGCTACTTGAGCCGCTCAGCGTGTTCGGCCCGTCCCGCCATGTACATCAGTGGCAAGCCTATTTTCGAAGCCAGGTCATGGTGCACGGAATCATCGCCGGCGCGGCCTCCGCGATCTTGCTGACATCGGGACTTATCGCGCACAAGCTGCACCCGGAGGCTCCGCTGGCACGGGCTCTGATCGGGATCGCGCTGGCGCTCCCCTTGTTGCTGCTTTTCTGGCTGGTCCGGCGTATGTGGTATGTGCGGGGCCTCCCACAAGCCGCCCTCCCCGGCAGCGGTTTATACCTTGTTCTTGTTCTGGCCGGTGCGGTGCTGCTGCGCCGCAGCCTCGCACTGTCCTCATTCAATGTCTTTCTGTGGTCCGGGGCTGCAAGTCTTGTCAGCTCCGCTGTGCTACTTGGGCGATTGGGGCTTTATCGCGGTGCGGAGCGCAGCTTGCCAGCACTGTCCTGGGGCGACGTATTGCTCGAAAACTGGCGGTACGGCCGGTGGCTCATGGGCAGCACGATTCTGTTTTCGGCCGGCAATCAGATCCAGATGATGATCGTGGCAGGGATGCTAGGCCTGGGCGTGGCGGGAGTCCTTCGCGCCATGCAAATTCCATCCCTAGTGATGACCCAGGTAGTTACAGCGGCGGGTTTACTGGTGCTACCCACGTTGTCGCACGACTATGGACGCTCGCGCGTTCTCCATTTGCGAGACAAAGCCATCGTTGTCAGCCTCGTGCTGGGCATGTCCGCGCTGGTCTTTGCGGGCGCGTTAGCCTTTTTCGCCAAGCCCCTCGAGCGCCTGCTTTTCGATGGAAGATATGCCGGCGACGCGCAATGGATGGCAGTGCTCGCCTTGATCCCTGCCATGAACGGCTTCGCCATGGGCTTCTCCGCCGCGCTGCGTGCCTCGCAAAGGCCGCATTTCGATCTTCTTTGCAATTTCGCGGCGGCCCCCGTGGGCTTGGGATCCGCCGCGCTGTTTACAAATTGGTGGGGCATTGGCGGCGCCGCCGAAAGCATGGTGCTGGCATCCGCGACACTCGCCGTTGCGGCTTATGTCTGCTTCCAGTATTCCGCACGCAAGCACTCCGCACAAGAAGCATCCGGCCGGCGGCGGGCTGAAAATGCTGTCGCACAACCCCCCTCCGAAGTTTTGTCAACCAGCAACAAAGGCATCCACATTGCTAAACCGCTGCAGGACGGTCCTCTAGGCTCGGCGCAACCCCACTCACTCCGCGAGCGCCCAAACATCGTCAGGGCCTCCACCGCATTTTTCACCAATTGCATCCCTCCCTATTGGCTCCCCACAATCAAAGCTCTGGCTCGATCCCTGCCCTCGTTTCGCATTTTTCTGAGCACGGCAATGGAAGCCGACCGCGATTGGAAGCCGGACTTTGGCGATCTTCCCGTGCGCATCCAAAAATGCTGGACTTACGCGAGCCAAACAAATTTCGTGAATGGAACTTCCTTGCGCGGCTGGCGGCATATCCCCTACGACACACTCCCGTTTCTGTTCCGTCATCGCCCGGACGTCGTCATTTCCGCACAACTGGGCTACCGCAGCGCGCAAGCCGCCATTTATCGCATGCTGTTTCGAAAAAGCCGCCTGGTCATCTGGGCCACGCTTTCCCTGCACACAGAAAGAGGCGTCCCTCGCTGGCGCCAGATCCAACGCCGCCTCCTTCTGCGCTGGGCAGACGCGGTGCTGACGAACGGCACCAGCGGCTTCGTCTACCTCAGGAGTCTCGGAGTTCCCCGCGGCAAAATAGTTTTCCTTCCTTATTGCGCGGAAATAAGCCTGCAGTTGGCGACACCACTGAAGCGGGATCCGCGGGCCGCCAGACGCCTGCTTTTCACTGGCCGTCTTGTAGAACTGAAAGGGCTAGTCCCGTTTTTGCGGGTCCTATCGGATTGGACTGACAACCATCCCGGCTTCGATTGCGAGTTCTGGATTGCGGGGGATGGTCCTCAGCGGTTGCAACTCGAGCGCCTTCCCCTTTCGCCGCAAATTAAGTTGCGCTTTCTTGGGAGCGTTGCCTACGAGAAGCTGGCCGAACTCTACTGCCAGGCTGGCATCCTCGTTTTTCCAACGTTTGGCGACGAATGGGGAGTCGTCGTGAACGAGGCGCTGGCGTCGGGTCTGCCGGTGCTGGGAAGCCTTTACAGCCAGGCGGTCCTGGAATTGATCGAGGACGGAGTGAACGGCTGGACATTCCTGCCCGATCAATACGAGAACATGTACGCCGCTCTCGATCGAGCGATGACCGCGCCCGCAGGCACCCTCGATCTTATGCGTCGCGCCTGCCGCCAGAGTGTGCGCCACCTTACCGCCGAGCATGGCGCCGAATGTTTTCTGGAGGCCGTGCGCTTCGTGCGAGGAATGGACTAAGGGAATCAGAGCGATATGGGTCACGAAACCATTTTGATCGCACGCCTGTTCTTCTGGGCGATCCTGCCTCTTACCGTCCTCCTGCCTGTCCGCTGGTCCACCGTCGCGTACCTATTGTTGATTCAATTCGATCTGACAGGACCCGCTTTTTATGCCGCGGACTCGCTCGGTTGGGAAAACGCTATCAAGACCGTGGTGGTACCGACCATCTTGCTTCTTCGCATCCTGCCAACCGACGCCTTGAGTCCCGGCGTCGTGAAGCTCGGCAGAATCTGGCTGATCTTCACAGCCTATGCCGCTCTGGCGGTGCTTTGGAGCCCGTATAAGCTTTCCGCCTTCAAAATGCTCGGATATCTATACGCATATTCGGTCCTCTTCCTCGTTTTCACCCTGGGTTGGCGCCGGGGCTGGTTCACCGCGCGGACGCTGATGTTTTTGCTGTGGTCCGCTCTCTGTTTCGCTGCGCTTCAAACCTATCTGCTAGGCAACGAGTACGGCATCATGGGCGACTTTTATGGCAGCCCCGCTTTCGAATCGCGTTTCACGACCTTCAGTGGCGCGCAAAGTTTTGCCGCGTTCCTGCTCTCTCTTTTTGTCCTCCTGATGTTCACGGAGACCTGGACAGCGGGTGTCATCTCTGCAGGTCTCGGCGCAACCATCGGCATTCTCCTGACCGGAAGCCGGTCGATCTTTCTCGGCTTTGCATGGGTTCTTTTTTTGCTGGGAATCTTTTATGCAAAGAAAAAAGGCAAATCCATCAGCACCTCTTCTATTGTGAAGCGCGCTCTGGTCGGCACGGGCCTGGCCGCGGCACTTGGTGGACTTGTTCTCACCCTTCTCCCGGAAAATCGCCTCAATCAAATGCTGTCGACCGCGGTTTCTTCAAATGCCAGCCTGGAAGACGTGGGCACCTTTGTCTGGCGACTCACTCTGTATCAAAAAACGCTCGACGAATTGCAGGTCCGCAAGTGGAAGACCCTGTTGATCGGGTCCGGGACGAGCAGCGCAGCGGAGTTGGTCGTCAGCGCGGGGCTCTACACTGACAAAAATGTCGACCCCAACCGCGCGCTTCACGACGAGTTTCTCCGCTCGCTCTACGAATGGGGGCTTCCCGGCCTGCTTCTGCTGCTCGCATTTCTGGTGCAGGCCGCCCGTTTGTCGTTTCGCCTGATCAAAACAGCCGACGCAACACCAGGATGGGCCTTCGTGGCCATTCTGGTGCCCATGTTGATCAGCTTGACGGTCGAAAATTTTCTGGCCGAATCCGCTGAACCGGGTGGCGCCTCATACCTGCTCACTCTGACTTGCATGGCCGTCGCAACTGCAGATTCCGTTCGCTTGTGGCGCCACCAGACCCATAGCAGCCCCGTCGAAATGACGGTTCGTGCCGAGGAGTTCCTTCCAGCCCGCTAAACCGGAGAAGAACGTGTCCAAGTTGAGCAGAGCGCTCCGTTTTGTCGCCTCCGCACCCCGGAATCCTTCGGAGTTCACCGAACGGGTTCGCATGAAACTGGAAACACGGTGGCAGGAGCCGGCGCCGGAACCCGCGGAATTGCAAACCTCTTCCCTTCCGGAAACTTTAGCCGCGCTCGAACTCGTCTGCGGCAAAGGTCTTGCCTCGGCCCTTGAGGAGCCCTCCTTGGAGCAGGTGGAGAGCGCCGTCAAGCGTCAATTGAAAGAATTGTCTCTGAATGGGCCCTTTGACCGGAGGCACAACGGCGATCGCGTTCTGGGCCGGATTTGCTACGCCATCACACGCTGGGCGAGGCCCACAACCATCCTTGAAACAGGAGTCTGTTATGGAGTGACCACCGCATGCATTCTCCAGGCGTTGCAGTGCAATCAGTGCGGCCACTTGCACAGCATTGACTTGCCGCCGCTCGGCAAAAGTGCCGACGCCTGGGTGGGCGCGCTGGTTCCAGCTTCGCTCAAGACCAGATGGACGCTGCATCGTGGCTCCTCTCGCCGCCTCATGCCCGCATTGTTGCGCCACATCGGCGCAATCGATCTGTTCCTCCACGACAGCTTGCACACCTACGACACCATGCGCGCGGAGTTTGCGGTGGCGTGGCCCTCTCTGCGCCCTGGAGGTGTACTGATTTCCGATGACATCGAGGGCAATCGTGCCTTCAGCGAACTCGTGCGGCGCCGGGATGTCTCATTGGCAAGCATTGTTCGGCAGGACCAAAAAAGCTCTCTCGTGGGAATCGCGGTAAAGTCCAGATGAAGGTTCTGATCGTCCACAATTCGTACCAGAAACGCGGCGGAGAGGACGCCGTGGTGGAAGGCGAGTCCCGCCAACTGGAGTGTCATGGACACAAAGTAATCCAATTCCGCCGGCATAACGACGCGTTCAAGCAGATCGCGCCATGGGCCGTGTTCTCCAGCGGCTTGGCCGCCGTATGGTCGCGAGAAGCGCATTCCCAGATTTCCAATCTGCTTCAAGCCGAGACACCCGACATCGTTCATTGTCACAATACCTTTCCGCTGATTTCGCCCTCCATCTATTACGCTTGCGCGGACGCCCACATTCCCGTGGTTCAGACCCTCCACAATTACCGGCTCTTGTGTCCAAAGGCCACGCTCTTCCGCGACGGTGGCGTATGCGAGTCCTGCCTGCGCACCCCAGTCGCCTTGCCCGGCATCCTTCACGCTTGTTACCGCAACAGCATCCTGCAAACCTCCGTTGCGGCGACGATGCTGGCCGTGCACAGCTCACTCCGAACGTGGCAACAGAAAATCGCCGTGTTCATTGCCGTGTCGCAATTTGTGCGCGCGAAGTTCATCCAGGGTGGTCTGCCGGCGGAACGCATCGTCGTGAAGCCAAACTTTTCTCCGTTGCCGCCGGCCGGCAAGGCAATCAATGAACCTTACGCGCTTTTTGTAGGAAGGCTGTGTGTGGAAAAGGGTCCCAGCTTGCTGGTGGAAGCCTGGAAGAGGCTGGCGCAACCCGTGCGTCTTTACATCGCCGGCGATGGCCCTTTGAAGGCCGAAATCGAATGCGAGGTAAGGCGGAGCGGACTGGCCAACGTGACCTTCCTTGGTCAGCTCCCGACCGCGGAGATCATGGCCTGGATTCGCGGCTCAAGCTTTATCGTCTTGCCTAGCTTGTGGTTTGAAGGTTGCCCGATGACGGTCATCGAAGCCTATGCTTGTGGCGTGCCGGTGATCGCATCGCGCCTGGGGACGCTCGAAGAAATCGTCCTCCAGGACGAAACCGGCCTTCTGTTCCCGGCAAACGATGCGGCACGCCTCGCCGAACTGGTGGACTGGGCGTGGTCGCATCCCGCCGCCCTAAAGGACATGGGCCGAAGAGCTCATGTGGAATACCAGCGCAACTACACTGTGGAAAAAAACTATTCCCGCCTGATGGCGATTTACGAGGATGCGATTGCCGCGGCGTAGAAACTCACAAAGGCACGAGGCCACCACACCATGAACGAAGTGGTATGCGAAGCTGAACAAATCATTCAGGCCAATCGCGAGTTCTATAAGCAGATCGCCGGTAAGTATGACCGGTACGAAACCTGCGTGACCGATGCCGCCTATCAGCAAGGCCTGGAGAACGACCTCGACAACATCGCCGCAGCGTTCGCCGCACGCGGGGTTCTTCCCGAGTGTCTGGATTGCGGCGGCGGGACCGGGAACCTGGCTCTCAAGCTGCTGAAGCGCAATTGCAACGTGACCGTCGTCGACGTCTCTCCAGACATGTTGGCGATTCTGGAGTCAAAGACTGGCGCCGCTGGATACCAGGCTGAAATTGTCCGCGATTCACTGGAACACTTTTTCTCCACATGCAAAAAGCAGTTCGATTTCATCGGCTTCTACTCCGTGCTGCATCATCTGCATTCGCCCTCAGACATTCTTCTTCAGGCGATACGCCACGTCGCTCCCGGCGGCTTCCTCTACACAAACTGCGATCCCGCGCCTCCCCGCTGGCCACAAGCCGCGAATTGGGTTTGTAGCCTGGACACGCTTTTTACAAAGATCGCGCGCGACCGCAACGACCTGCTGCCGGGAGCGCTGCGCCGTCTTCGCAAGAACTTTTCCCGGGCAAATCCTGAACATTGCCGGCCCATCTGCTCTCCTGGCGACCTTGCCGAATATCACGCCTACACGGGAGTTGATGATTTCGCGCTCATGCGTGTTCTTTGGCGGGAAGGGTTTCAGGTCCATCACGCGCGTTATCCGATCGGACGCACAGGTGTGGCGCGCTGGCTGAATCGGAGAGCGAAGCTCTTTTTCAATTTCAAAATTGTCGCCCGACGCCCTACGCCGCACCCAGCCTCAACATGACCCATGGAGGTCCATGCATGGCCTTTCCCAGACATCAGCTCCATTCCCCAATCCGGACAAAATTTCCGGTGCTCGATGTCCGCGTCGATGCTCTCCAGATCCCCGAAGTTATTTCCATCATGGAAAACTGGATCGCGCGGCGCCAGGGCTGCCGCTACATCGCCGTGACGGGAATGCACGGCGTGATGGAGGCACAACGCGATCCCGGCTTCCGTACCGTTCTCCATTCCGCGGATCTCGTTGTAGCGGACGGAACACCCCTGGTCTGGCTCGGACGTTTGCAAGGGTTGATGATTCCGCGCCGCGTGTATGGACCGGAACTCATGTTGGAATTCTTCGCCCGCACCCGCGCAAAACGCTATCGGCATTTCTTCTACGGAGGAGCCCCGGGAGTAGCCGAATTGCTTGCCTCGAAGTTTGTGGATCGTTTCCCCGGAACCCTCGTCGCGGGCACATTCTCGCCTCCCTACCGGCCTCTGGCCCCCGAGGAAGAAGAAGAACTCACTCGCAGCCTGAATGCGTCCTGTGCAGATGTCATCTGGGTTGGCCTGGGTACCCCGAAACAGGAGCGTTGGATGCACCGCCTTCGGCCATCCCTCACGGCGCCCGTGCTCGTCGGCGTCGGTGCAGCGTTCGACTTCCATACCGGACGCTTGCGCAGCGCGCCGCGATGGATGGGAGATCACGGTTTGGAATGGTTATTCCGGTTGGCGCAGGAGCCGGCTCGCCTCTGGCGCCGCTATCTGGTGTATGGCTCACAATTTGTTGTGCTGGTCCTGCTGGAGCAGTTGGGCTTCCGGCGCCGGCACCGTTCCCCATAAGGTTTTCGCGCGATAGCATTTTGTCTTGACCCGAAGCTCGCTTCTGTTCATCATGACCTTGTAGTTCTTCAGGAGTTCGCAAGGATCCGCTCCCAGCCTGAATCGTTCGAGTGCGGGAAGATTGCCCCCCTGCCCCTGCATCTACCGTTCGAATTTGTCGGCTTGCTGCGCTTGTCTGGACGTAGCGTGACTCGTGTGCGCAAGTGCTGCAAACCTGAATAGAAAATTTCGCTTCCTCTCAACTCTCCTCTGCATCATCGCATCTTAGAGGGAGAAGCATCCGAACGGTGCGCATTCCATGGAACGCATGAGACAGCGAGCCAGACAACAACCTGACGAACTTGTTCCTTCGCAAGCCGTTGATCGCTGCGACGACACGATACAACTGAAAGAACCCGCCGGCAAATGGCGCATCTACATCGGCTCGCAGAACTGCCTGTTGGGAGAAGCCTTGGCAAAGCTGCTGGCAAAAATCCCGGACCTCCAGGTGGCCGGCCAGGGACCCTTAACCGAGGAAACCATCGTCGCGCTGGACAGCTTCGAGGCCGACGCCTTGCTCCTGAACTCCTCTGGCGATTTGGCCGAGGACCTTTTGCTCGTGCGTGCTGCGGAGGAATTGGCGCCCGATATCCGCGTCATGATGCTCGGCATGAGCGACGATCCGGCCGACTTTCTGAAATGCGTGCGTGCCGGGATCTCCGGCTACGTCATCAAGACGGCTTCCTCCAAGGAGGTTCTGGAGGCCATCGAGGTTGTGCGGCAGGGTGGCGCGTTTTGTCCCGGACACTTATGCATGTCGCTCTTCAATTATTTCCACAAAAACGCCGCTTCTTTGCCGTCCCCGATGATTCGCGATTCCCTCGGCCTCACGCAGCGGGAACAAGAACTCGTTCCGCTCCTCGCTAAAGGGCTTTCCAACAAGAGAATCGCCGAGGAATTTTGCGTTTCCGAACAAACGGTAAAGAATCACCTCTACCGCATGATGCAGAAAGTGGGCGCGGACAGCCGCCTGGCCATCGTCCAGTTGTGCCGGAGCCACGGCCTCAACGTCTGAGGCTTCCTGTGTGTATAGAACTTTGTCGATCTATCGTTTAGTTTTGCTTACGGTACTTCCGGTTCAAGTACACCATTAGCTTCAAATCCGCGAGAGCAGTGCGCAAAAGGTCCCGTTCGCCAAAATGGGTGGGGAGGTCTGCTTGCAACAGACGGCGGCTACATTCGTTCAACGCTACGCCGGCCAGGAGAATTTGACGAATTGAGTCGGTCTCGCGAATCGCGTCTTTATATGCATTGCTCCAAGCGAAATCAAACATAATCACCCCCCCCGCAATCGCGTTAATTTCCCTTCGGAGGGCCTGGATCTAAGCATCACGCATTGCCAGAGACCCTACCATCGGGTAAACCCCTGAAATTGGCTTAGGGTTTTTCCCGTCAGCAAAATAATTGAGTCGTACTATTTCGTTTGTCACACTTGGGCGGTAACGCGCCCGGCCTTGCAATCACTCAATCTTCGCGACGAGAAGAACCGTGAAAGAAGTACCCGTTAATTTCGTCAGGCATATTTCAGCGACCGTTGCAACCGGGAGTGAAAGCTCCCTGTCCGCAAAATTGTTGGAAGGACAGGACGATGAGCGCCGTAAAATCAGCCGCGAACTGCACGATAGCGTCGGCCAATCCCTCACCGCTGCCAAGATAGGCCTTACCAAACTGAAGTCCACCGTTAGCGCCGCTGAGTTGGCTTCCTTGAACGAAGTCGAGCAAATGGTCGGTGAAGCGCTAACGGAAGTCAGGACCGTTTCTTACCTCCTGCATCCTCCGACGCTGGACCTGATGAGTTTAAGAACCTCTATCGTCTGGTTAGCGGAAGGCTTTGAGGAACGCACTGGCGTTAGCACTACTGTCGAAGCCCCCGAATTCCTGCCGCAGTTTGACACTGCCATTGATACCGCGCTGTTCCGCATCGTTCAAGAGTCGTTGACGAATGTGCATAAGCACGCCACCGCTTCGGCGGTCACGATTTCCATTGCGGTTGCTTCCGACGAATTTCAGCTCACCATCCATGACGATGGAGCGGGCTTTGGCGATAGCTGCCGCGAGGGCGTGGGCATCGGCGGAATGCGCGAAAGGCTCAAGGAACTCAATGGCTCATTGGAAGTCAGGTCCAGCAAGCATGTGGGCAGTACCATTATCGTGACCATTCCGCTTCGCGACACCGTCATTTCCATCGACTCTGTTGACTCCCCTGCTCTGCCAGCGCCGCCCGCAACCACACATCGCATTTTACTCGTGGACCATCAAGACGTCGTTCGCCGCGGTGTGCAGTCGTTGCTTGCTTCCGAGCCGGATATTGAGATTTGCGGCGAAGCTTGGACTGCGCAGGAAGCTCTTGCGCTTGTTCAGAAGTTGCGGCCGGATGTCACCGTCATGGACGTGCAATTGCAAGAGGAGCATAACGGATGGTGGGTGCTTCGCGAACTCAGAAAAATCGGGCTTGCGCACAATGTTGTGATTCTCAGTCAATATGATATTCCGCAAATCCAGCATGCCGCGATGCTCATGGGTTGTAGTGGATTCGTTTCGAAGTCGCGAACATCCGATCACCTGATTGCCGCCATTCGTGCGGTATTAGGCGGAGGTACTTTTTTCGAAAAAATGAACGAGAGTCGAACTCTCTCGCGCCAGGCGGGGGGATTTCTGGCCACGAAGAGAGTTCCGGAGCCCTAGCCCATAGTCAAATAGAGGTGGATGAAACTTGCGCGCTGCCCGGCACCCAGCCGTATTACACTTGTATGTCTCTACACTTGAATAATCTTGTTGCGAACCGCGTATCGAACAAGATCGGCCACCGAATGGCATCTCAGCCGGCGCATGATGTTGGCGCGGTGCGTCTCCACCGTTTTAACGCTCAATCCAAGCAGCGAGGAAATTTCCTTGCTCGACTTCCCTTCTGCCAGAAGCTGGACGATTTCGCACTGGCGCGAAGTCAATGGGTCTTGCAAACCTTCCTTGGAGGCCCGGCCACGCCCGCCGTTGAGGAAACTCTGAAGCATCATGCGGTCCATGCCCGGGGTGAAAAAGACTTTGCCTCGCTCGAGAGCCTCGATCGCCAGCACAAGGTCGCGCGCCGCATCAGCCTTGCTGATATATCCTCGGGCGCCCGACTCCACCACGCTTTTGGCCAGATTCTCGGAGTCGTGCATGCTCAAGATGAGCACCTTGGTTTGCGGTGACACTGCCCGCACGCGGCGTGCTGCTTCGAGGCCGTTCAATCGCGGCATGCCGATATCCAGAATCACGATATCCGGCTTTAGTTCTTTGCTTTTCTCAACCGCGGTCTGGCCGTCGGCCGCTTCCGCGACGATTTTCCAGCCGGGTTGCATCTCGATTAGGGAGCGAACTCCACGCCGCACAAACTCGTGGTCATCCGCGAGGAGAATCCGTATCGCTGCCATATTGCACCTTGCACACTATAGCACCGGCTTTAACATCCAAGAGACGAATGTTTGTGGCACCCAACCAGGTCGCAGGACGTAAGCGAGTAGAGGGAATTCGGAAAGTGAGCAGTTCCTGCGACCTGGTTGGCGGGAGAATCGGGTGAGGAGGAGCCCGGAGATCGTTTATATTTCCCCAGGCTCTACCGGATTCTCCCGGCCGCATTTTCAGGCCGGCGGCGTCGGCGGGCAATACTCTCGAACCCTTTCTCTCTATGGGTAATTTACTGTAGGGAACGAAACCTGGAAAGCTTTCGCAAACCGCAGATTCTGTGTTTCACCGGGCCTTCGCCCTCGTGCTCGATCGGCTTTCTGGCCTTCAACTTGCTTGCGCCGCTAACCGCTTATACGTCGTAGATATACCCCATAAGAATTACGAATACAGGAATTCCCCCTTTTCCTCTACACAATCCTCCCAATTGCTCTTTCGACAAGTTTTCCTCTAAGCTCACAGCCCCTAGGAATATCCCCCTAGGGCTAGACAATTGCATTGGCGTTGCCCGCGCAGGTGCGCCGTGACTTGAGAACGCCGGGGGGCGGCTTATGGTCCGGAAACTCAGCCTGTTAATTGTCTCGAGCCGGCTGGAGATGAAACACGATCTCCTTCGGGTTCTGGACGGATTCCCCTTGAACGTCTATGCCGCCGGGACCGTTAAGCAGGCCGAAGACGCCCTAAGTAAGCACGCCATCCATGTTGTCCTGTGTGACGAACGCATTTCCGACGGCACCTACCACGATGTTCTGGCTCTGACGGTTGACGTTGTGGCAAAGATCCAATTCATTCTCTTGCTGACTACTGGGGGACGCGAGGAGTACAGGGAAGCCATGCAATTGGGGGTCACGGAAGTAGTTCACTCCCGATTTGAACCGACCGATATTGAACTGGCGCTGATTCATGCGATACGCGAGCAAACCCCTGCCATGCACGTAGCCGCGTGAGGCAATATGGGTGAAACCATGGCCACCACTCCGGTCCATCACAGCAAATCGAGACGCTGCTTGATGCCGGAATGTCCTTTTTGTGGATGCCGACACGTCTGGCGGTCGCACAGGCGGGGAATCATTGAAAAGCATTTGCTGCGTGTTTTTCATTTGAGTCCGCACCGCTGCACGGAATGTGACCGGCGATTTTATGCGCGCATCCCGGTTTCGATCGACTGCGATTCGGTAGGGTAATTAGAGCTCCGCAGCGGCAGGGCAACGGTCATTATCTTCATGGAACGCCTGCGAGATTCCGTTCGAGTTATGCGACGCCGGAGTTGTACCTCACCCGACCAGTTGCCTCCGCCCGGTTAGTCGCAAGGGGGAGGCAATTAGACCTGGATTGCCTCCCCTGTCCCTATCCGCTAGCCGCTCTTCCATCTATTCCCACGGTTATCAGGAATGCGTCCTGCCGATTTCCGATCGGCTTTCAATATGTCTTGACACGTATATGCGCTATGCGGTATATACAGGGCATGGAATCGGTCTTCGAAATCATCGCCGAGCCCAACCGCCGCGCTATCCTTAGCCTCCTGGTTTCCTCACAGCAGTCGGTGGGGGAGATCGAGCGCCACCTTCGCATGCCGCAGCCGACCGTCTCCAAGCACCTGCGCGTCCTGCGCGAGGCCGGCTTCGTCGAATCCACGGTGGACGCGCAGCGCCGTCTCTACCGCCTGCGGCCCGAACCATTTCAGGAGGTGGAAGCCTGGCTCGCTCAGTTCCGCCGCTTTTGGTCCGCCCACGTGGATGCCCTCGAACGCCACCTCGACCGCATGGATCGAACACCACAAGCAAATACGAAGACAAACACGAAGACGCGGCGCAAACCGCGAACGTCATAAAGGAGAAAGGAAATGAAAATCAAACTAACCAGCGTCTACGTCGACGACCAGGAGAAGGCTCTGCGCTTCTATAGCGAAGTCCTGGGCTTCGTGAAGAAGGCCGATTTCAGCAACGGCCCATATCGCTGGCTTACGGTGGCCTCGCCAGAGGACCCGGACGGCACGGAACTGCAGCTGGCGCTGAACAACAACCCTGCCGCCAGAACCTATCAGCAGGCCATCTTTCAACAGGGCCAGCCCGCGGCCATGTTATTCACCGACGACGTCAAGGGCGACTACGAGCGGATCAAGGCCCGCGGCGCAGAGTTCACCATGCCGCCCACCGACGTGACCGCCTCGACCATCGCGATGCTGAAGGACACCTGCGGCAATCTCATCCAGGTCACCCAGCTGAAGCGCTGGTAGAGGAAGGTTCAGTAGGATGGCAGCGCGTTGGCTTGCTCAGTTGCGCCGGTTCTGGTCGGCGTATGTGGATGCTCTCGAACGCCATCTCCACCGCATGCATCAACCAGAACCAACGAATAAGACGAGAAGGAGAAAAGGGTGAGCAATCGCGAGCGATACATACCGGGTCAGGCCAACGGGGCGCAGGTACGAAAG
This sequence comes from Candidatus Acidiferrum sp., assembly GCA_035262705.1. Taxonomy (GTDB): domain Bacteria; phylum Acidobacteriota; class Terriglobia; order Acidiferrales; family UBA7541; genus Acidiferrum. The sequence goes on along the minus strand of DATFSI010000261.1, from coordinate 2,389 downwards.
GAAGGAGAGAAGTGGACGCTCATTCTCGTCAGGGAATTACGCCACTCTCCGGAAAAAGTTTGGCAGGCGCTCACCGACCCCGCGCATCTTCGCGAGTGGGCACCCTTCGATGTCGATGGAAATCTGGGAGCGGCTGGAGCCACGGTGAAGCTCACTACAGTGGGAGCCCCCACGCCCCTCGTTTCCGAAACAAAAGTGACGCGAGCCGACGCTCCCGAGGTGCTCGAATACCAGTGGGGTGACTTCGATATGCGCTGGGAACTCGAAGCCCGTGTTGGTGGCGGCACGCGGCTGACGCTGTGGACCAACATCGGTCGCCGCTTCATCGCCATGGGCGCCGCGGGTTGGCACATCTGCTTCGATGTTCTGGATCATCTTCTCAGCGAAGCGCCTATCGGCCGCATCGTCGGCCCCGAGGCCATGAAGTTCGGCGGCTGGCAGCGGCTGAACGAGGAGTACTCCAAGCAGTTCGGTGTTGAAACGCTCAACTGGCCGCCTCGAGCGCCTCAAAATTCGTGAACGGAGGTGGACCAACTACGAGGGGCAGCGGTTCTTTGCCGGCCTGAAGAATTGAAATCAGTCGGCACAATGCAAAGCTAGGCAGAGTAAGCGGTACTACCGATAAAAAAGGAGGACAAATTAATCATGAAAGAGGCCACCAAACGTACGATTTTTCGCTCGATTCAAATCGTCTTTGCCATTCCGATAGCGGGCTATATTTATAGCCCGTTTGACAAAATTCCGAACTACACTTTCCCTACGCGGTTTGTCTTCGCGCCTGTTCTTGTCGTTGCGGGACTTTGGATGTGGAAAGGCCATGTCGTTCGACGACTATTTTCGAAAAGATCGGCGCAACAAAACCCTGCAGCGAACCTACTCGCATGAAAACGGGACAAGAATTGGAGGCATAAAGATCCAATGAATCCATCGGAACGTATTAACGAGTTGATCGCAGGACTTACCGACTGGCGTGGCAAAACTCTCGCCAGCATCCGCAAGAGCATCCTGGAGGCCGACCGGGAGATAATCGAGGAGTGGAAGTGGATGGGAAGCCCAGTCTGGTCTCACGACGGAATGATTGCGGTCGGCAACGCCCACAAAGATAAGGTGAAGCTTACTTTTTCCAACGGGGCGAGCCTCCCAGATCCTGACCAGCTCCTCAACGCGGGCCTCGAAGGCAACAAATGGCGAGCGATCGATTTTTTCGAGGGCGATACGATTAATGAGCGTGCTCTAAAAAATCTCGTGCGTGCCGCTGTTGATTACAATCAGACCAAATTGAAGAAGAAAGCGCCTGCGGGTACTCGAGCGAAAGCACATAAAAGCAAAAAGTGATGAAAAGACAGCTTTTTCTCACTAATTCTCTTTGCCGAACTGCCTGACAACGGTGCTCGACGCCGCCCTGGCGGATGCCTACCGATTTTGAGCTGTCCGCGTTTGGCATTGCAGCCTAGGCTTTTGGGAGTCCCCCTGCAGCCAAGACCGTGCGCTTACGTCTCATCTTCATACCCAACACCCTCAGAGTCCTTCTTATAGAAGACCCCGTGTGGATGAATGCTGTAGGGTCGCGAGGCATTGTTTTGAAAACCACTCGGATCGTGTCTCCGACCTCGGCACGGATGAGCGGCCCAAGTATGCCTAGATGTTCCCAAGTTTTGTCCCTTGGCTTCGGCGTACGAAAGCTGGCGTCTGTGTACTCTCGAAAAAGGGCCTTACGGTATCGGGTCGAGTTCGCGTCCAACATCCCCTTGGAATCGGGAATGTCCTGATAATGGAATTTCTCGCCCGTGATCTGATCTATGCATAACGGAGCGTTCTCCCAGTCGATCTCATCAGCGGCAATGTAGTAGGTGCGAACATGTCCCAGTGAGTTCGCATTCTGTCAGCAAAGGTTTGGCGGTACGTACCCGGCTTTGTCGGCTAGCGGACGAAAGCCATCTCGAACTATACGATCAGACCCATTCTGCCAAGTCCGTCGGTCTCAGGTTCGTTGCGATTCTTCTGCCGGCTCAATCAAGTCGGGTTAAAGGATAAAGCCAGTTTGTGCTGTGCTGGGTCGCGAGCAGAATAGCCCTACTCGGACAACACCTCAGCGTTTTAACATTGACATCCAGTTGAGGACGATATCCACGGTGCTACGGCCAGGTCCTTCAGCATCCACATTTACGAGGAATCGCTTTCCGTCAGCAGAAACGTCATAGGTAAAGAACTCTTCCGCGGTGATCGGCTCATGTGACGACGTTTGAAACAAAGGAATGGGTGTATTGAATCGGAGCCTGGACCCTGGTTTTACCGAGCTGGCCATGAGTTTTCGGTCGGGTGAAAGGAAGAATAGTTCCCCTCCATCTCTCCGCCATCGCGGCTGCTGCCCGCCGTTGGTCGAGACTTG
>DATFSI010000260.1:0-30676 GCA_035262705.1 Candidatus Acidiferrum sp. | reverse complement strand
CGAGGGATGTAGATGCGGTCGGTGTTGGAATTGAGGTCGGGCGGGGTGAGGTGGAGGCCGTTGTCGAGAAAGGCGAGCAGGTCGTTAGGGATGACGCCCTCAAGAACAACCTCATCGCGGAAGCGGACCCTGACCCAGAGGCCGTCGAGTTTGGGGCGGCTGAGGAATGCTTTGCGCTCCGGGGCGAAGCCTTCTTGGAGGTCGCGGACGAAGTAGACGGCGCGGACCTTGGGAAGGGGGACTTCCTGGTGCTCGCCTTCTTGGGTCAGAAGATCGAGCGTTTCAGCACCCGGGAGGCGGGCAGGGTTGAGGTAGCCGCGCAGAGCGGACCGGTCGCCGAGTTCGATGACGACTTTCTTGTGCGTCGAGGTTGGGGCTCGCGTTTTCAACGAAATCACCTTACTCGGGCCTAGGAAAGCGTTGCAGAGGCCTGCGCGTTTATGTTATGTTACGCAGAGTTTTCCTGTCAACTTATTGTTTTTATTAGGGTTAGGGCTCTGAGGGCCGGTCTTTGTCGGAAAAGAAGCAGATCCTAAAATCCGCCTCTATTATTTCGCTGGTAACCATAGCCAGCCGTATTTTGGGCTATGTTCGAGACCAGCGCATCACGCTTCTATTGGGCACCACCCTCAGCGCTGATTCGTTCGTTCTGGCTTACCGCATCCCAAACCTTTTCAGGCGTTTAGTGGGTGATGGGACGTTTTCGGCGACGTTTATCCCCGTGTTTACGACGTATATGCGGGAGCGCTCCGCCGAGGATCTGTGGTTCTTCGCAAACCGCTTTTTCTGGACGGTGGCGCTGGTGCTGGCCGTGGTGGTGGTCTCCGGAGTCATTTTCTCGCCGCACGTCATCCATACCTTTACGGCGCCCGAGGACAAGGTGGCGGGATGGGACGAGGCCATCGCGTTGAACCGGATCATCTTTCCGTATCTGTTTTTCCTGGGGCTGGCGGCCATCGGGATTGGGATCTTGAATTCGTTTCATAATTTCGCACTGCCCAGTTCGACAAGCGTGCTGCTGAACGCGGTGATCATCATCTTTTCGACGAGCATGGTGCTGCGGTATTTCGGGAGTCCGGCGACCTCGCTGGCGGTGGGCGTGCTGGTGGGTGGGGCGCTGCAGTTCCTGATGCTGGTGCCGCAATTGGTACAGCGGGGAATGCGGTTTGATTTCGGGCTGTCGTTTACGCATCCGGGGATACGCGACGTGGCAAGGGTGCTGTTTCCGCGGTTTTTCGGGCTGGGGATTTCCCAAATCAATTTTTTCGTGGACACCTACTTTGCAAACGCGGCGCGCATGCCGCGCGGGAGCCTGACGGCGCTGTACGTGGCGGACCGGGTGATGGAGTTGATGCTGGGCGGCTATGCGATTGCGGTGGCAACGGCAATCCTGCCGATCATGTCGCACCAGGCGGCGGCGAATAACTACGAGGGGCTAAAGAAGACGCTGACGTTCGCGGTGCGGATTGTAGCGTATATCACGGTGCCGGCTGCTTTCGGACTGATGACACTGCGCGAGCCGATTATCCGCATGCTGTTCCAGCACGGACGATTCGTGGCGGAATCGACGCGCCTGACGGCGCGGCCGCTGCTCTACTACGCGATGGCATTGCCTGCGCTGGCATGCGTGAAGCTGATTGTGCCGGCGTTTTATTCGGCGAAGGATACGAAAACGCCCGTGATTGTTGCGCTGATTTCGTTTTTCCTGAATATTTTTCTGAACATGCTGTTTTTGTTTCCAATGGTTTTCTACAAACGCTTCCAGAACGGAGGACCGGCGCTGGCCACGTCGATCGCGACGTTGTTCGATTTTGTGATCCTTTATACGGTATTCCGATTGCGGTATGGGTCCATGGGAAGTTTTGCCATGATCCGATCGCTGGCAAAGATAACGTTGTGCAGCCTGATTATGGGGGCGGGGTGCCTGGTGGCGAATCACTACATCAACTACACCGTGGATGCTGCCTTTTTCACGCAACTCGTGATATTCATCGGCGTAATTACGGTTGCCACGCTGGCGTATATCGGGCTGACCTGGATTTTCAAATGTCCGGAAATTGAAGAAGTTTACGGCATCGCCATGCGGCGCCCCGGGGCGGCCGAAGGATTGGCAGGCTCGTGATGGAAATTTCGGCAACCATGGCGTCGTTTCTGACGCATGTGCGCGTGGAAAAAGGGCTATCGCTCAACACGGTGGCGGCATACCGGCGCGACCTGGCGAAATTCGACAGCCACGCGAAAAAGAAAAAGCTCTCGTTGGAAGATGTCAAAAAGGACGATTTGGTGGAGTTTCTTTCCAGCTTGTTTCAGCAGAAGCTCGACAGCCGGACGGTAGCGCGGCACGTGGTGACGCTGAGAAACTTTTTCCGTTACGCGCAGACGCACGATCTGATTACGAACGACCCGGCGCTGAACCTGGAATCGCCGAAGATCCGGCGGGCACTGCCGGGCTATCTGCGGCTGGAGGAGATTGAGAAGTTGCTGGCACAGCCGAACGACAAAACGCCGATGGGGTTGCGAGACAGAGCCATGCTGGACGTGCTGTATTCGACGGGACTGCGCGTTTCAGAGCTCGTCGGCCTGCGCGTGATGGACCTAGACAAGGCCGTGGGCTGCATCCGGTGCATCGGAAAGGGCGACAAAGAGCGCATCGTGCCAATCGGGAAGAAGGCGCTGGCGCTGGTGGAGCGTTACTTGCGTGACGCGCGGCCGAAGCTAGCGCCGGCGGGGAAACAGGTGAATTCGCCGATGCTGTTCATCAACCGGCGGGGCGGGGCGCTGAGCCGCGTGGGCGTTTGGAAGATACTCTCGGCGTACGGAAAGCAGGCGGGTTTGCGAGTGCCGCTGACGCCGCACATGCTGCGGCACAGTTTCGCGACGCACCTGCTCGAAGGGGGCGCGGATTTGCGCTCCGTGCAGTTGATGCTGGGCCATTCGGATATTTCCACCACGCAGATTTATACGCACGTGGTGGAGGAACGCCTGAAACAGGTTTACAAGGCGCATCACCCCCGCGCCTAGTGAGGCGGGGCAGGACTCATCGCGGGTCGGGCATTCGATGGAAGAATGCCCGCCCTGAAGCGGAAGGAAAGCAATGCCCGATTACATGTTTCTCCTGGAAAGCCGGCTGTCTCCGGAACAGCGCGCGGCGATGCTGCGCGTGCAGGAACTCGCCGCGGTTATGGGGTTCAACGTGTACCTGACCGGCGGCACGGTGCGCGACCTGATTACCGGCGCGAACCTGAAGGACCTGGACTTCACGGTAGAAGGGAACCCGTCGAAGATGGCGCGCGAACTGGAAAAGGGCGGCGCCAAGGTGCTGGTGGAGGACGAAAAGCTGCGGCACGTGGAGCTGTTGTTCGCGGGCGATGTTGAAGGGAGCATTTCGGCGGCGCGCGACGAGCACTACGTGCGGCCGGGGACACGGCCGGAACTGCGCTGGTCGACGATCATGGAAGATCTGCGGCGACGGGATTTTTCGTTGAACGCGATCGCCATTTCGCTGAATCCGGCGTCGCGCGGGCTGCTGTTGGATCCCACGAACGGACTTTCAGACATCGAGCACGGCGAAGTGCGCGCGTTGACGATTCACAGCTTCACGAATCAGCCGGTGCGTTTGCTGCGTGCTTTGCGGCTGGCGGCGCGGATGGGATTCAAGCTAGAGGCGCGGACGCAGGATTGGTTCAATCTGGCGATTGAGCGGGAGCTGCACTTGACGATCACGCCGGAAGATGGGGGAGAAGAGTTGCGCGGGCTGAGCAGGGAAGAGCGGCCGCAACTGGTTTTGAAAGAGTGGGAAGAGAGCGATTTGCTGGAGCGCGTTCATCCGGTGCTGGCGAAAAAGCATCCGGGGTATGATGCGATCAACCGGCTGATCAAGGTGCGGGATGATTTGTTCATGGCGGGATTCCGGCCGAGGCTGGCCCCGCCGATGCTGCTGGCGATTCTGAGCCGTTTGAAGGACCGGGAACTGAGCAGCGTGCTTTCGAAACTAGGATACCGGGCCGCGGAGATTGAGGCGCTCGAAAGTTTCCCGGAGAAGGCCTGGGAAGTCCAGAAGGAGCTGGCGGGGAAGAAAACGAAGACGCCGATCGAGGCGTACCGGTATATCGAAAAGCTACCGATGGAGTATGTGGCGTACCTACTGGCGGAATCGAGCAATTCGGCAGCGCTTTCGAAGCTGAAGGCGTATTTGCACAAATGGCGGCCCATCCGCCAGTCGCTGCCGGTGGTGGGCACGGAACTGGAAGCGCTGGGTATGCCGCGCGGGCCGAAGTTCGACCATGTTGTGCAGGAAGTGTTTGCGATCCAGTTGAACGGGCGCGGGAAGACGCCGGAAGAGCGAGTGAAGATTCTGCGGAAGCTTTCGGGGATTAAGGAAGCACCGAAGAAGAAGGAAAAAGAGAAGAAGCCGATGAAGCACGCGGAGCATCATGGGGAAAAGAAGGCTGCCCATGGAGAGCAACACGCGCATGTGGCGCATGGGAAACAGCCAGCGCCGGCAAAGGGCGCGGCCAAGCACAAGGGCAAAAGGTAGCCCTGAAAGTACCTCGGCGGCTAAGCCGAATTGATCTCCGAGCGATTGCGGCACGACTAAAGTCGTGCCCTCGGACGAAACCGTTCTCATACATCCCTTTGAGGCTTGCGCCTGCGAGATATCCACAATGGGCGTTCGCAATTCGGAGCGCGGCGATTTACAATCAACGTCCATGGGCTATCCGCAGTTTGTTCACCTCCACGTTCACACTGATTACAGCTTGCTGGACGGCGCTTGCGAAACTACCGAGCTTTTGGATGAGGCTTCGCGGCAGAAGATGCCGGCGGTGGCCATCACCGATCACGGCAATTTGTTTGCCGCCGCGAATTTTTTCAATGAAGCCAGCAAGCGTGATGTGAAGCCCATCATCGGCTGCGAAGTGTATGTGGCCAAAGGCAGCCGGCATGATCGAGGGGAGAAGTCCGGCCCGCCGCCGACCGAAGATCGAGACGATTTTGAGCCCGGGACGCGGGGCAGCAACCACCTGGTGCTGCTTTGCGAAAACCTCGAAGGCTATCGCAACCTGACCAAGCTCGTTTCCGCGGGCTTCCTGGAAGGCTTCTACTACAAGCCGCGCATCGATTTCGATTTACTTGCCAAGCACAGCAGAGGGCTGATCGCGCTGGGCGCGTGCCTGCGCGGGCCGGTGACGGAGAACATTGTTGAGGAGAAGTTCGACCGGGCGCGGGAGACCGCGTACCGACTGCGCGATATTTTCGGCAAAGGGAATTTCTTTTTGGAGATACAGGACCAGGGGCTGCCCATCGAGCAACGGGTGAACCGGGACCTCGTGCGACTTTCGAAGGAGACGGGGATTCCGTTGGTGGCGACGAACGATTGCCACTATCTGCACCACAGCGACGCGCACGCGCAGGAAGTGCTGCTGTGTATCCAGACTGGCAAGACCATGAGCGACGCGAACCGCATGAAGTTCGCTACGGACCAATTCTATTTCAAGACCGCAGAGGAGATGGCCAAGGTTTTTGGGGAACTGCCGGATGCACTGTCGCGGACCGTGGATATTGCCGCGCGATGCAACGTGAAGATTGAGCGTATTCCCAACGCGCTGCCGGAGTTCAAGGTTCCCGAGGGACATACGGCGGGAAGTTATTTCGAGAAGGTGGCGCGGGAAGGATTTACGCAACGGCTGCCTTATCTGGAACGTCTTTCGCGGCAGGGAATGCTGCGGCATCCGCTGGCGGAGTACGAACGGCGGTTGACTTCCGAAATCGAAATGATCAAGAAGATGCGCTATGAGGGGTACTTTTTGATCGTGTGGGATTTTATTCATTACGCGAAGGCGCAGGAAGTGCCGGTGGGGCCAGGGCGCGGGTCGGCTGCGGGAAGTTTGGTGAGCTACGCGCTGCGGATTACGGACGTGGACCCGCTGCAGTACAACCTGCTGTTTGAGCGGTTTTTGAATCCGGAACGTGTTTCGATGCCGGATATTGATATCGATTTCTGCATGCGGCGGCGCGGAGAATTAATTGATTATGTGACGCAAAAATACGGCCGGGAGAACGTTGCGCAAATCATCACGTTTGGAACCATGGCGGCAAAGGCGGCGGTGAAAGACGTGGGGCGCGCTATGGATATTCCCTTTGGGGAAGTGGACCGGCTGGCGAAGATGATCCCGGCGACGCTGGGCATCGAGTTGCAGACGGCGCTGGAAGAGGCGCCGCAATTGAAGTCGGCGGTGGAGAGCGATGAGAAGCTGAAGGACCTGATGGCCGTGGCGCTGCGGTTGGAAGGGCTGGCGCGCCACGCTTCGACGCACGCGGCAGGTGTGGTGATTTCGCCGCAACCGCTCACGGAACTGGTCCCGGTTTACAAGACGAACCGCGACGAAATCACCACGCAGTACGATATGAACGCACTCGAACGCATCGGGCTGCTGAAGATGGATTTCCTGGGCCTGACGACGCTGACCGTGTTGCACGACACGGTAAAGATGGTGGAGCAGAACCGCGGCGTCAAACTGGATATCGACAATCTAGGGCTGGACGACGATGCGACGTACAAGCTGTTTTCGCGCGGGGAGACGACGGCGATTTTCCAGTTCGAGTCGCACGGAATGCGGGATATCTTGCGGCGGTACCAACCGACGCGCATCGAGGACCTCACCGCACTGAATGCACTCTATCGGCCGGGACCGATCCAGGGCGGGATGATCGACGATTTCATCAACCGGAAGCATGGGAAGACGAAGGTCGCCTACGAGTTGCCACAACTCAAAGACATTCTGGAGGAAACCTACGGCGTCATCCTGTACCAGGAACAGGTGATGCAGATTGCCAACCTGCTGGCGAGCTTTTCGCTTGGCGAAGCGGACCTGCTGCGGCGCGCGATGGGGAAGAAGAAGAAAGAGGAGATGGCGGCGCAACGCGCGAAGTTCCTGGCAGGCTGTGAAAAGAACAAGATCAATGAAAAGAAGGCCGTACGGATCTTCGACCTGATGGAGGAGTTCGCGGGCTACGGGTTCAACAAGTCGCACTCCTGCGCATATGCACTGCTGGCGTATCAGACGGCGTACCTGAAGACGCACTACCCGGTGGAATTCATGGCCGCACTGCTGACTTCGGAAACGGGGAACGCGGAGAAGCAGGTGAAGTACATCAACGAAGCGCGCGGGATGGGGATTTCGATCCTGCCGCCGGACGTGAACGAGAGCGATTTGTATTTCACGCCGGTGGGAGATGCCATCCGGTTCGGATTCGCGGCGATCAAGAACGTAGGTGAGAACACGGCGAAGGCAGTCCGGGAATCGCGAGTCTGCGAGGGGGAGTTCAAATCCTTGTATGAGTTTTGCGAGAGGATTGAGTCGCGGTTTCTGAACAAAAGAGTGTTCGAAAGCCTGATCAAGTCGGGCGCGATGGATTCGCTGGGGCCGCGCGAGGCCATGCTAGCGTCGGTAGACGACGCGATTAGTGCAATCCAGAAAGCGGCGCGGGCGAAGGAGTCCGGGCAGCACGGATTGTTTTTCGGGGGCGCGTCGGCAGAACCGAAGGTGCACTTTGCGTTGCGGGACGCAGCGCCGTGGAGCGAAGAAGAACGGCTGGCGAGCGAGTATGCGATGCTGGGCTTCTATGTTTCCGGGCATCCGCTGGAAAAATATGCTTCGCGGCTCAAAGACATGGGCGCGATGTCGCTCGATGAGGTGGAAGGCCAGCGGAACGGAAGGGAAATCACGGTGGCGGGGCTGATTGTGGGCACGCGGCCGATGCGCTCGAAGAAAGGCGCTCGCTGGGCGATCTTTACTTTGCAGGATATGACCGGAGTGCAGGAACTGCTGGCGTTTCCGGAGAGCTTCGCGCGGCTGGAGAATATCCTGAAGCCCGGGGCACCGCTGTTTCTGAAGGTGCGAGTGCAGATGGAGGAGGCGGGGATACGGTTGTCGCTGCAGGAGGCGAAACGGCTTGAGGAGATCGCCGAGCGCAACGGGCCGACCGAGTTCCGGGTACGCCTGGAGATGAACCTGGTGAGCGATGAGACTTTGCGCCAGCTGGAAAATTTATTTGCGGGCGCTCCAGGCCCAACTACGGTAGTGTTTGAGCTGGTGTCCCCGGAGGGCTGCGTGGCCGCGCTGCAATCGCAGAGGCGTATCCGCGTGAAGCCGGAACTCGAAGAAGCGGTGCGCCGCATTTGCGGCCAGCAGGCGATTCAGAGGGTGGCGTAATGTGCGCTGCGGAAAAAGATAAGAAGGGGGCGACGACCATCGACCGGCAGCGGGAGATCGAGCGGCTGGAGAAGGACGTCGAAGAGCTGCGGCGGCTGGCGGCGTCGGACGACGGCGAAGTGGAACTGGAGCGGTTGAAGCAGGAGGTGCTGGAGCTTCGGCGTGAGTTTTATACCCACCTGGGCCCGTGGCAGAAGGCGCAGATTGCGCGGCATCCACAGCGGCCTTACACTCTCGACTGGATCAACCTGATGCTGACGGATTTCATGGAGCTGCACGGGGACCGCGGGTTTGGTGACGATAAAGCGTTGATCACTGGGCTGGCGAAGTTCCGCGGGCGGCCGGTGGCGATCATCGGACATCAGAAGGGCCGCGACACCAAGCAGCGCGTGGTACGGAACTTCGGGCAGCCCAAGCCGGAAGGGTATCGCAAGGCGCTGCGGGTGATGGAACTGGCGGCGAAATTTGGAAGGCCGATTCTTACTTTTATTGACACGCCCGGCGCGTATCCGGGGATTGACGCCGAGGAGCGCGGGCAAGGGGAAGCTATCGCGCGGAATCTGCGGGAGATGGCTCGGCTGCCGGTGCCGATTATTGTGACGGTGACCGGCGAAGGCGGCTCAGGCGGAGCGCTGGCGATTGCCGTGGGCGATCGCGTGAATATTCTAGAGAACGGATTTTACTCGGTGATTTCGCCGGAGGGGTGTGCGTCGATTATCTGGCGCGATGCGGCCAAAGCCGAGACGGCGGCGATTGCGATGAAGATTATGTCGTCCAACCTGAAAGACCTGGGGATTGTGGACGAGGTTATTCCGGAGCCGGACGGGGGAGCACACAGCGACCATGAAGCGGCGGCAAAGCTGTTCGGGGATGTGATTGAAAGGCAGTTGCTGATGCTTTCGAGTCAACCGCAGAAGGAACTTCTGCGAGCGCGGTATGAAAAGTTCCGGCATATGTGCCAGTTTTTTGACTTGGGAGCGTAGAGCAGCGTCGCGTTCCGAGTTTTTCCGTCGATTTACCCCCGTACCATTTACGCTACCTTCTTAACAGCGATTCGTTGTGAGCCGCAGATGGCGGCACTAATCTGGGGTTGCACCGCTTCCACTACCAGCTCGGGGAATCAGAGCCGCGTTGCACATGCTGTCCACAAAGGAAACCGTCATCATGTCGGAACCATTCCGCCCGTACGAAAAACTGGTTGAGATCGCGATTTTTGGGAAGAAGTTTCAGGTGCCGGAGCGCAATTCGCTGCTGCGGTGTTTTCAGTTCATCAGCCCGGAGACGATTCCGTATGGACGGTTCTGCTGGAACCAGGATTGCCAATATTGCCGGGTGACCTGCCAGTTGCCGGATGATGACGAGCCGCGCGAGATGCTGTCCTGCAAGTTCATCGTGATGCCGGGAATGGAAATCACGGAGATGAGCCAGGAATTGAAGTGGTGCCTGCGGTCGAAGCTGCCTTCGGATGCGGCGGTGGCGAAGTAAGTGATCAACCGTTTTGGGTTTGCAGCCTCCCCTGGGCAGCGGTAATGGGTCGTGTGCTCAGCCAGGAGGGGTGCTATACAAGTTTTGTATGGCCATGCCGACCATACTGCCGTGTGATGGCTGCGGCCAATTGGCCACCGGGGAGCATATCGCCCGGAGGCTGCAGCGGCTGGAATGGACGACTAGATTCCGGCCGATTCATATACAGGCGTTGCTCCTGGGGGGCTCGGCACCGGAGTCGGATGACGAGTTCTTGTATGACCCAAAGACACGGTATGGCGGGGTGGCCGGAGCAATTCTAAAGGCGCTGGAGATCGAGGCCACAGGAAGATCCCACGAAGGAGTGCTGACGGAGTTCCAGAAGAGGGGCCTGCATTTGGTCTTTGCCCTGGAATGCCCGATCGAGGCCGGTTCGGATACCTCGCTTGGGAAGGAGCTTTTCGAACGCCACCTGCCCCATGTGATGGCCCGTATTCGGCGGTCGCTGAAGCCGAAACGTGTCCTCCTCATCTCGCCGGAATGGCAAGGTTTTCTGTCGCAACTTGCTGAATCCTCTCTGGGATGCCCTGTTATTTACGCCCCAATTACGCACCCGCCAGCGTTTCGTGCCGCGTTGCCGGCCCTTGCCGCGCACAGCACCTAGCCGGCCCCTGTGACACTCATCACTGCGCGCCGTGATGACCTAACCCAAACTAAGTGTGGCACGTTAGAGCTTCGGCGGTATGCTAAGATGTCGTTTGGGACCGCTTGCTAAGGGGTGGTTTGTGCAAAATCGCGCAAAATTCGGGGTCGGCATCGGGGTGATTGTAGTGGCATTGTCGGTTCTCGCGTGGCTGGGGTACGGGGAGAGCAAAACCTACTATCACACGATTGCGGAATACCAGACCTTGAACGCTTCCGGCCGTGCACACCGCATGCGGCTAGCCGGTACGGTGGCCGAGGGAAGCATCCGGCGCGGGTCCGGTCATGTGGACTTCACACTGGAAGAGCAGGGCAAAACTTTGCAGGTCACCTACGTAGGCAGCGATCCGCTTCCGGACACATTCAACGACAAGTCTCAGGCTCTTGTCGAAGGCCGCCCCGGCAACGACGGGCGATTTGTCGCCGAGCATGTGCAGGCCAAGTGCGCTTCGAAGTATGAAGCGGCGCCAGGCGGCGACAAGCCAGCCCCGTCCGGCGCCGTACAACGAAGCAGCAGGTAACGCGCCAGTCGTCCAAAACCTTGGGGGAGAGGCGGAAGCAATATGGATGTATTCGGTTCCTTTACACTTCTGCTTGCCTTCGTCTGCGCAGCGTACGCGTTCGTGGGCGGCATTGCGGCAATCCTGACGCGGCATCCGTTGCTGGTGAAGAGCACGCGGCAGGCGGGCATGGCCACCTGCGTTCTGATCTTCATTGCGACGTTCAGCCTCGAGTACCTCCTTTTCTCCGACAATTTTTCCCAGGCTTATGTGGTATCGCACAGCAACCGGGACCTTTCGGCGTTTTATAAGGTGGCGGCGCTGTGGTCAGGCCAAGAAGGCTCGCTGCTGTTCTGGAGTTTCCTCCTTTCGATTTACGTGATTTCGGTTCTGATTGCTTATCGCAACAAAAACGGGGAGTTGATGCCGTACGTCGGCGTGGTGCTGGCGGGCGTGCAGATTTTTTTCCTGACCCTGAACAATTTCGTGGAGAGCCCGTTCAAGACGCTGGCAGCGGTAAACGCACGCGGAATGCTGGAGCCGTTCGCGCGGATGGACGGGAATGGGTTGAACCCGCTGCTGCAGTATCCGGAAATGGTAATTCATCCGCCGAACCTGTATTCGGGCTATACGGGTTTCACGATTCCGTTCGCGTTCGCGCTGGCGGCGCTGCTGGCGAGGTATCCGGGCGAGAAGTGGATTCACCTGACGCGCAAGTGGACGATGGTGGCGTGGTGCTTCCAGTCGTTGGGGATTTTGCTGGGAGCACACTGGGCATACGCGGTGCTGGGCTGGGGCGGCTACTGGGGCTGGGACCCGGTGGAAAACGCTTCGTTACTACCGTGGCTGACAGGGACGGCGTTTTTGCACTCGGTAATGATGCAGGAAAAACGTGGAATGATGAAGGTGTGGAACGTTTGGCTGGTGTTCTGCACATTCCTGTTGTGCATCCTGGGAACGTTCCTGACACGCAGCGGCGTGGTGAGTTCCGTGCACGCGTTTGCGAATTCGCATATCGGGCCGTGGTTTGTTGGTTTCCTGATGCTGACGATGGCGGTGTGCTTCGCGGCCTATGCGAAGAATCGTGACTACTTGAAGACCGAGAACATGCTGGATTCGATGATTTCCCGCGAATCGAGCTTCCTTTTCAACAACCTGCTGTTCCTGATCGCGTGCATCGCAGTGCTTTCGGGCACGTTGTTTCCCGTGTTCTCCGAATGGTTCACCAACAACCGCATCAGCGTGGGCGCGCCGTTCTTTAACAAGGTGATGATTCCCATCGGACTGACGATTTTGTTCCTGACCGGCGTAGGACCGCTGCTGGCGTGGAGAAAGACTTCGGTGGACAGTCTGAAGCGGAATTTTGGCTGGCCGCTGATTGTAGGCCTGCTGTGTGGCGTTGCGGCGTTTGCGCTGGGTTACCATGACGGGGCGTCGGTGCTGTGCTTGTTTCTGTGCGGGTTTGTGACCTGGACTATCGGGATGGAGTTCTACCGCGGCGGGAAGGTCATTGCCTCGCGTACCGGCATGGGCTTGCTGATGGCGTCGCACGAACTGGCGATGCGCAACACGCGGCGCTACGGCGGGTACGTGGTGCACTTCGGCATGGTGCTGGTGTTTATCGGGCTGGCGGGCGCGGCGTTTAACACGGAAGCGCAGAAGGCGATGAACATCGGCGACTCGATGAAGTTGGGGAAATACACCCTGGTGTTGCAGAGCGCGGACACCAAGGCGGAGAAGAACTATACGGCGCAGCGCATGATCGTGGAAGTACTGGAAGGCAACAAACAGATCATGATGCTCTACCCGGAGAAGAGGCAGTTCCAGGGGACGGAACAGGCCGCGGGAACGATGGTGGCGATCTATTCGACGCTTCGCGAAGACTTGTACGTGGTATATGCGGGGATGGACCCAGACACGAATATGCCGGTGATCCATGCGTTTCTGAACCCGCTGGTGAAATGGATTTGGCTGGGCGGAGTGTGGGTGGTGCTAGGGACGTTACTGGCGCTAGCGCCGAACCGGCGCGCGGCGCTGGTGATGGCCGGTGCGCCGCAGACGGCTAGTTCCGCGATTGCCCAGGCATTGAATCCGGGGGTTCCGCTGCGTGAGGGCCATGATTAAAGCAAAGAGGATTGTGTATCTGGCGGTCGTGCTGGCATTGGCGGCCGGCCCGATAGTGCTGGCACAGACGGCGTACTCGCAGCGGGCCAAGGAAATCGCCACGAAGCTGAAGTGCATGTGCCGGGGCTGCGACATGAGCGCCGGCCTATGCGCGCATCCCGGAGGATCGTTTTCCGGGCCCTGCGACACTGCCAAGGGCATGCTGAAGGAAGTGGATGCACACCTGGCTAAGGGTGAATCCGAACAACAGATTATTGATGCGTTCGTGGCGGAATACGGAAGCCTGGTGTACGTGGAGCCGCCCAAGAAGGGCTTCGGACTGGTGGCGTGGCTGATGCCGGTGGCGTATTCCGTGGTGGGCCTGGGGCTGCTGGTGTTTGTCGTGCGGAAGTGGGCGATGAAACCGCCTGCCCCGGCGGTTCCCGCGGGAACGGCAGGAGCCGCACCAAATGAAGCTTTGGCGCGTGCACGCGCGCAAGCGTCACGCGAGACCGAGGATTGATGCGATGAGCGCCCTCTTGCTGACGATTCTGTTTGCCGTGCCGGCCGATTGGGCCGTGATCGGTGCGTGCCTGGGCCTGGCCGCAGCGGTGTTTTTGTTTGTGTTTTACATTCAGCCGGACGCCTCTGACCTGGCGCCGCACCGCACGAAGCTGGACCAGTTGCTCGAGCGGCGCGACACGGTGTATGACAACCTGCGCGACCTCAAGTTTGAATACCGGGCAGGAAAATATTCCGAAGGGGATTACGAAGCGATGAAGAATTCTCTCGAGAACGAGGCCGCCCTTGTTCTTACGGAGATCGAACAGGTGACGGAATCCCAAGTTCGCCGTCCACGGCCCGCCCGGACGGCACCCGAGCGGAGCGCTCGATGAAGGCTGCCCAGCCGCGACTTTTTCTTTCCATTCTTCTCATCGCACTTTTTGCCGGGCCGTTTTCCCTTGCGGGAACGCTGCAAGGGACGGTGGTGAACCGTACGACGGGGCAAGCGGTGCCGAATGTAGACGTGGACCTGCTGAGCCCAACGCAGGGCATGGCGCTGCTAGGGTCGGTGAAGAGCGACGCGCAGGGACATTTCACGGCGGATAATCCGGCGATCGGCACGGCCCCGGTATTGATTCGCGTGACCTACCAGGGAGTGGGTTTTAACACGTTTTCGCCGCCAGGGCGGCCACAGGTGGACGTGGAGGTCTTCAACGTTTCGAAAGACGCAAAGACGATTGCTGTCGATTCGCACGTGGTGATTTTCCAGCCAAACGGAGACAAGCTGGTCGGCGCCGAGGAATACAACGTCAAGAATAATTCGCAGCCAGCGGTGGCGTTTTTCCGTACGGAGGGGAATTTCGAATTCGCGATCCCCGAGCACGGCACGCTGCAAAGGGTTACGACCACCAGCGGCGCGATGGGGATGGATGTGCCGCAGGCTTCCATTGAGAAGGGCAAAGGCCGCTTTGCGATAGCGTACGCATTTCGCCCGGGCGAGACGAATGTGCGCTTGTCTTACGAGTTGCCGTATCCGAACAATGCGGCGACGGTGAAATTGCCGGCGGCGTATGGCGGGATGCGCTTGCTGCTGGTGGTACCACCGGGGGTGACGCTGACGGGGGATGGCGTGACGGCCGCGGGACAAGAGCAGGGTATGAATGTGTTTGTGCACGATCCGCTGGCGGCGACGGGTGCGTTGACGGTATCGGTGGCCGGTGTCGGGTCAGCGCCGGCGGATAACGGCGGAGGGCCGCAGGCTGGGCAAGAAGGAAATTCGCGGGCCCAGGGGCAGGAGGTGGACGTGGCTCCTCCGCGGATTGACGATTTGAAATGGCCGCTGGTGTTCGGCCTGGTCGCGGTGTTTGCCCTTTGCGCAATCCTGATTTCGCGGAAGCAAGTGGTGGTTGCGGAGGCTCCCCAAGAGGCTGAGGCAACTACTCCATCCTCGAAGAAGGCAAAGGCAGCGGCTGCGGTTGAGGAAGTGAAGGAGAAGGTGAGCGCGAGCCTGGATTCGTTGAAGGAAGAGGTTTTTCGGCTGGAGCTGCGGAAGCAGGCCGGGACGATTTCGCAGGAAGAGTACGCCCGGGAGAAGGCGCGGGTGGAGAAGTTGCTGCGGGATTTGGTTCGGGGATAAGAGAAGAGGGTCGTGGCGTTCGATTGCAATACCCATCCTTAGAAACCAAGGGTGAGGCACCTCAAGTCAGTGGTAAGAGGCGTCAGACCAGCTGCACCGTTAGTTGGATGGAATAAGACCTTGCGCACGCTTCCCGCGCTCCCGCGGAATCGCGCTTCAGGAAAAGGCATACAGGCTAAAGCCTGTCTACTGGACTGTGACTTCATTCACCATACCCCCGACCGGGCTGCGCTTCGAGAACATCGATAAACGTTATGGCGGGCTTTATGCGCTGCGGCGGGTGTCGTTTGAGATTGCGTCGGGGGAATGCGCGGTACTGGCGGGGCGTAACGGATCGGGGAAGACCACGCTGCTGCGCATCGCAGGGCAGATCGTGCGGCCGACACATGGAAAGCTGTCGTTCCCCGGGCACACCGCGGGCAGCGACGGGAACCCGCGGCCGGGGTACGTTGGGCACAGCACGATGGTCTATGACGAGCTTAGCGCCGAGGAGAACCTACTGCTGTTCGCCAAATTACAAAAAGTGGAATCACCGGCGGAGCGCGCGGAGAATTTGCTGCGCGAAGTGGGTCTGTTTGAGCGGCGCACATCGCTGGTGCGGACGTTTTCGCGCGGCATGCGGCAGCGCGTCGCTATTGCGCGGGCCCTGATTCACCGGCCGTCGGTACTGCTGCTGGACGAGCCGGCTACGGGGCTCGATCCTTTGGGAATTACGTGGTTGGCGAATTCGTTGCGCGAACTGAACCGCGCGGGCTGTACAGTGGTGATGAGCCTGCATGGCGAGTCCGAGATTTCGGCGCTGGCCACGCGCGCGGTGCGGCTGGACGTGGGAAGCGTGGTTGCCGACACAAAGACCGGAACGTCGCTGCGCGAAATTCTGACCTTTGGGAGCGCCTGACCGCGGACATGAGTTTGCTTTCCAACACGACGGTGCTGCTGGGCAAGGAATTGCGGACGGAGTTTCGTTCGCGGGAACTGCTGACGACCACGGTGGTCTTCATCCTGGTGGTGCTGATCCTTTTCAGCTTTGCGATCAGCCCCACGACGGAAGAGTCGCGGGAATTCGGGCCGGGGTTGTTGTGGCTGGCGATCCTGTTCGCGGCTTCGCTGATGCTGCAGCCCTGTTTTTTGCGCGAACAGAACAACGACACGCTGAGCTCGCTGCGGCTGGCGGTGAGCGATCCATTTTCGATTTTCCTGGCGAAACTTGCGGCGAACACGCTGTTCCTGATGGTGACGGAACTGATCATGCTGCCGTTTTTCGCGGTGTTTTATAACGTGCCGGTGCTGCCGGAGTTTTCCTGGCTGATCGTGGTGCTGTTTTTGGGCAGCCTAGGGATTTCCATCGCGGGCACGGCGCTTTCGGCGATTTCGGCGCAAGCGCGCATGCGGGAACTGCTACTGCCGCTGCTGTTGCTGCCGCTGCTGACGCCGGTGCTGGTGGTGAGCGCGACGGTGACGGTGAGCCTGTTTGACCGTGAACCGATTGTAAAAGGGAAGGGCATCGCGTTCCTGGCGGTGTTTGATGTGGTGTTTTTGACGGTACTATGGCTTTTCGGCGAATATCTTCTGGAGGAATAGGCGGCCATGAGTAAACGCATCGCGCTCGGGTTTGTAGCCATGCTGCTGGTGGTCGCTTCGGCGTACGCGTCGTTCTACATCGCGCCGGAAGAGCGCACCATGGGGCTAATCCAGCGCATCTTTTATTTCCATGTGGCGTGCGCATGGGCGGGTTTTACGGCGTTTTTCCTGTGCTTCATCGGCAACCTGATGTACGTGTGGAAGCGGCAGCAGAAATATGACTGGCTGGGCGTTTCGGGCGGGGAAGTAGGCCTGGCATTCACGACTGTGGTACTGATTACAGGGCCGATCTGGGCGCATCCGGTGTGGGGCATCTGGTGGACATGGGACGCGCGGCTGACTTCCACGTTTGTGCTGTGGCTGCTGTATGTTTCGTATTTGCTGCTGCGCACGCTGGTGGAGGAGCCGGACCGGCGGGCGCTGCTGAGCTCGCTGTTTGGCATTTTTGCGTTTATTGACGTGCCGCTGGTGTTTGGCGCGATCCGCTGGTGGAGAACGCAACATCCGCAGCCGGTGATTATGGGCGGACAGGGGTCGGGGCTGGATCCGACGATGAAGATGGTATTTTTCTTTTCGGCGTTTGCGATGCATGTGCTGATGGTGTTTTTGCTGGCAGAGCGGTATTCGCTGGAGAAATTGCAGACGGAGACGGATTTTCTTGCCCATGAGGTGGAGGCTCAATGAAGAATCTTGACAGTGTGTTTGCGGCGTACATCATCGGTTGGGGCGTGTTTTTTGTATTTTATCTGACGATTGCCAAGAGAACGGCGAATCTGAGGGCGGAACTGGAGCGGCTGAAGAATTCGCTGCCGCGCAAGTAGGGAATGGGAAGGCACGATGTAACGCAGAGTGCGCTGAGGAAGAACCTAGAGAGCGCGGAGATGAGGAAGCCCGGCGGTGGCTCATGCTTACAAAGCAAGGGTGGGGCACCCTCAAGTACTGATGATTGCTGGCCCAAGATAAATAGGAAGAGCGCAGAGAAGAGATTATGAGCGCGAAAAAGAGAGTGGGGATCGTGCTGTTCCAGTTGGGTGGGCCGGATTCGCTGGAGACCGTGGAGCCGTTTCTGCGAAACCTGTTTCTGGACCCGGACATCATCCCGCTGGGGCCACTAAACTTTATTCGGGGGCCGCTGGCACGGTATATCGCGAAGAAGCGCACGCCTCCGGTGGCGCAACGGTATGGACAAATTGGAAGGCGTTCGCCGATCGGGATCCTGACTGAGCGGCAGCGCACAAAGCTGGTGGCGGCGGTGAGCCCTTACATCGACCCGGTGGCGGTAACGGCGATGCGCTACTGGAAGCCATTGACGGCAGATGCGGTGGCGACATTGAACAAGGCAGGGCGTCTGGACGAACTGGTTTTGTTGCCGCTGTATCCACACTTTTCCTATGCCACCACACTGAGCAGTCTGAAGGAATGGCGGCGCGTGTATGGGGAGCCGGACGATGCGCTGCCGGAGCGCAGCATCGAACATTTTTTTGACCACGCCTCTTACATCCAGGCGCTGGTGACGAACATCGGGAAGTGCCTGCGGCAGTTTTCAGACAGCTCGAAGATTCATCTTGTTTTTAGCGCGCATGGGCTGCCGATGAGCCTGGTGGAAAAGGGCGATCCGTATCCGCGGCATGTGGAAGAGACCATCCGGTTGGTAAACGAGAGGGGGGCAAAACAGTTCGCCAACTGGCCGAAGACGCATCTGCTGTGCTTCCAGAGCAAAGTGGGCCCGGCGAAATGGCTGGAGCCGTCGTTTGTGGGAACGCTCGAGAGGCTGGGGCATGAGGGCGTGAAAGAGATGATGGTGGTGCCGATTTCATTTGTGACGGAACATATTGAGACGCTGCACGAAATCAATATCGAAGGGCGGGCGGACGCGAAGAAGGCGGGGATTCAGAGATACCGGATGATGCCGGCGGTGGGGGATTCGCCGCATTTTATTGAGTGTTTGAAGCAGTTGGTGCTGCGGGCGGTGGAGATTCATCCGGATGCTTCGGTGGCGAGCACAAGAGCTTCCTGACAAGAAGAAGAATTACACAGAGAGCACACAGGGCGCAGAGAAGAAGCGCCTTGACGTTCGATCGTAAGAACCACCTTACAAGCCAAGGGTGGGCCACCCTCAAGCACCTAAGATCCTCTCCTTGACATGACGCTCGACAGGCAGGAGTGCGTGTGCCACGGTAGCCGATCTTAAGATCGACCACTACACAAGCAGGTTTTTTCCTTGGTAGAATGGGCGGCGGTTCAGGGTTTGCTTTTCAACATCGCTGTGGCCTGTGCGCTATACTGTGTGTTTCGGGGTGGGGCCCGAAATTCATGAAAGCGACGTATCATTCTGGTGTCTTTAGGTATTCTTTGTTCGTGGTCGTCTGGGCGGCCATCCTCCTCTGTGCGGGAGCGCTGGTTACCTCTGAAGACGCTGCTTTGGCCGTGCCGGACTGGCCTCTCTCCTATGGCAGCTTGAATCCGCCAATGGTCGGCGGCATTGCGTTTGAACACTCGCACCGGTTGATTGCCACCGGCCTGGGAATCCTGACCATCGTGCTGGCGGTGCTGCTTTGGAAGAAGGAGGAGCGGCGGTGGGTGAAGTACCTGGGGCTGGCAGCGCTGGTCGGCGTAATTTTTCAAGGGATTCTAGGCGGGCTGACGGTGCTGCAATTGCTGCACTATTGGCTGCCGGTGATGCACGCGTGCACGGCGGAGATTATGTTCGCCATTCTGGTGAGCATTTCGGTTTTCACCAGCCGATGGTGGATGGAGAACCTTCCGCAATATGAGGATTCCGGGTGGCTTTCGATTCATTCCATCGCCATTTTCAATGCCGCCCTGATTTTTCTGCAAGTGTTTGTGGGCGCTGGTTTCCGGCACAAGTACATGACGCTGAAGCCGCACGTCTTTGGCGCGCCGATCATTCTGTGCACGGTGATCTGGGCGGCGACAGTGATGAAGCGGCGCTTCCCGCAGGTGGCGGCGATCAAGCGGGTGCGGCTGCTGCTGCACTCGATTGTGGGATTGCAGATCGTTTTGGGAATCATCGCGCTGTGGACGCGCATCCAATCGGCAAACGACCCGCAGCCTTTGCCGCCAGTGGTGATTTCGACGGTGGTTCACACGGTGCTGGGTGCGACGCTGTTCGCCACGTCGATGGTGACCGTGCTGGTATGCTACCGGCTGGTGCCGCGGCGAAGGGAAGTGCTGCTGGGGACGGCCAAGGGAGAGATCGCCGCGTAATGAGCGAAGTTCGAGCCAGAACGATTGCGCAGCCGAGCAAGCTCAGCGCCTATATTGCGCTGACCAAGCCGGACGTGTCGTTTCTGGTATTGATGACAACTGGAGCCGGGTATTACATGGGCGTGCGCGGGCCGATTGGCTGGCTGCACATGATCCATGTGATCGTGGCAACCATGCTGATCGCGGCGGGAACGGCGGCGCTGAATCATTACATCGAGCGGGAGTCGGACCGGTATATGCGGCGGACGGCGTCACGGCCGCTGCCTACGGGTGTACTGTCGCCGGGGGAGGCGCTGCGGTTTGGAGTAGCGTTGTCGTTGGTCGGGGCGATTGATTTGTACCTGACAGCGGGGTTCTGGCCGTCCTTCCTTGGCGTGTTCACGTGCCTGAGCTATTTGTTGGCTTACACGCCGCTGAAGAGGATGACCGTTTGGGCGACGTTTGTGGGTGCGATTCCCGGAGCGATTCCGCCGATGATCGGGTGGACGGCTGCAACGGGGAATCTGGATGCTGGGGCGTGGCTCCTGTTCGCAATTTTGTTTGTGTGGCAGTTCCCGCACTTTCACGCGATTTCGTGGATGTATCGAGAGGATTATGCACGCGCGGGCATCCTGATGCTGCCTGTGGTGGACAAGGAAGGGAAGCGAACGTACCGGCAGATTATTTTGTATGCCGCGGCACTGGTGGCGGTGAGTTTATTGCCTGCGATTATGGGGTTTGCCGGGGTACTGTACTTTTTTGGTGCACTGGTGACGTGCACGGGGTTGGTGCAGGTGTGCCTGTGGGCTGCGCATGCGAAGACGAATCTGCGCGCGAAGTGGCTGATGCACGCAACGGTGGTGCATATTCCGATCCTGCTAGGGCTTATGATGTATGACAAGGTTCAGCGGTAGGAACAATAATCGGTAATTGGACAGCAGAGAACAGCGAGCCAACAAGAAGCAGGGAAGCACCGCTTATCAGAAATCAGTAATAACAGAGCGCAGTGAGCAGAAAACACTAGGTCACAGACGGAAGTCTGTGCTGCCGGGCGCGGGGGTTAACCCCGCAAGGAAATTCAGAACAAGACAGCAATGATTGCGCATCCTGCGGTGAACGCCCTATTGAATGGAACGAGCGCGGTGCTGCTGGCGTACGGGTATGCAGCGATTCGCGCAGGGAAACGCGAACTGCATAAAAAGTTGATGGTGACGTCATTTTTTGTGTCGTGCGCGTTTCTGGTTTCCTATTTGATTTATCACTATCGCGTCCATCAGGTGGTGCTATTTCAGGGCCAGGGGTGGATTCGCCCGGTATATTTCACGATTCTGATTTCGCACACCATTCTGGCGGTGGTGATCGTGCCGGTGATTATCATCACGCTGCGGCGGGCATTGCGCGGGAAATTCGACAGGCACCGGGTGATCGCGCGGTGGACACTGCCGCTATGGTTCTACGTTTCGGTGACTGGGGTGATTGTCTACTTCATGGTTTACCAGTTGTATACACCCCGCTGAGTAGATCGGCCTCTCCACGAAGGAATATTTCACTTACGTGATATAAACATTACCGCCGGTAAGGTGCGCAGCCGGATTGCATCTCAATCCTGTTTTGCTATCGCCTCCGGCTTCTTGGTTCGATTCCAAGCTTTGCACTGGACGCAAAACACTGTGCGGCGAGGCCTGCCCTTGGAGGGCAGCCGGGATGAGGCCCTGTGGGTTAAGACCCCCGCCAGTTTCTGGTGGCTTCGCCCGCACAGAAAAAGGGAGAAGCACTTTGTATGTTGAGCAGGTAGTGATCCTCTTACTTTTCCTCTTTGTTGTCTTTATCGTGGCCAAAGCAACGCCTTTCAAACGCATCACGGTTCTCGAATATCAGAGAGGGCTGCGCTATTCGCGCGGGCGGTATTCGGGAACAATCGGACCCGGACAATACTGGGTGCTGACGACCTTCACCAGCGTAGCGCTAGTGGACATTCGCCCGCAGTTCATCACGATTGTCGGGCAGGATGTGCTTTCAGCGGATGGCGTGACACTGAAGGCTAGCCTGGCGGCGGAGTTTGAAGTCGCTGATCCGAACGTAGCGGTCAACAAGAATGCCAACTTTATGAACGCGCTCTATTTGACGCTGCAGATGGCGCTGCGCGGGCTTGTTGGCCAAGAGAAGATAGACGATCTGATGCAGAACCGTTCGACGATCGGACCGAAACTACTGGAAATGGCTTCGGCAAAGGCGACTGAACTGGGCCTGAGGCTCAAGCTGGTGGATTTGAAGGACATCATGTTTCCGGGTGAGATGAAGAAGGCTTTCTCCCAAGTGGTTAAGGCACAGAAGGAAGGACAAGCCGCGCTGGAGAAGGCCCGTGGAGAAACCGCAGCCCTACGAAATCTGGCGAACGCCGCCAAGATGATCGAGGACAATCCTAATCTGTTGCAGTTGCGTGCGCTGCAATCGCTGGCAGATTCGGGAAACAATACGCTGGTGCTGGGATTGCCAAACAATGTGTTGCCGCTGGGAAAGAAAGGGGAGAAGGGTGGCGCAGTGCCTAAGGCGGAAGAGCACGAACAGTGACGTGGGAGCTCGAGGCTAGGAGGATTTTTTCCAGTAGACGGCGCAGGAATCGATGGGCGTGAGGGGTGTGGTGATGCTGTGGGTGCGGCGGAAATCGTCGACGGCCTGGCTGCAAGTGGCGATTTCGCTGTAGTCGTCAATGATAATGTAGCCGCCTGGGGAGAGTTTCGGATAGAGATTCACTAGCGAATCCATGGTGGAGGCGTACATGTCGCCGTCGAGGCGGAGGATGGCGAGCTTCTCGATGGGGGCGCTGGGAAGCGTGTCCTTGAACCAGCCTTTGAGGAAGCGGACACGGTCGTCGAGCAGGCCGTAGCGGGAAAAATTGGCCTGCACCTGTTCGAGCGGAATGCCGAGGACTTCACTTTTTTTCCAATGGCGGTCGCCGGAATCCTGGGAGTAGCGGCCGTCGGGCTTCGGCAGGCCCTCAAAGGAATCCGCGACCCAGACGGTGCGTGAGGTGTCGCCATAGGCCTGCAGGCCGGCGCGCATGAAGATGCAGGCTCCGCCGCGCCAGACGCCGGTTTCGATGAAGTCGCCGGGAATGCCTTCGCGAAGAACCTGCTGAATGCAGAAGTGCAGGTTGTCGAGGCGCTTGAGGCCGATCATGGTTTCGGCGTCGGCCGGCCAGTCTCGGCCTTCGGCGCGTTGCGTCAGATTCACATTGGCTTTGCGGAATAGCGATAAGCCGCGGCTTTTTAGAATGGCAGCGACAGGTGGATAGAGCACCCACGCTGCGTGCCTAAGGGTTAGCGGAGGGCGGCGAAGAGGCGTGTAGGTTTCGGGGAAGATATAGCGGGTCAAGCACTTCTTCATTAAATCGAGGTAGAGCTCGGGCGTGTCAGATAGGAGTGACATGGAGATAGGATAATTATAGGCTCCGGAAACTGCATTTGCGTACCAGCCGACATATTTCGCATATCTCACAAATCTTTAGACATCATATTATGGATTCATGAAAATACTTTTGTTTGGGGCGACGGGGTCGGCGGGCGGGGCAGTGTTGGAGGCGTGCCTGGAGGCTTCGATTGTGGATGAGCTGCGGGCGATTGCGCGGCGGCCGCTGATGAACACGAACGCGAAGCTGCGAACATTTGTGCACAAGGACTTTTTGAATTACGCGACGGTACAGGAGGCGTTCCAGTCGATTGACGCGTGCCTGTTTTGTCTGGGAATTTCATCGACGCAGGTTTCGCAGGAGGAGTACCGGACCATCTCGTATTCGTACCCGTTGGCGGCGGCGAATATGTTCAAGGCCTTGTGCCCGGGGGCGGCATTTCATTACATCAGTGGGCAGGGAACGCGGGCGGGCAGCCGGATGGTGTGGGCGCGAGTAAAGGCACAGGCGGAGCAGGACTTGATGGACTTGGTGGAGGCGAATTGCTGGAGGCCGGCGTTCATTGATGCGAAGCCGTCGGCAAGCATGCCGAAGGTGTATGCGGCGTTTTACCGGTTGGGGCGGTTATGCAAACCGTTCCCCAAACTGTATGTACATGGGCAGGATTTAGGGAGGGCGATGCTGCAGGCCACGGTGGAGCAGCAACGGGGGCGGATTATTGAGAATCCGGAGATCCGGGAGATTGCGGGGCGCGCGAAGTTTTAGAAGAAAAGAAAAAGCTGAACCACCGAGGTGGCAGAGGAGCCGCAGAGGGAGCGGAGAGGTGGCGGGGTTAGATCGTAAGACCCACCCTCACAAAACCGAGGGTGGGGCACCCTCAAGTTCAGTTGTGCGCTGGCCCGACATCGGTTGTACAGGCAGGAGTGCCTATGCCACAGATTGCAGACTGTTCCTTAGAAACGGAAGAGGCCACGGATTGTCCAGGCTTTTCGTTGACGGCTTTGTTGAGTTTGGCGATGTAGTTGGTGAGATAGTCGCGGGGAACGGAGCGGATATAGGGATTGACGAGCCAGGCAAAGACGGCAGGAACGCTGCGGCTGAGGGCGAGAAACTCGATCTGGACATAGACGCCGTCATCGGCTTGCAGGTAGCGAGTGTAGAGATCGAGGCGCCAGAGATAGCCGTGATCCTTACCGACAGGGAGTTCGCGCTCGTCTTTTTCGCCGGCATCGCGGACTTCGGCGATGCGCGTGGCGCGGGCAAACGAATATTCATGCATGGGGTCGGGTTGCGTGAAGTCAATCGTAAATTCGGTGTTATAGACGGCGGTAACTATGGCGTGGCGGTAAAAGCGGAAACCGACGCGAAAGTGATCGCCATCGCGGTTCAGTAATGTAGAGCGCTGGACGTCCGGCTTGAAGAAGTCGGAATGATGGTTGAAGTCCTCGGCGACCTCGATGACGCGATCCAGACGCGCGTTAGGGATAAAGCCGACGGCGAGCCAGTGATGCGCGAGGCCGTCCGGGATTTCGATTTTCTTGTCGTCATCTCTGGTGGTTAGCTTGCGGACATAGACCTGGCCACTTTTGATCCGGGCGATCTCCGCGTTTTTCTGCTCGTCCGGAAGAGAATCGAGATACAAAAATTGTTCCGAATGAGAAAGCTCGTTGTGAATGCGGGCTTCCGTTAGTTCTTCGTAATGTTGAAAAGCCTGGGCGGTACGCGGCTTGAGTTCGAAAGCGCGCGCTGCGGCAGCGCAGCAGGAAAAGGCCAAAAGACACAACACAGACATTCTGCACCAGCGCGGCATATACACTCCTGGTCGTTCCTAAGAGATTCGATGTGCGAGGGTGTTAGTCGGCTACGCTTTGGGCAGTGCTGCGATGACGGCGTCGGTGAATTCGAGGGTGCCGGCGTGGCCGCCAACGTCCTTGGTGAGGTGCTTGGCGTCCTTGTAGACCTTGACGAGGGCGGTTTCGATGCGCGCGGCTGCGGAGCGCTCACCCAGATGATCGAGCATCAGAATAGAACTCATAAGCAGGGCCGTGGGGTTCGCCAGGCCCTTGCCGGCGATGTCGGGCGCCGTGCCGTGGACGGCTTCGAACATGGCACACTCATCGCCAATGTTGCCGCTGGGCACGACGCCGAGGCCTCCAACGAGGCCGGCGGCGAGGTCGCTCATCACGTCGCCATAGAGATTGGGAAGAAGCAGGACGTCGAACTGGTTGGGATTGATGACGATCTGCATGCAGGCGTTGTCGACGATCAGTTCCTTGTATTCAATGTCGGTGTACTGCTCGGCGACGGCACGCACGGAACGGAGGAACAGGCCGTCACTGAGCTTCATGATGTTGGCTTTGTGAATGGCGTGAATCTTTTTGCGGCCCATTTTCCGGGCGTATTCGAAAGCGAAGCGGGCAATACGGGTGGAGGCTTTTTCGGTGATGATCTTGAGGCTTTCGACGACGCCGGGAACGACTTCGTGCTCGAGGCCGGAGTAAAGATCCTCGGTGTTTTCGCGGACGATGACCACGTCGACACCGTCGAAGTGGGATTTGACGCCCGGGAGATTTTTCACGGGGCGGAGGTTGCAATAGAGATCCAGGCTCTTGCGAAGCGCCACGTTGACGCTGCGCGCGCCGCCGGCAATGGCGGTGGCCATCGGGCCTTTGAGGGCGACGCGATTGCGGCGCACGGATTCGATTGCCGCAGCGTTGAGGACCTCAGCACCGGTGGTGGCCTTGTCGGTATTTTCGGCGCGGGCGCCCAGGGTTTCCCATTCGATGTGGACGCCGCAGGCGTCGAGGACACGCTGGGTGGCGGCGGAGACTTCAGGGCCGATGCCTTCGCCAGGTAAAAGGGTTACGCGATGTTTCATAGGTGTTGTCCATTGTACGGGATACGTGGGAATTTGGAGAAATGTCGGAGATGGATACCAGAGATAGCAGCAAGCGGAGAACGGGGAACCGGAGTTTGTAATCTCTAAGTGGGCTAGGCGTTCCGGTTAGGGCTCGCTGGACGAATACTGCTACACAAGCCTTTTGCTCGCCGCCTTGCATGTAGTTGAGCGCGTACCAAGACTTGCATAGGAAGCATCTATGCTATACTGAAGGAGTTCGCGGAGGATTCCGCGAGCGGAGGCCAAAGAAAGATGATTAATCTCACGCCCATTGCCGCCAGCAAGGTCAAAGAAATCATGGCGATGCAGTCGCCAGTACCGACGGCCCTGCGCGTTGCCGTGGTCGGCGGCGGATGTTCCGGATTCCAATACCACATGGCGTTTGAAAACCAGACCAACGAAACCGATGAAGTGATGGATTTCGGCGGGCTGAAGGTCGCCGTGGACCAGATGAGCTCGATGTACCTGGAGGGCGTGGAGATCGACTACGTCGAGACGCTCGAGGGGGCGGGGTTCAAGTTTAACAATCCCAACGTGAAGAGCACCTGCGGCTGCGGCAGCTCGTTCAGCGTATAAACAGTCAGCAAGGTAGGATTCGGAAGTTTACGGCTCCCGGGAAACCGGGAGCTTTTTCTTTCTCGATCGTAGACTCGCAGCGAAGAGTAAGCTTCAGTGCATCGTGACAGAAGACTGGACACCTGCTGCGAAGCGGCGATCACATCGAATAGGCATACAATTCCGCCTGGAGGTGGTTTCATGGCCAGCAAACAAGTTGTGATGATCACCGGGGCCAGCACCGGCTTTGGCCGGTTGATCGCGGAGACGCTCGCGCGCCACGGTTACATCGTGTTCGCCACCATGCGCGATCCCCAAGGAAAGAACGCGAACAACGCCAGGGAACTGCTGGCCTTGGCGAAAAGGGAATCGCTGGAACTCTTCACCCTGGAGCTGGACGTGACCAGCGAGGCGTCCGTGGAAAACGCGGTGCGGGCTGCGGTGGGGCAGGCGGGGCGGATTGACGTAGCCGTTAACAATGCGGGGTACGGGATCTCTGGGTTGGCCGAATCGGTGACCCTGGCGCAGGCGCAACAGATCATGGACACGAACTTCATGGGTTGCCAGCGCGTGAACCGCGCTGTGCTGCCGCACATGCGCCGGCAGAGGAACGGATTGCTGATGCACATCAGCAGCGGCGCAGGGCGCATCGTTGTGCCAGCGTTTGGATTTTATTGTGCGAGCAAGTTCGCCATGGAGGCGCTTGCGGAAAGCTATCACTACGAACTCGCTTCCCAAGGGATCGAATCGGTGATTGTGCAGCCGGGAACCTATCGGACGGCTGTCTTCGGGAATATGGTCTTTGCCGGGGACACCGAGCGGAGCAAAACGTACGGACCGGCGAAGGACATGCCGCAGAAGATCGATGGTGTTTTTGCCAGCGTGGCGGGAGACGCGCAGGAACTAGCAGATGCGATATTGCGCATCGTGGAAACACCGGCAGGGCAGAAGAAGTTGCGTTACCGCGTCAGCCCGAACTCGCTGGGCGTGGACGAAATCAACCAGGTATGCGAGAGCGTGCAGACGCGGGTACTCGAGGCTTTCCGCCTCACGACCGACACGGCGTTTACGCAGCAAAAAGCGACCGCCGCCGACTGAACATCCTGGCGGACGTGCTGGCGGCAGCGCAGCGGCCGTGTGAATTAGACAATGGGCGCGCAAGGATTTATCCTAGTCACCTAGCCTGATGAAGATCGCCCTCGCTCAATTTAATCCCACGGTCGGGGACTTTGAAAGCAACTCCTCACGCATCCTGGCGCTCGCGGAGCAGGCCGAACGCCGCGGAGCGGACCTGGCGGTGTTCTCCGAACTGTGCATCTGCGGGTATCTGCCGCTGGACCTGCTGGAACGACCGGCGTTTATCCAGCGCAATGTGGATACCCTGAGGTATTTGGCGCAGCACATGCCGTTGCCGGCGGTGGTGGGCTATGCCGGGCGCTTCGAACATTCCAATACCGGGCCGAACATCGCCAACAAGGCGGCATTGATCCACGAGAGGCGAGTGGTGTTTGAGCAGAGCAAGATGCTGCTGCCCACGTATGACGTGTTCGACGAATCGCGGTATTTCCATCCGGGCGAAAAACATTACGTGTACGGGCTGGGGCGCGAGCAACTGGGAATCACGATCTGCGAAGATGTGTGGAACGACAAGAACTTCTGGGCCAAGCCGCGGTACGCACGGGACCCGGTGACGGAACTGGTGCAGCAGGGAACCAGCGTGCTGCTAAATATTTCGGCGTCACCTTACACGATGGACAAGCGGTCGCAGCGCGTGGAGATGCTGCGGTCGATCGCCCAGCAGTACCGGCGGCCGATTGTTTATGTAAACCAGGTGGGCGGCGACGATTCGTTGATTTTCGACGGGTCGAGTATAGCGTTGACGCACGAGGGAAAGATTGCCGCGCAGGCGAAGGCTTTCGAGGAAGACCTGGTGCTGTTCGACACGGTGACCGGTGATGGCGAGATTCACGCGCAGGTCAAGGACGAGACCGCGTATGCGTACCAGGCGCTGGTAATGGGCACCCGAGACTACGTGCGGAAGTGCAAGTTCAGCAGGGCACTGGTGGGGTTGAGCGGGGGCGTGGACTCGGCGGTGGTGGCGGCGATCTCTGTGGATGCACTTGGGAAGGAAAATGTGCTGGGTGTCTCCATGCCGGGGCCGTATTCGTCGGAGGGGAGCAAGACGGATGCGCAGTGCCTGGCGCACAACCTGGGAATCCAGTTCCTGAGCATTCCGATTACGCAGGTGTTTGACGCTTATAGCCAGGCGTTAAAACCCGCGTTTGCCAATAAGCCCGTGGACGCAACCGAAGAGAACATTCAAGCACGCATCCGCGGAAATTATCTGATGGCGCTTTCGAACAAATTCGGATCCATGGTGCTGAGTACGGGAAACAAATCGGAATTCGCGGTAGGGTATTGCACGCTGTACGGCGACATGGCCGGCGGGCTGGCGGTGATTTCCGATGTGCCGAAATTGATGGTTTATGAGCTGGCGGAGTACATCAACCGCGAAAGGGAACTGATTCCCCGGTCGACGATCGAAAAACCCCCGAGCGCGGAACTGCGTCCCAACCAGAAGGACTCGGATTCCCTGCCGCCCTATGAGGTGCTGGACCGCATTCTGAAAGCGTATATCGAGGAAGTGAAGACGCCGGCGGAGATTGCTGAGGAGTTTGGATTCGACCAGCAACTGGTGCGGAACATCGCGCTGATGGTGGACCGCAACGAATATAAGCGGAAGCAGGCGCCGCCGGGGCTCAAGATTACGTCGCGGGCGTTCGGGTTTGGGCGGCCGTTCCCGATAGCGCAACGATTTGTGCCGTGAGCGGTTTCCGTGGAAAAATGCGGAAAAAGATTTTCTTCGGGGGCTAAAGCCCGATGAAAAACGTGCGCATTAGGTCGGAGCTGAAGCCCCGACCTGCTGAAGAATAAGACTTTTCCCGCAAGCTGTTCAGCAGCGGGCTGTCAAACCAGCAAAGGACTAGCAGAGCGTGAAAAATCTACTTCGCCTCCTCATGGCAGTTGCCCTTCCATTGGCATTTTCCACTTCTGTCGTTGGACAATCAGCGCCGGCGGCCACTGAATCGGCGGTTCAGAAAAGGATTGAGGCTTATCTGCGGCACGCGTTTGCGCTGGGGCCTGACGTGCGGGTG
Source organism: Candidatus Acidiferrum sp. (assembly GCA_035262705.1). Classification (GTDB taxonomy): domain Bacteria; phylum Acidobacteriota; class Terriglobia; order Acidiferrales; family UBA7541; genus Acidiferrum. The sequence goes on along the minus strand of DATFSI010000260.1, from coordinate 748 downwards.
ACCGTGGGAGCGCCGAAGGAGATAGGGAACTCGGGCATTCAGGAAACCACGATTGACGTGAAGACCGACCAGGGGTCGGACACGGTCAAGATGTATCTGACCAAGGACGGGCAGTATCTGTTGCGGGGAGAGCTGTCCGACCTTTCGAAGGATCCCCTGGCGGAGAACACTTCCAAGATGAAGCTGGACGGAGCGCCCGTGTTGGGCGACCCCAAGGCTCCCGTGACGCTGGTGGAGTATGCCGACTTCGAGTGCCCGGTTTGCCGCAATCTGCACGACGCCCTGCGCGGCGTACTGCCAAATTACCCGCAGGCGAAGCTGATCTTCAAGGATTTTCCCCTGGACGCGCTGCACCCGTGGGCGCGGACGGCGTCGCTGGGGGGACGGTGCACCTACCAGCAGGACCCCAAGGCGTTCTGGAAATACTACGACTTCATTTACGACCAGCAGGATTTGATTTCGCCGGCAAACATTTATGACAAGGCGGTGGACTTTGCCGGGAAGGCGAACCTGAATACGGAGACGTTTAAGGCCTGCCTGGCCGGACCGCAGGCCTCCAGCGAAGTGGACGCCAGCGTGGCCAACGGCAACCTGCTGGAGGTGCACAGCACGCCGACGGTGTTCGTGAATGGGCGTCGCGTGGTGGGCGCGGATCCGCATGCGATTCAGCAGTTCATTGATTATGAGTTGGCGCAGATGAAGGCGGGGAAGAAATAGGCACGGAAGACCGAGATTGTCCAGGGCATTT
>DATFSI010000259.1:0-8878 GCA_035262705.1 Candidatus Acidiferrum sp. | reverse complement strand
AAAAAGAAAAGAATGAGAAGCATCTGGCGCTTCACCGCGCGAAGATTTTGCTTCACGTTCTCGTACTGTTTGGTTTGCTCCTGGATGGTGGTCCATCGCTGCAGGAAGTCGGAGCGGGTTCGATACGCCGCCACCAGAGTGCCTTGCTCGGTGGGGCTCAGGGCGACCGGTACAGAAGCGGCAAAGTAGCTTTTGTCCTTGGACTCCCAAACCTCCATGCCGCTGGGGAGGGTGCGCCGCTGAAAACCTAACTCGCCGTTGACGCTGCAAATGTTGAGCGAGCGGTCTTCGGGTTGCGAGTCGCAGACGACTCCGCCCTTGACGAACCTCCCCTTAGAGTCGAACACCCAAACCCCATCGAGGCCAAGCGCAAAGGCATGTTCGAGAAAAGCCTCGGGAGTTTCCCCAACGTGCATCGCCGCTTGATAACCCAGGGTGTGCAGGCGCGGAAGCATGCCGCGACCGAGATCGTTCAGGAGTTTCTGGGTTTCTTCTGAAGCGATTTCCAGGGGGCGGGGGAACCACCGACCAAGGGTGCGGTTCAGCAGGGAATAGCTGACGAAAAACATGAAGGCGATCGGGAGCAAGGAGATCGCCATGGCGCCCAGGACCATCTTGGTCTTGAACCGCGCTCCGAGGTGATCCTTGCTGCGCTCCGCCCACAGGCGCACGATGCTGCGTGTAAGAATCAGGCCAAAGACAAGCAGGGCGGCGGTGACGAAGCTGTTGACGGTGAACAGTGCAATCACTTCGCGCCACGATTGCGGCTCGAAGGGCACATCGAGCGAACCCATGGTGAACACGGCACCAAGCAGCAGGGTGACAAAGATCCCGCCGAGGACCAGTTTGACGCGCATCTTGTCGCTGGAGGGACTCATGCTATAGGCTCCGGCGGCCGCGGCAGGTACCGGCGCAGGGCGCAGTCCGAGCAAAGCGCGCCGCGGCTGCGGCAATAGTGCTTCCCGGTGCGCACAAGCAGCGCGTGGTATTCATTGAAGAGCGCGGGATCTGTGGGTAGACTTTTCTCGAACCGCGCTCGAATTTCTTCATACGACTCTTTCTCGTGAGCAAGCCCATGTCGATTCAGAATGCGCCGGGTATAGGCATCCACAACGAAGACCGGATGCTTGCCCGCGTAGAGAAGAATGGAGTCCGCGGTTTCGGGCCCGATGCCGTGGACGCACAAGAGCTGTTCACGGAGCTGCGCGGTAGGCGTGCGGAACATGGCGGCGAGCGAGCCGCGATACTCCCGACGGAGGAATGCCAGGAGTTCGTGGAGCTTTCTGGCTTTTTGCCGGAAATAACCCGAAGGCCGGACGAGGCGGGAGAGTTTCGCGCGAGGCACCTTTTCCATTGCGGGAGGCGTCAGCAACCCTGCGCGACGCAAATTGGCGATGGCGCGCGCGGCGTTTTCCCAGTTGGTGTTCTGGACAAGAATGGCCCCGACGATGACTTCGAATGGGGTGCGTCCGGGCCACCAGTGTTGCTCGCCGTGGGCCTGAAACAGTGCATCATAATATTCCAGAAGGACAGGAAGGCTTTCCGCGGGCTTCGCTGGTAGGCGGTTCCCCCGCGGGCGCGCAAGGGTAGAAGCAGGTGCGCCGGCACGAAGGGAATCTGGCAAGGCGAGCGGGTCAGACATCTCTTTCGCAAGATAGCGGTGGCTCAGCGGCAAGTCAAGAATGCGGTACTGGCCGCGCTTCTCATATCCTGTTCAACTGTACAGGTATTAGCGAATTCACAACGGTGGGCCAAAAATGCACTCCGAGGTTCCAGCCTCTTTGCTATGTTGAGCGGTGGGTGCACGAATTCTAGGGAGCGCTGCGGATGTCTGTCCGTTTAGGCGAGATTCTTTTAAAGGAAAGCCTCATCACCCAGGACCAGCTGGATAAAGCGCTGGAGTTTCAGCGCTCGAACGGCGGCAAACTGGGAAGTTGCCTGACGAAGATGGGTTTCATCACGGATGATGACATCACCGGTGTGCTCTCCCGCCAGTACGGTGTTCCCTCCATCAACCTCAAGTATTACGAAATCGACCCCAACGTCATCAAGTTGATTCCCCAGGACACCGCGCTCCGCTATCAGGTCGTCCCGCTTTCCCGCGTCGGCTCCGTTCTTACCATCGCGATGACCGATCCCACCAACGTCTTCGCCATGGACGATATCAAGTTCATGACCGGCTTCAACGTCGAGCCGGTGGTGGCTTCCGAATCCGCGATTGGCGAAGCCATCGGCCGTTTTTACGGCGGCGGTTCCTCGACACACGAAGAACTCAGCAACCTGATGAAGGACCTGGTCGAGGAAGACCAGGAACTTGAGCTGGCCGCCGAAGAGCAGGATATGGACGCCGCCGCCCTCGAGAAGGCCGCGGAAGAAGCGCCCATCATCAAGCTCGTCAACCTGATTCTCACCGACTCGGTGAAGCGCGGCGCCAGCGATATTCACGTCGAGCCCTACGAAACCGAAATGCGCGTCCGTTTTCGCGTTGACGGCATGCTGCAAACCGTAATGAATCCGCCGCTCAAGCTCCGCGACGCCATCACCAGCCGTATGAAAATCATGGCCAAGCTCGACATTGCGGAAAAGCGCCTCCCGCAAGACGGCCGCATCATGATCAAGTACAAGGCGGAAGGGAAGAAGAAGGAACTCGACTTCCGCGTCTCCACCGTCCCCACCCTCTACGGCGAAAAAATCGTTCTCCGGTTGCTCGACAAAGAGAACCTCCGCTTGGACATGACCAAGCTCGGTTTCGAGCCCGAATCCCTCAAGAAATTCGAACGCAACATTTTGAAGCCCTACGGGATGGTCCTGGTAACGGGCCCCACGGGATCCGGCAAAACCAACACGCTGTACTCCTCCGTGGCCCGCCTGAATCAGGTCGACACCAACATCATGACCGCCGAGGATCCCGTCGAGTTCCAGTTGGCCGGCATCAACCAGGTGCAGATGAAAGAGCAGATCGGCCTGAACTTCGCAGCCGCCCTCCGCGCCTTCCTCCGGCAGGACCCCAACATCATCCTTGTCGGCGAGATTCGTGACTTTGAAACCGCGGAGATCGGCGTCAAGGCCGCCTTGACCGGCCACCTTGTGCTTTCAACCCTGCACACCAACGACGCTCCTTCCACCATCAGCCGCTTGATGAACATGGGTATTGAGCCCTTCCTCGTGGCCACCTCCGTCAACCTGATTTGCGCACAGCGCCTGGTGCGCCGCATCTGCGTGAACTGCAAGGAAGAGCTCGAAGTTCCCGAGCAGGCGCTGATTGACGCCGGATACACGCCCGAAGAAGTGAAGACCGTGAAGATTTACCACGGCAAGGGCTGCTCCACCTGTAACAAGGGTGGTTACAAGGGCCGCACCGGTTTGTATGAAGTCATGGAAATCAACGACGAACTCCGCGAGTTGATCCTGGTCGGTGCCTCGGCCCTCGAATTAAAGAAAAAGGCCATCGAGCAGGGCATGCTCACGCTTCGTCGCAGCGGGCTGATCAAGGTGGCCGCGGGACAAACGACCATGGAAGAAGTCTTGCGCGAGACGGTATTGTAAGCGCGAAAGGAAGCAGCGATGGCAGGCATAACACTCAGCGAATTGCTCAAAAAGATGATCGAAATGGGCGGCAGCGACCTCCACATCACCACCAACAGCGCGCCACGCGTCCGCGTGCACGGCCACCTGCGGCCCCTGGATATGCCGCCGCTGACCGCTGCCGACACCAAGTCGCTCGCTTACAGCGTGCTCACCGACGCGCAGAAGCACCGTTTCGAGGAAAATCTCGAGCTCGACTTTTCCTTCGGCTTGAAAAACCTGGCCCGCTTCCGCGGCAACTGTTTCAATCAGCGAGGCGCGGTTGGCGCGGTCTTCCGTACCATCCCCTGGGAAATTAAGGGCTTTGATGCTCTCGGACTCCCGACGGTCGTGCGCGGTCTGTGCGACAAGCCCCGCGGCCTGGTCCTCGTCACCGGCCCCACGGGTTCCGGCAAGTCCACCACGCTCGCCGCCATGCTCGACAAGATCAACGCCGAGCGCGAAGAGCACATGATTACCATCGAGGACCCCATCGAGTTCCTGCACAATCACAAGAAGTGCCTGGTCAACCAGCGCGAAGTTCACGCCGATACGCACTCCTTCGCCAATTCGTTGCGCGCCGCTCTTCGTGAAGACCCCGACGTGGTGCTCATCGGCGAGATGCGCGACCTAGAAACCATCGAGTCCGCTCTGCGCATCGCGGAAACCGGTCACCTGACCTTCGCTACCTTGCACACCAACTCCGCGGCCTCCACCATCAACCGTATTATTGACGTCTTTCCTGCCCACCAGCAGCCGCAGATTCGCGCCCAGCTTTCCATGGTGCTCGAAGGCATCCTTTGCCAGGCCCTGCTCCCGCGCTCCGATGGACGCGGCCGCCTCATGGTCATGGAAGTCCTTGTACCCACGCCGGCCATTCGCAACCTGATTCGCGAAGACAAAATTCACCAGATTTATTCCGCGATGCAAACCGGCACCGGGCAAACTGGTATGCAGACCTTCAATCAGGGCCTGGCCAATGCTTATTTCCAGAAGCAAATTACTCTGGATATGGCCATGTCGCGATCTTCGAACCCCGATGAGTTGCAGGACATGATTAACCGTGGAGTCTCTACGCCATCCGCCTCGGGGAAGGTGCCCGTTGCGCGCAACCCCGTGGGGGCCAAGCATTAGGGAAAGGATTCGCAAGCCGGAAGTTCGCTAAGAATTTCGACCGCTGAGGAGGAACAGTCATGCCGGTCTTTACGTATCGAGGAACCAATCGCTCCGGGGCATCCGTCGCCGGAGAGGTCGTAGCCGCCAACAAGACGGAGCTGCAGTCGCTGCTAAGGCGCCAGCAGATCACGCCCACAAAAATGTCCGAAAAGGGCAAGGAGTTCAACTTGCCCACTTTCGGCGGCAGCGTCACCGCCAAGGAGCTTGCCATCTTCACCCGGCAGTTCTCCGTGATGATCGATGCCGGCTTGCCGCTGGTGCAGTGCCTGGAAATCCTCGCCAGCCAGCAGGAAAACAAAATATTTCAAAAGATTTTGACCGGCACGCGCAGCTCGGTCGAAGGCGGCAGCACCCTGTCCGCCGCCATGAAGCAATACCCCAAGGCCTTTGATCCCCTCTACACCAACATGGTCGAGGCCGGCGAAACCGGCGGTATTCTCGACACCATTTTGCAGCGCCTTTCCACCTATATCGAAAAGAACGTCAAACTCAAGGCCGCTGTCAAATCCGCTTTGATCTACCCCGTCGGCGTTTTGACTATCGCTGCCGGCGTCATCATCCTTCTCCTCTGGAAGGTCGTCCCGGTTTTCGCCACCTTGTTCGCCGGCTTGGGCGTGGACCTGCCCCTGCCCACCAAAATCGTCATCGCCGCCAGCAATTTCATCGGCAGCATCTTTGGCTTGCTCATCTTCGTCGGCGTCATCGCCGGTATCTTCGGCCTCAAGGTTTGGTACGGCACGCCCGGCGGCCGCTACGCCATCGATTCCGCCATCTTGAGATTGCCCGTCTTGGGCATCCTCATGCGGAAAATCGCCGTAGCGCGTTTCACACGAACCCTCGGCACTTTGATCTCCTCCGGTGTTCCCATTCTGGAGGGCCTCGACATCACCGCGAAGACCGCGGGCAACGCGGTCGTCGAAAGGGCCTTGCTCGCCGTGCGCAAAGCGCTCGAAGAAGGCAAGTCCCTCACCGAGCCGCTCAAGGAATCCGGCGTCTTCCCCGGCATGGTCACCCAAATGATCTCCGTCGGTGAACAGACCGGCGCCATGGACGCCATGCTTTCAAAGATTGCGGACTTCTACGAAGACGAAGTCGACGCCGCGGTCAAGGACCTTTTGACTGCCTTGGAACCCATCATGATCGTCTTTCTCGGCTTGGTGGTCGGCGGCGTGGTTATCTCCATGTACTTACCGCTGTTCTCGCTGATCGGAAAACTCGCCAACCACTAAACCGTTGGCCATTTGGAAATGGAGGACCAGGAGAACTCTCCTGTCCTCCATTTTCTGTTTAAGATAGTAAGAAGTGGGGGTTCCGGGCCGGCCTTGGGGGTGGCCCCGGACGCATGGTGCAGTCGCTAAATCGCCGCGAATGGGTGGACTGGCTCACGCGCGTCCGCCTCTTGCTGATCGCGTTGATCCTCGGGGTCGGCGTGGTCTGGCCCCAATATGTCCCCACCCCTGCCGCTCCCCGTTATTTTCTTCCCACCGTCATTCTTTGGATCACCATCGCCATCCTGCACCTGATCCTTGTGCGTTTGCTTCCCGAGGCCTCCTGGCTCGGCCCGCTCCAGGTTTCCTGCGACGTCGTCATGATCAGCGGCATCGTCTACACTACGGGTCTCCAGGACAGCTATTTCAGCTCGCTTTATCTTTTGGTCATCATTGTCGCCAGCATCTTGTTCAGTCGCGAGGCGGCTTTCGTGATCGCGGCCCTTTGCCTGGCGACGCTCGGCGGCCTTACCGAACTTGTGCACCTCGGGCGTCTCCCGCAAACCTCCCTGGCCGCGCCAACGCTGGAAAGCGTGCGTGTGTGGTTTCTCAGTAATTCCCTGGGATTCCTCGCCATTGCCTATCTCTCCAGCTTGCTGGCGCATTCGCTGCGCAGCAAGAGCAGCGAATTGGAGGAAAAGCGCGAAGAGTTGCTCGAACTGCAGGATTTCACCGCCGACATCATCCACTCCATGCGCGGCGGCCTGGTCACCACGGACATGGAAGGCCGCATCGTTCTTCTCAATCGCACCGGCGAGGAAATCCTTGGCCAGACCTTTACGGAATTGCGCGGGCGGAATCTGCGCGAAATAGGTGAGGACTTCTGGCAGGACGATATGACCGCCCTCCCCGAAAAACTCTCCTTGCGCCGCGAAATCGAAGTTCGCATTCCCGGCGGGCACAAGCGCTACCTGGGTATCTCGGTCTCCCCCTTGCGCTCCCGCGACACGCGCCGCAGCGGCTATGTTTTTAATTTTCAGGACCTCACTGAATTGCGCCTTCTCGAACAGGAAGTCGCCACCAAGGAAAGAATGGCCGCTGTGGGCCGTCTGTCCGCGGCCATTGCTCACGAAATCCGCCAGCCCCTCACTGCCATGGCCGGCTCCGTCAAAGAACTCGCCAGGATGGTGCCCCTCGAGGAGGACGAGAAGCATCTGGTCAACATCGTCAGCCGCGAATCCGAGCGCCTAAACCAAATCATCACCGACTTCCTCAACTTCTCCCGCGAGAAGTCTTTTGCGTTTCAGCAGGCCGACGTGAAACCTATCCTCGACGAAACGCTGATGCTTCTCGAGCGCAAACCTGGCGCTGCCGAAAAATGGAAAATCGTCCGCAGCTTCAACGGCCACGCCTACACCACGCGCGTGGATCCCAGCAAAATCAAGCAGGTCTTCTGGAATCTTTGCGACAACGCCATGCGCGCCATGCCTCAGGGCGGTACCTTGACCGTCGGCATGGAGTACGTTTCCGACTGGCTCCGCATCTCCTTCCGCGATACGGGCATCGGGCTCGATCCCCAGCAGCGCGCCAAGATTTTCGAGCCCTTGCAATCCAATTTTGAGGGTGGCACGGGCCTTGGGCTGGCCATCGTTTACCAGATTGTGCAGGCCCATAACGGCCGCATTTCCGTCTACAGCGAAAAAGACAAAGGCGCGGAGTTCATCGTCGAACTTCCGCGAGTGGAATGAGGAACTATGCTGGCGACAAAAGCTACGGCTAAAGAAACCAAAAGAGAAGCGGCGCACATCCTCGTCGTCGACGACGAAAAGTCCCTGTGCGAGCTTCTGGAAATCACCTTTCGCAAGGAAGGCCACCGCGTGGAATTGGCCAACAATGTTGACTCCGCCCGCCGCAAACTCGAAGGTTCGCTGTTTGACATCGTTATCTCGGACATTCGCATGCCCGGCGGCAGCGGCCTGGACCTGCTTCGTTATGCCAAGGAGATCGCGCCCGACTCTTTCTTCCTCCTGATGACTGCGCTCCCCGACCTCGACACGGCCGTCGACGCCCTCAATTCCGGCGCCGACCGCTTCGTCATTAAGGATCACAATTACGTCGACCAGCTCCGCCGCGCCGTCGCCGAAGTCTCCGAAAGCCTCAAATGGAAAAAAGAAGCCGGATACCTGCGCAGGGAATTGCGCCGCCTTACCGGCCTCGACAACATCATCGGGCAAAGCCCCAAGATGAAAGAGATCTTTGACCTTATCCAGACCGTGGCTCCGCAGAACAGCCGCGTTCTGATTACCGGAGAGAGTGGCACGGGTAAGGAACTCGTCGCCCGTGCCATCCACGAAAACAGCGCGCGCTCGCAAACGCCCTTCATTACCATCAACTGCGGCGCCTTCCCGGAAACCCTCCTCGAATCCGAGCTTTTCGGCTACGTGAAAGGAGCCTTCACCGGCGCCAACGAAAATCGCCGCGGGCTGTTTCAGGCCGCGCACGGTGGCACACTCTTCATGGACGAGATCGGCAACATGAATCTCGCCATGCAGGTCAAGCTCTACCGCGTCCTCCAGGAAGGGAAGGTGCGCCCCCTGGGCAGCACCGAGGAAATCGACGTGGATGTGCGCGTCATCGCCGCCACCAACAAGGACCTCGAGAAAGCCATCGCCGCCGGTGAGTTCCGCGAAGACCTGTACTACCGCTTGAGCGTTATTCCCATCCACGTCCCCGCGCTCCGCGAACGCCGTGAGGATATTCCCCTCCTTGCGCGCCATTTCCTGGAGCATTTCCGCAAAGCCATGGAAAAGCCCATCCAGGGAATCTCGCCTGAAGCCATGAACTTGCTGGAGTCTTACGACTGGCCCGGCAACGTCCGCGAACTTGAAAACACCATCGAGCGCGCCGTGGCCCTGGAAAGCGGGCCGGAG
>DATFSI010000258.1:0-42831 GCA_035262705.1 Candidatus Acidiferrum sp. | reverse complement strand
AACCATGCGGGAACAGATCGTCAGCGCGCACATTCACGACAATCTGGGAGACAAAGATGCGCACCTGCCGCCGTATGACGGCTCGATCGACTGGCTATCGGCGCTGAAGCTATTTCGGTCCCTGCCTGGCGGCGAGATTCCGTTGACGCTGGAGCTGAAGGAAAAGACCGGCCCCGAGGCGCCGCCCTTGCTCGAACAGATTGCCACCGCAGCCAAATCCCTCGACCGCCTCGAAGAAGATTTTCAAGCGCTATAAGGCCGTGCTGTCGTCCGATCGAATGCTCGCAGCTACGGCGCTGGTATTTGATCTCACTCTTGTCACAGCCGACCATCGCCTCCTGCAACTGACAAATATCAAGATCCTGTCTAACAACTAATTGGCTTTGCTTTCCGCCCTTTGAAGAGAAGGCTTCTCCCTTCTCTGTTAAACTAATCATTTGGAATAGTGACAGACAAGCGGACTATGACCACGATTACGATCGAAAACGCAGGGAAATACGACGGCCAGGAAGTGACCATTCGCGGATGGCTCTATAACATTCGCGAGTCGGGGAAACTAGTGTTTCCCATTTTTCGCGACGGCACAGGAATTATCCAAGGTGTTTGTTCACTGAAGGAAAATCCCGAGGCCTTTGGGGCGCTAAAGGGACTGACGCAGGAATCGAGCGTCATCGTAACCGGCAAAATTCGCGCGGAGCAGCGCGCGCCCGGGGGCTACGAAATGGGGGTCACGAAGATCCAGATCGTCCAAAAAGTTTCCGATGCCACGCCCTTCCCTATCCAGCTAAAAGAGCATGGCGTGGATTTTCTGCTGGACCAACGCCACCTGTGGATTCGCACGCCGCGCCAAGCAGCAATTCTGCGCATCCGCGCGCAAGCCATCAGATCCGCGCGCGATTTCATGGATTCGCAGGGCTACACGCTGACCGATGCGCCGATGTTCACCCCGGCCGCGTGCGAAGGCACCAGCACGCTCTTCGAAGTCAACTACATTGACGAGCAGAAGGCGTATCTCACGCAAAGCGGTCAGCTTTACATCGAGGCCACGGCCATGGCCCTCGGCAAGGTCTACACTTTCGGGCCGACGTTCCGCGCCGAAAAATCCAAGACCCGCCGGCACCTGACCGAGTTCTGGATGCTGGAGCCAGAGGCCGCCTACGCCGAACTGCCGGAGATGATGGACCTCGGTGAAGGGCTGGTCAGCGCCATCGTGCAGGGCGTGGTGAAAAACAAGTTCCGTGAGCTGGAAGTCCTGAAGCGCGACACCAAGAAACTGGAAAACGTCAAGCCACCCTTTCCGCGCATTACTTACGAGGAAGCCGTCGATGTGCTGCAAAAGAACGGCAATCCGGCCAAGTTCGGGGACGACTTCGGCGGTGACGAGGAGACCATCATTTCCAGCAGCTTTGACCGGCCCGTGATGGTCCACCACTACCCAACCGCGATCAAAGCGTTCTACATGCAGCCGGACCCCCAGCGTCCCGATTTGGCACTTTCCTTCGACATGCTTGCGCCGGAGGGCTACGGTGAGATTATCGGCGGGAGCCAGCGTATTCACGACTACGATTTGCTAGTTAAGCGCTTGAAAGAAAACAACTTACCGGAAGAATCCTTCCAGTGGTACCTGGACTTACGCCGTTATGGCAGCGTGCCCCACTCCGGCTTCGGCCTGGGCCTGGAGCGTACCGTCGCCTGGATCTGCGGCACCGAGCATATCCGCGAGGTCATCCCCTTCCCACGAATGATTTACCGGGTATATCCTTAATAGCGGGTAGTAGTAGCGGCACCATCCGGGCGGTTCTAACTATTCGTCTACAGCCTTAGATCGAGTGGCTAGTGACTGGTGACTAGTGACTGGTGGACCTCCGCCCTTGCGGATTTCCGCGAATCACCTGTCACCAATCACCGGTCGCCAAGCACGGAGACTGTTCATGCCTCAGAAGATTCGCATTATCGGCGTACCCATGGACCTGGGCGCAAGCCGCCGCGGGGTCGACATGGGCCCTTCCGCCCTTCGCGTAGCCGGATTGCAGGCGCGCATCAAGCAGCTTGGCAATCAGGTCGAAGACATCGGCAACATTCCCGTGAGGCAGCCGGAAGAAATGGCCGTTGGCGAAAAGCGCGCAAAGTATGTGGAAGAGATCGCCGATGCATGCAAGGATCTTGGCGCGGCGGTCGAAAAGGCGCTCGAGGAAGGCTGGCTCCCTCTGGTTCTGGGGGGAGATCATTCCATCGCCGCGGGTTCGGTGAGCGGCGTGGCAGCGCATTTCAAGAAAGAGAAGAAACAGATCGGCTGCATCTGGCTGGACGCGCACAGCGACATGAATGCGCCGGAAACTTCACCGTCTGGAAACGTGCATGGCATGCCGCTGGCGGGCATTCTCGGCTATGGCGTGCCGGAACTTTTTGACCTGTACGGTTACAAACCGAAGATCGAACCGCAGAACGTGGTGCTGGTGGGCGTGCGCGATCTGGATTCCCACGAAAAGAAGTTTGTCAAAAAACTGGGCGTGAAGGCGTTCACGATGCGCGACATTGACGAGAGGGGGATGCGCGAAGTGATGGCCGACGCGTTGAAATACGCGATGGATGATACCGATGGCATCGCCGTCAGCCTAGATATGGATTTTGTGGACCCGGCCGATGCTCCAGGAGTGGGCACCCCCGTGCGTGGCGGCGTCACCTATCGCGAAGCGCACCTGGCCATGGAGATGATCGCCGACAGCGAAGCGATGCTTTCCATGGAAGTAGTCGAAATCAATCCGGTGATTGACGAACACAATCGCACCGCGCTGCTCGGCGTGGAGCTAGTACTCTCGGCTCTGGGGAAAAAGATTCTATAGGTCCAGGTCAACGCGATTGCGGTGCTCTTCCGGAGCTTTCATGTTCGGAGATGATTTTGCGCGCGGCTTCGGCGTTCGGATAGTTCGGATCCGTTTGCAAAGCCTTTTTGTAACTGGCCACGCCTCCTTCCAAATCGCCGCTGTTCAACAAAATCTCGCCCAGGCTATCCCACGTATTGGAGGATTGGGGATATTGCTCCGTGTTGAAACGAAGCGCGGCAATGGCTTGCTCATTCTGGTGCTTACGGAACAAGTCGTAACCAAGCGTATTGATGGCCTCTTCGGAGGCTACCTTGGAATTCGGCAACTTGGCGTGAATCCGCTTTAACGCGGCGACCAGAGCTGCCGCATCCTTGCCTTCGGCCAGACGATCCAATGCACTCGCCGCAATCGCTCCGAACGGATCCATCCCAGCGATCAGCCCGTCGGCCTTCTCTGGACTCTCCTCGAGCAGCTTCTGCATGGTCTGGATGTTGGCTTCGTAGGTTCCAGGCACGAGTTGCAGCTTCGCCAGAAGAGTTTCCTTGTCCAGCCACTTCCCTTGCAACACGATTCCAGCGATGCGTTTCGTATTGGCGATATTTTCAAGCGGGTTGGCGTCGAGGAGAAGCAGATCGGCGCGCTTGCCGACTTCCAGCGTTCCGCGTTCGTCTTGCAGGCGGAAATATCGCGCCGGATTCACAGTGGCCGTCAGCAGGGCCTGATAAGGCCTGAATCCGTCGTTGACGAACTCTTGCAGCTCTTCATGAAGGCCGAAGCCCGCCACGGGGCCGACATCGCTGGCGTCGGTGCCGCTCAGAATGGGAACGCCGGCGTCTTCGAGAGCCTTCACCAGCTTTCTCTGCAACGCGAGAGAAGCGCGCAGACGCGGATACGCCGATTCATCAAAGCGGTTCTTGTAACGATCGAGTTCCGGCTGAAAACTGGCCTGAATCCACGGCGGGTCATAGAGGAGTTGTGGGTTCTTCAGGAACACCGTCAAATCCGTGGCTTGCTGCACGATGGTCGCATAGTTGGCGAGGGTGGGAGTGACGTAGATGCCCGCTTTTGAAGTCAGGCGCGCGGCTTCCGGAATTTTGCTTTCGTCATAAACGATGTGCGTGTCGTCATCGTCGCGCTTGGGATTGAAGAAGGTGTAGGTGTACTCCTCGAGGTGAGCGATCGACTGGCCGGAATCGAGGGTCATTTCAAAATCGGGCTTGCGGGCCACGTGGCCCATCAGCAGCATGTTTTTCTTTTTCGCCTCGGCGATGAGCGCGGGATACGCTTCTTTGGAAACGCCGTTATAGATTTTTACTGCGTCGTAGCCGAGCGCGGCCTGTTCATCCACTTTGCGCACGGCTTCTTCGGCGGTGGTTGCCTGGAAAAAGATCGGGCCGGTCGAAAAGATTGCGGGACCCGTCATTTCTCCGGCGGCAATCTTTTTTCGCCAGGCCAAATGGGCAGGGCGCCCGTCAAGGTTGAAAACCGTGGTCACGCCGTTGGCGAGATACACGGGAAACTCGATGGGCGTCTGCAGGTGTACATGAGCGTCAGTAAGTCCGGGCAGCAAATATTTTCCGCGCACATCGATAGTTTTTGCGCCCGCAGGGATGGCCGCTTTTGCGGAAGGCTCAATGCCCGCAATTTTGCCACCGGCTATAACGACGGTCTGGTCTTCCAGAACCGCTTCGCGGTTCAAGGGAATTACGTTCACGTGTACGAAGGCGATTGTTCCCTCCGCGGCGGGCCTGGCACGGTCTTGCGCCGCAGCGCATGCAGCGGCCACAGCGGCGAACAGGAGGCAGACAAAAGGTTTTCGTAACCTGGAGTTTACAAACGAACAGTAAGCTGAATTTCGCATGTCCATAGATACGCGCACGGGTAGAGGTTTGTTCCCGCGATTCTACTCCAATAGACGCAAAGCTGGCCGTTTGGACGTTGCCGATTCCGCAACTTTTCCGCGACTCCCTTTTCCCTTTTTTGACGTTTGCCCTTATAACTGACAACGTAGTTGAAAAATTTGCTTTGCTGGCCCGGCTAGACAGGAACGATTCGTGACCCCAGACAAGAAGAAACGGCTTCGTGTTGGCGTGCTCTTTGGAGGGCGCTCCGGCGAACATGAGGTTTCGCTGGCCTCCGCGGCTTCGGTGATTCGCGGCCTCGACCCCGACAAATATGAACCGGTGCCCATCGGCATAACCAAGGACGGCCACTGGCTCGTTGGTGAAGGCGCGGCCAAACTACTACCGGACATTTTGAAAGGCGGGCGGCGCGTGATGTTGACTGCCGACCCGACGGAGGCCGCCCTCGTACCCCTGGACCGCGGCGCCGGCGCGCAGCGTTTCGACGTGATCTTTCCGGTAATGCACGGAACTTTCGGCGAAGACGGCACAATTCAGGGCATGCTGGATCTCGCGAATCTTCCTTTCGTTGGCGCAGGCGTTCTTGGCTCGGCCATCGGCATGGACAAGGACGTGTCCAAGCGGCTTTGCGAGGCCGCGGGAATTCCGGTGGTGCCGTGGATTACCGTGCATCGCTGGCGTTGGGAGAAAGAATCCGCGGCGGTGCAAGCCGAAATCGAAGCGAAATTTACTTATCCTGTTTTCGTGAAGCCAGCGACGCTGGGCTCTTCGGTAGGCATGACCAAGGTGCATGAAGCGAAAGAGTTGTCGCCGGCGCTGGACCTGGCCTGCGAATTCGGCATGAAGATTCTGGTGGAAACCGCGGTCAGCGCGCGAGAAATTGAAGTTTCTGTGCTGGGGAATCACGATCCGCAAGCCTCTGTGCCGGGCGAAATCGTGCCGCACCGCGAGTTTTACGATTACACAGCGAAGTATCTGGAGGACGGCACACAGTTGCTGATTCCCGCGGACCTGAAGCCGCCGCAGGTGAAAAAGATTCAGACGCTGGCCATCGAAGCATTCCGCAGGTTGGAACTTGCCGGTATGGCGCGCGTGGATTTCTTTTTGGAAAAGAAGAACGGGGGAAAACTGTTCCTCAATGAGGTCAACACCATTCCCGGCTTCACGTCCATCAGCATGTATCCGAAGCTTTGGGAGGCTTCTGGAATTCCCTTCCGCGAATTGATTGACAAGCTGATTGAGCTGGCGCTGGAAATGCACGCCGAAAAGGCGCGAACGAAATACGCAATTGAATTGCCGGAGGGTTCCGGCGGAGCACTGACAGGTTAAAGGGCATTTCCCGTGAGCAAAACTGGTGAGCGTTGTCATCCTGAGGGTTGCGCCTTTTGCGATCCGAAAGATCTCAAAGTAAAAAGCACACTCAGTAGGTTGAGATCCTTCAGCCCGCAAACTTCGCGGACTTCAGGATGGCATCCGAATACGTTTCCCCCAGCGGAACCAATCCACAAATTGCGGCGTCCAATCGAATGGGCGCTTTGCGGGAGTACGCTTGCTCCTGTACCATTTTTGGAGGTGAGTATCGAACGCCGGATTCAAGTCATGTCGCGGGGAGATGGAAGCATGTCGCTTCTGGAACCACCGGTCGAAAAGCCGCAAAAGTCGAGGGTGTTGGCGTTCACGGTGGCGGCGGTGGCATTTACGCTGATCGTCGTGCTGTGGTTCACCTTCCGCTACTATCCGGAGAAGAAAGCTGCGGCGCAATTCTTTGACGCGCTGGTGGCCGGGGATACGAACAAGGCGTACGGGTTGTGGAAGCCCGGACCCAGCTACAAGCTCGAAGATTTCATTGCCGACTGGGGACCTGAGGGCTACTACGGCCCGGTGAAGAGCTACAAAATCATGTCGGCGAAGGCGCCCAGGAACGGCAACACCATCGAGGTGAACATCGCCGTCAGTCCGTATTCGCCGATGCCGGACGCTTCAGATGGGGAGAAAAGTCGCAAGACACGCGTGGTGACATTGTGGGTTTTGCCGTCAGATAAGTCGCTGACCTTCGCACCGTAGCCTGTTTGGACTCGAAACCCGCAAAATCAGCGAACTTCCTCGAGGGCCGCAGCCAACTCTTGCGGTGTCACTGTTGCCGTACCCAGTTTGCCGACGACGACTCCCGCGGCCGTGTTCGCGAGTACGGCTGCTTCGCGCAAACTCGCTCCGCCCGCCAGCGCCAGCGACAACGTGCTCAACACCGTGTCGCCCGCTCCCGTATGGTCGAAGACCTGGCGACCCTCCGAACCGCGTTCAATCCCGGGTTTCCCGATTCGCGCATAGGTCACGTCAAAACGCAGCGCGGGGATTTGAAAATGGCGCGGGGAGTCTTCCTCGAAGATCGACATGCCGTGCTCACCGCGCGTAATGACTACAGCCGCGCACCCAAAGTGAGCCAGCAGGGCGCGGCCCGCTTCTTCGAGGGGCTTTTCTTCCGCCAGGGCGCGGCTCACGTATTGCGCCGCTTCCTTGGCATTGCACACGATGACGCGAACGCCGCGATAGGCGAAAAGCCGCGAAGTCTTCGGCTTCACAAAAACCGGGATTTTCAGCTTATGCGCGGCGTGCAGTACCCTATCCGCGAATTCCTCGCCCAGCAGTCCTTTGTCGTAATCCGAGAGCACCAACCCATCAAGATTTTTCAGCGCGCCGGCGAGAAGACTAAAGAGGCGTTCCTCGGTTTTCGGCGAAAGCGGTTCACGCCGTTCGCGGTCGACCCTGACAACCTGGTGTTTCTTGGCGATGACCCGCGTTTTCAGCGTAGTTACGCGGTCCGCGTCGGCGATGACTCCGTGATCGCCAATGCCCGCCTTGCGAAGGCATGCCAGCAGGGCTGCGCCCGCCTCGTCAGCGAGAATCTTGCTGGCTGGCGGACACTTTTTACCGCCGACCACGCCAAAAGCTTCCACCCGCGCGCCGAGAGCTGCGATATTGGCCGCGACGTTACACGCGCCACCCGGAACGTCTTGCTCAGAAAGGTATTCCACCACGGGAACCGGGGCTTCGGGTGAGAGATGGATGGCGTGACCCAAGATATAGCGGTCCAGCATGGCATCGCCGAGGACAGCCACGCGCAGTTTGCGGAAACGCGGCAGCAGGCGCTTGAGCCGGGGGATACTGCTGGCGAGTTCGGAGGTCATAGCGGGCGGCGACGACGCTTCATTCGGCGGCGATGGTGGCTTCTTCCACCAGCATCACGGGAATATCGTCGCGCACAGGGTAAAGGCGCTTGCAGGATTCACACTTCAAGGCGGAGTTGTCGGCAAGCAGGTAAACCGGTTTCTTGCAAACCGGACAGGCAAGAATATCAAGCAGGTCTTTCGAAATCGTCATTACGCTCTCCGTTGGGTCAAGAAAACTTTACCAAAGGAAGGGCGGAGTAGCCAGCGAAGCTGCCGGTTGGCAGTGGGTCAGTTGCGGTAACCCCGCTACCAGGAATTTGTTCCCTCCCGGGCTCACCGCAAGATTACCGTTCCAAATCTGCGGTAGACGTCGCATCCTTCTGGGGTTTGCAGCAGGTCATTGCGCGGCTCAGGACGTAACCTACAACTTTGACCAAGATACGGATTTCTCCAGATTCAAGAGCTATAAATGGGTAGACATCAGGAGCGTGCAGCAGGTCGACTACACCACCGCGTGGGGCATCACCTTCATGATTCAAGCCGAGCTGGCCAAGAAAGGCCTGCTCAAGACGGATTCGGACTACGCCGACCTTTACATCGGTTATCAGACGGCCCTCAGCAGACAGACGCCGGGGATGGCGTATCACGACGGGTGGGGCTACGGCAGGGTGCGGCGGCGGATTGGCCGCGTATCGCTGAGGCGTCCATCCACGCCGGTCAGCTCGATGTGGACATGTATGCGGCGACAGTAAAAAAAACTCGTGTGGCGCGGCGCCGCGTCGGACGCGGTCGAGCTCAATCTAAACCTAGACGGAAGTGAGACGAAGATCCAGAAGTCCGTGGAGAGCTGCTGAAGAACGCTAATCGAAAACTGACCCATGACCGGCCCGTGCTAGGCGGGGACGCCCTGGGACACGGGGATAGACGCCTCGATGCAGGTGCCGCTGCCGGGGCAGGAGCGCACAAAAAGCTCGCCGCCGATGCTGCGCACACGTTCTTCCATGCTCAGCAGGCCGAGGCCTTGGGCGGCCTCCGGCGAAGCAGGGTCGAAGCCCGCGCCACGATCGGAGACGCGCAGACGGAGCGAACCGGCGACGTCCTCGAGTTCAACGAGAGCCTCCGAGCACCCGCTATGCTTCTGGATGTTGCGAATGGCTTCCTGAGCCACGCGGAACAGGCAAAGAGCCGCTTCCTCTGGCAGTTTGCAGGTGGACGGCCCGGTGGTGAATAGAATCTCCATGGAATTCCGCTGGGCAAATTCCCTGCAGAAGTTGCGCAGCGCCGGGGCCAGGCCGAGAAGTTCCACCTGCGAGGGATGCAGCCGGCGAGAAACGTTGTGCACGTCGGTGGTGACTTCGCTGGCGGTGCGGAGCAAAGCCTCGAGTTCCCTGGCAAAACTTCCGCCATTGTTGAGTGAAGCGAGTTTCAGTTGCTCGAGATCGATGCTCAACAGGGCGAGGCGCTGGCCGATGTCGTCGTGGAGATCCCGGGCGATACGCGAGCGCTCTTCTTCCTGCGCGCGGGTGAGGCGGTTGCGCAAGGCCTGGAGCTTTTCCTCGGAGCGGCGACGCTCGGTAATGTCCTGATAAATGGCAAAGGCGCCGATGAACTTGTCCCCGGAGAAAACGCGGATGCCGTGGAACTCGACGTCCAGAAGGGTGTCGTCTTTGCGCCGGCGTTGCGCGGTGCCGTGAGCCGCGCCGCCGCGGAGGACGGCTTGCGTCAAGCGGGCGGCCTCTTCGCGATCATGCGGGGCGATGATGTCGTCGAGATACTTGCCCTGCAACTCGCCCTGTGGATACTGGAACATTTCCTCGAACGCGCAATTACAGAAGAGAACACGATTTTCCTCATCCTTGGTCACGACGCCGAAGGGGCTGTGCGCGATGAGGGCATCGAGGTAGATATTGCGTTCGCGGAGTTGCTGTTCAGCGAGCTTGTTGGCGGTGATATCGAACGCGGTGGCCAGAATCGCGGGACGGCCCTCAAATTGGGCGCGCGCGCCCGTGAAATCGAGCCAGCGAATGTCGCCGCCTTTCGTGTAGATCTTGAACTGGTAACGTGGCTCGGGGTTTTCGCCGCGCAGGCGGGCCTGGGAACGCTGGAAATTCATCTCGCGGATTTCCGGATCCACGAGCTTCCAGGGATCCATGGTGAGCAATTCCTGGTGAGAGTAACCGCTGAGGGTTTCCGCGTGCTTGTTGACGTAGACCAGGCGCGGGCCTTCCAGAATCCAGATAGCACACGGAGCGGTCTCGGCCACCAGACGGAATTTAGCCTCGCTCTCGCGCAGGGCGTCATCGGCGAGCTTATGCGCGGTGAGGTCCACGAAGGTGACCAGGTAGGTGTCACCGATCCGCGAAAGGTGAAATTCGATTTCGCGGTAAGTTCCGCCCTTGCAGCAGACGCGGGCGCTCATGGCCTGGGATTCCCCGGAGAGGGTGTTCACGGCCTGCACCAAAGCCCGCCATTGGACTTTGACGGATTCGCGGTATTCGGGATCGGGATAAGCCAGCGCCCACCAATGGTGGACATCGGGAGCCTCTTCGGTGGTGTAACCAAAAAGCTCCAGGTATTTGCGATTGGCGAATTCGATGCTTTCGTCGCTGGCGCGGCTGACCACCATGGCCACCGGAGAACACTGGAGAATTTGAAAGATTCTTTCCTCGCTGGCGCGCAGGGCATCCTCGGCGCGCTGGCGTTCGCCAATTTCAGCCTGGAGTTCGAAATTGTTTACGGCCAGGCCGAGGCGGCGGCGTTCGCTGACCTGCAAGTCGCGCTCAGTCAATTGGGATTGCTCGACGAGCAGGAGAATCATGCCCAAGCAGATGCCGCAGATATCCACCAGGTCGAGGAAAAACAATGGCGAACCGAGCAGCGCCTGCACGTAGTCGACGGGATTGGGGGTTAAATGGGCCGTGCCGTAGTGCTTCTGCAACAAATCGATGAAGTCAATCGTGTAGGAAAACTGGTTGACGGCATAAAACAGACAGAAGGCACCGGACATTAAAGCGGCCCACGAGCGCTTTCTGCGCCACTGGCCGAAGAAGACAAAGCAACAGTAGAGCAGCGCGGCCATCATGGAGATCGTGCGCGGCAGATTGCGCGCAGCGAAACTGACGTCGCGCTCCGCGCGCAGCAGGTAACCACCGGCGAAGGCCATCGTGAAAATGACTAGCAGGACAAGGATGCCCGTCTTAAGAAGCTTGCCGACGGAGCGTTCCGGCAGATGCCAGCTGAGGCCACCGAGGGCCATAAGCAGCGGCTGAAACATGCCGAAAACCATTACCGCTAGAAGCAGGGCGACTTTGAGGGGTGTCCAATCGTTGCCGACACGAACCGATAGGATGGCTGCGGCCAGGAACACGGCGGAGCAGGTCCAGGCCCAGGCCCACCAGCGGAAGAATTCCAGCTTGCGGAGTCGCTGGTAAAGGGCCCAAAGCAGGACGGCCAGAAAAATCGTAATCAGAAGTTGAACGTGGATCGATTGGAAGGAAGGGTGATGGCCAGTGTTCATCGGCACGAACCCGGTAAAAAGGCAACAACGTCTAATTTCGTTCGATTCCAAAGCTACTGGGATGCCTGAAGTGTAACGCAATCACGAGACGTTTGCATGGAGCGAGGACCGCGTCGAGGGCAGAGTTACCGCGACGGCCAGGAGGAGAGCGAGGATGGGATCGGACGGATGGCGAAGACGCAGAGAAACCTGGGTCATATAATAAGCTAAAGGAAATACGAGGGGATAGGCCGCGACGGGGAGAAAAGCCGATGAGCGGAGGCGCATGAGGGCCAGTAACCCGGCGAGCGTGCCAAGCAAAGTTACGGCGTTTGCGGCAAACAGGAAGCGAACCAGGGCGGAATCGGTTTGCCGAAAGTCCTGCCAGGGAGTGGGCGTTCCCAGCCACCAGGCTACGTCGCGGCGGGCGGCAAGCTGCAAGCAAAGGACGGGATGCGCTCGAAGGAAAGCAAACGCGGCGCGGCGTTTCTCTTCGAGAAAGGCGTTTTCTCCGAGTTGCGTGTAGAGGTGGACTTGTTCGTAACGGGTGATGCGGTTCACCTCGCGGGAATGTTCGTCGTAAATCGGGTTGTTGCCCATCCAGAGTTCGAAGGGGTAGTCCGAACGAATGGGAATGAAGCGATGGAATTGTACGGCGTTGCGAAGGGTCCAGGGAACGCAGACCAACGCGGCCAGGCAAGCGACCAGCAACACGTTTTGCAGGCTATCGCGATGCAAGGAACGCGCGCGCAGATAAATCCAGAGGAGGAGAAACGGCAAGACCGCGCCGAGAGCGGGATTCACCAGCAGAGAGAAGCCGCATAACAATCCGTAATAGACAAAATTGCGGCGCTCCGGAGCCTTTGCGGTCAGAAAAGTAGCCCAGAGAAGAATGGCCGCGAGGAGGGCGGAAAGCGAGGAATCCCAGATCCATTCAAAAGGAATCAGGATGCCGCTCGGGAAAATGGCCCATAGCCAGGCGGCGAGTACGGCCGTGGTTCGATTCCCGGTGCGAAGGGCCGCGTGAAATAGCGGCAAAGTCACAAGAGCAGAAAAGATGCAGTTGAACGAAGTGGCTGCATAGAACGACCCCACCGTGAAAACTCCAAATATTTTGAAAAGGCCCGCCAGGAAAAATGGATAGACGGGCGCGAGCCAGGCCGTGGGTCCGGTTGGCTGGCCAAACAAGCAACAGAAACCCTTGCCGCGGGCAAGCGCCGCCGCAACGCTGCCGACTTCATTTTGGAAAGGAACCACAGCAAGGACTTGTGCCGGGACGAGATGCGCTTCGTAAAGCAAAAACGCAATCCGAAACAGAAAAGCGGCGCCGCAGATGAACCAGGGGGAAGAGACGAGTGGCTGAATTCGGAGCTTCACTGCCAAGAGAATATCCTTCACAGCGTCAGTTTCAAAAGGTTGATAAAAGACGCCACCAAACAGGGACTAAGAGTGAAATTGAGCTACGGGATGAGCTGGCACTCACTTTTCCGATAACACCGTTGCTAGGATTTCGTGCCGGTTGACGGAGGGGCATTCTGCTGGAACTGGCAAAGCCATTCCGCACCTCTCCGACTTCGACGTTTCTCCTCTAGGCGACTATGCTCTCGTCCTTGTGGCCCTATGGAAACGGAGTTTCATCTCTTTGGATACGCCGCAACGGAAGGCATTCCGACAAAACCAGCTCGCCGAGATACCGTGGGAGAACGTCAATGTCCGCCCTGTCGTTATGACTCAGTGGTTCTCTGGCAAGTATGTAGCGAAGTGGACTGAAGTCATCCTGGCCCGCCGTCACCTGACATGCCTAACTCCGCAACCAGTTGACGGTAAACCGAAAGCCAGCATATTGGCGCTTTCTTTAGCGAGTTTCGGCTCGGTAGACCAAGCTAAACCAACTTGTCCGCTTAGCCAACTCACGGGAGTCGGCGGAGAGGGGCCTAGATGGATTCGACGCGCCAGAGGAGGCGGGCGGAAAACGAGGTGTATAGGAGAAGGTCCGGGCGCCAGAGGGCTAGAATCTGCGAGCCTTGATAGACGCGCTCGAAGCCGCCTTCGGACTCGGAAACGGTTTCAATTGGAGCGACCCAGAACTCCTGCGCGCCCGGCGCATGCAAGGTGACGCGTACTTTCTGCCAGCCGTCTTCGACGCGCAGGAGAGGGGCGGGGAGCACGCCGGAGAAGCGCAGGTTTTGCGGGCCGGAAGGAGTTTCGAAGAAGCGGTCCGGCTCCGTGGGCGCCAGAAAATTGAGAACGGATTCGATTCCGACCGCCAGATGACGGGTCAGCGGGGCCGAAAGCATGAGGGAAATATCGCAGCTTACTTCGCAACCCTGCGGCGCGGGACCAAACAGGAAAAGCTTGGAGATGGAAAGGTGGGGAATTTTTCCGCCGTTCATGGCGTATTCCGGCAAGTCTACGTTCAGCTGGAGATCGGCATAATTCGTAGCGGAGGCGCGCAGCGGATAGCGCCCACCGGCGAGCGCGGCCAGCGGTTTGATTTGCAGGGATTCGTAATCGGACCGTGTCTGTGCAGGATCGAACAAAAACAGGCGAAACGCGTGCCGCGCATACTGATCGTAGCGAAGGAAGCGCTCGAGATTCGGCTCCTTTACAAGCACCTGGTCGTGAATGGAGATGGCGCCGCCCGCCGCAGGCGCCTGGCTGGCGCCTTCGCGCAAGCGGGTGTGGTAAGACTCCGGGCGCCGCAGCATGGAGTTGATGAGCGTGGCGTTCGCAAGGCGAAAATCGAAGAAACAGAGCGTGGCGCCGTCGGAAGGTTTCAGTAAGGCCTGAAATTCTGGAGCGGTGAACAAAACTTCGCCGGCGCCATCGGCGTCGTAATCCACCAACTCGACGCGCGGCAGCAGACCGCCGGGGGTGAGTTGATCCGCCAAGGCTTCGGCGCGAACCAGGTTGCGCCAAATCTCGGTGCGCAGATGAGGCGCATAGATACCGCCAAAAACGCCGTGCCAGTAGGCGTCGTTGCCCTGTCCGCGCAAAACGCGATCGCGGGCTTCCTGTTGCTGCGTCGCGCAATCAGGGCTGATGCGGCGGGCAGGAATGGAAGCTACAACGGCGGAGGCGCGCAGCATTTTCTTGTGCAGTAGATTCGCTTCCGGGTATTTGCGGAAGAAGCCGCGCCAGGCGCTGCCGCGAAGAAAGCTCAGCACGTCAGGGCGCGAAGCGAATTCTTTCTCTAATCCAAAGAATTTCTGGCGTGTGCGGGTGGGCAGCACCCACTCCATCATCTCGGCGTAGGAGGCCGTTGGCAGATCGGCGCGGCCCAACGGATACTGGCCCGCCATGAATTCGCTTGGGGTGGCCAGCTTCAGCCAAGTGGAATTTTCCTCGAGCGCCGTGAAAAACTCTTCGAGCCACCCGTCGATGTAGCAGTGCTGATAAGTGCCGGGCCAGCAGCCAAACTTTTCCATGTCGTCGCCGAAAGCGGCGGCGCCGCCGGGATGGAGTTGCGCAGCCTTTTCCAGATACGCGATGGTTTCCGAAACCCTGCGGAACGGGATAAGGTAGCGCAGGTCTTTTGAGCCGGGGAACAACCAGACGGATTTGCCGCGGTCTTCGGCGATGTAAGGCCCGTACAACTCCTCGGGCTCAAAGCCCGCGGCGATGAAAGGAAGATCGTCCACCAGCGTGTAGGCGATGTTTGCCGTGGCCAGAGCGCCCGGCAAGTGAGGCTCCCAGACACGTTCGGCGAGCCAGGCTCCCGTTGGCCGGCTCCCAAAATGGCGCTCGATGTAATCGGTGAGCCGCGTAATCTGTTCGATTTGATCAGCCGTCGGGATGGAAACCAAGATGGGTTCATAGAAGCCGCCGCCGATGAGCTCCACGCGCCTGGAGGCGACCAGAGCCCGCAAGCGCGCGAAATATTCGGGGTGATTTCTTTCCAGCCAAAGAAGCAACGGGCCGGAGTAGTGAACCGCCAGCTGCAGCGACTTGTACTTCTCGACCATGGCTAGAAAGGGGTCGTAAGAGGTGCGGTAGCACTCTTCAAAAACGTGCTCAAAATTTCCTGCCGGCTGATGCGCGTGGACGATCAGGATCAGATGAAAGGTCGAGCTTGGGACGGGCGTCAAGTTCACATTCCATGATACCGCGAGACGCGGAAAAACCTGCTAGCAGAGACGGTGCGATAGGTATCGAAAATTTGGTTACTTGGAATTGGTGCGGCCGGCGGTCCAATCGGCCAGCAAGGCAAGGGCTTCAGGCGAGAAAGTCTCCTCAATGGCGGAGTATTCGGTGGGCGTGCCGGTATAGGCGTGCTGGAAAAGATGATTTAACTCCGGTAGTTCACGGACGTCGCCCCGTGTGTTTCCAGCATCCTGGAGAGCCTTCTGTAATAGAGGCAGATTGGTTTTGGGAGAGACTTGCAGGTCCTTCAGGCCGTAAAGGGCCAGCACGGGGCATTTGACGAGCTTCAGGTTGGGCAGCGGGTCGTAATCCAAAAAGAAGCGGAACCACGGCGAAGTCAGCATACGCAACTGGGTTTCGAGGGCCGCTGGAGGCAGGGCGGAGTCCAGACCCGTGTCCTTAATTAATGCCATGAGTTTCTGCGACAACGCGGAAGCATCTTTTTCCTGGCGAACCAAGTCGTAGGCTGCCTTGTCGAAGCCGAGGCTGGCGTCGAGTTGGTAGTCGCTCAAGCCCCCGGCCCGGCCAATCAATTCGGACTGGTTTAGCAGAGTTTGAGCGCCGTTGGTAGCAGGCGCAGCCAAGAGCACCAGCCAGGCGACGTCCTTGGAGTGCCCCGCTAGATAAGGGGCGATAATGGCGCCTTCGCTGTGGCCGAGAACGCCGAGGCGCGACGAATCAATTTCCTTGCGCGATTTCAGAAACGCCAGCGCGGCCTCCGCATCGGCGGCGAGGTCCATCGTGGTGGCCGAGTCCAAATTTCCCGTGGATCGCCCGATGCCGCGCTTGTCGTAGCGAAGCACAGCCATTCCCTTGCGCGTAAGAGCGTCGGCGAGCAAAAGAAACGGCCGGTGATTGGCGATGGATGCGTCGCGATCCTGCGGTCCGGAGCCAGCGACCAGCAAGACACCGGGAAAGGGGCCGGGGCCTTTGGGGAGCGTCAAGGTGCCGGCCAAGGTGACATCGGCGCCCGGGCTGGCGAAGGTTACTTGTTCCTCGACGTAGGGAAAAGGCTTTGCGGGCGTTTGCGGGCGACGCAACTCCAGGGTTTGATCGGAGCGCTTGAAATCCAGGGGGAGATTGTCGGCGCTGGTCTGCGACCATTTGCCGGTCATCGTTTTGTTCGCGGCGTTCAGCGTGCCTTCATAAACGCCGGCGACTGAAGGAATCTCGAAATGAAAAGAAGGATCCTTTAAGGTGACGTGGTTCGCTGGCAGGCCGCTTACACCCTGATCAAGGCTATCGAGGGCGGCGATCAGGTGGCCTTCCGGGTCGTGCGAGACATGCAACTGAAAGCGCAAGCGCATGCCGTGGGTCTCCACGGCGCCTTGCCAAAGCCCTTCCACGGGAAAGATGGCATCGCTGGGTTTGCGGGCAATCGCACCGCTCTCGCGGTGAAATTTCAGTGGAAGGGAGGCCTGTCCCTGCCACCATTCGCCGTCTATGGTTTCGCGGTCTGGAGAGACTTTTCCCTCGAAGCGCGCGCCGACGGAGACGACCTCCAGCTTCAGGCTGGAGTTGGAAAATGCAACGGAGCTGGCTTCGATGGCGAAGACGCCTTGTTCCAGGCTGTCGAGGGTGGCGCGCAGCGAGCCATTCGCGTTTTTTGAAAGGTGCAATAGCAAATGGAGCTGCGCCTCGCCGGCCTGCAAGGCGCCGGAATAAGTACCTTGCGGAAGGGATAGGGCCTGGGCAACGGCAAAATGCGGGCCGGAGAGACAGAACAGAATTAGAAAGATGACTGGTGCGAGAAATCGGCGCAATGGTCCTCTCAAGCAACTGGCAACGAATGGCTTCGAATTGGATGTGAGGGAGCGGGAAAAGGCGGCCTCGCGGGAATACCTTGAATTCCCCAAAAGAAAAGAGCCCCGGAAAGCGGGGCTCTGCTCAAGTCCTGAAATCCAAGAGGGCGTTACTTCTTGGTGTACCAGTCGGCGTTAATGGCAGTGAAGTTTTGCCACTTTTCCGGAAGATCTTCGAGGGCAAAAATGGCGGTTACCGGGCAAACCGGGACGCAAGCGCCGCAATCGATACATTCGACGGGATTGATATAGAGCATCGTTTCGCTCTGATGATTGGGTTCGTCCTTGCGCGGGTGGATGCAGTCCACCGGACAAACGTCAACGCACGCCGTGTCCTTGGTGTTGATGCAAGGTTCGGCAATCACATAAGCCATGCAACTTCTCCTTTGCTTCGGGTAAAGGGCCGGGACCGCTTACGGAATGCCGCCGGCAATAGTCCAAATAAAATACGCTGCCAACCCAATGGCAGTATGTATTTATTCTACGCGGGAGCCACTGGATTCTCAACCGGCCAGAAAAGGCTAGAATGAAAGCAGAGGAGATGGCATGAGACTTAGAATTGTATTTGCGATTTTGCTGGCGATGGCTGGCGCAGCGGGGGCCGCAGCGCAGACTCCGGCGCCAAAAGACCCGGAGCTAATCGACGTGCAGGGTTACCAGAAGCTCCTGCAGCAGTACAAGGGGAAGCCGCTGCTGATTAACTTCTGGGCGACCTGGTGCGAACCTTGCCGCGACGAATATCCCCTGCTGAACGAACTGGCCAAGCAGTACGCCCCGCAAGGATTGAAGGTGGTCGGCGTGAGCCTGGACCAGGACGGCGACCTGATCCTGATGCGGCGTTTTCTGGCCCGCTACAAGCCCGTATTCCCCAATTACCGCAAGAAGAAAGGAGAAGAAGACGCTTTTGTGAAGGCCGTGATGCCGGACTGGAACGGTTCTCTCCCTGCTTCCGTCTTTTTTGCAAAAGATGGCACGCAGGTTGGGCACCTGCTCGGGGCAGGCAACCGGGAAACGTTCGAAGGCGCGATCAAAACTCTGCTTTCCAAGTAGGATATCCCGACGAGAGAGGTCTCATGCTGAATTGGAGGGGCCACCGGATCACCTATTTCGGCCACAGCACATTTGGACTGACGACGCGAAACGGGCAGTTTGCCTTGATCGATCCCTGGGTGACAACCAATCCGCGATGCCCGGAAAACCTTAAAAAGCTGGCGCGGCTGGACGCGATTTTCCTGACGCACGGGCATACGGATCACATGGGGGACATGCTGGCGCTGGCCGGGCAATTCAAACCAATAGTTGTGGCGACGTTTGAAACGTATCTGTGGTTGGAATCGAAGCAGACCGGGGCGCAGTGCCTACCAGCGAACAAAGGCGGCTCGCAAAAAGTTGGCGATTTCGAAATCGCTATGACTAACGCGTTTCACTCCAATTCAATTGAGGACAACGGACAGCGGATTTACGGCGGCGAGGCTGGCGGGTACGTCGTGAAGCTTCCCGGTGGCCCGACGATTTACCACGCGGGAGACACTTGCGTTTTCGGAGACATGAAGCTGATTCGCGAACTGTATAAGCCGGACCTGGCGTGCCTGCCGATCGGAGATATTTTCACGATGGGGCCGAAGGAAGCGGCGCATGCCATCAGGCTGCTGGGCCTGAAGCACGTTATTCCCATGCACTACGCGACATTCCCCATGCTGACTGGGACGCCAGAAGCGTTGCGCAAAGAGGCGAAAGGCGTGCGTGGGCTGAAGGTGCATGCGTTGAAGCCGGGGGAATCGCTTGGTTGAGACTTAGGCGGCCCGCCTCCCCGACAGCGCCGGGGGCAGGCAGAGGAGGGCCTTATCCTAAATTAAGAAGGAAGAGAAAGCCAAAACCCACCCTCAAAAACCAAGCGCGGGGCACCCGCCGAGCCACTTTACATCAAGCAGAAGACTGCGGAGCAACTACGAACGGAGGAAGTTGCGTACGAAGAACATGAGATTCGCGGGGCGCTCCGCGAGACGGCGCATGACATAGGGAAACCAGTCCTGACCGTAGGGAATGTAGATGCGCAGGCGATAGCCATCGCGAACCAAGCGGCGCTGCAGATCTCTGCGGATGCCATAGAGCATCTGAAATTCAAAATCATCCTTAGAAATCTGTTTTTCGGCGGCCCAGCGAATGGTCTGGGCAATCATGCGCGGATCGTGCGTGGCGATGCCGTGGTAGAAGCCGCTGGGCAGGAGCATGCGCATCAGGCTGACATAGTTGGCGTCCGCGTCGGTTTTGCGGGGGTAGGCCACGTCGACAGGTTCTTTATAAGCGCCTTTGCACAGGCGGATGCGGCAGCCGACGCCCAGCAATTGGTTGATGTCGCTTTCGCTGCGATAGAGGTAAGACTGGATGACGGTACCGACAGCAGGCGTCTGCGCGCGTACGCGCCGCACCAGCTCAATGGTGCGCTCCGTATAGGCCGAGCCTTCCATGTCAATGCGCAGAAAACTGTCGTAGGAGGCGGCACGCTCGGCGATGGAAAGCACGAGCCCTTCGCAAAATTCTGAGGAAAAATCCAATCCGAGTTGCGTGAGTTTACAGGAGACGTTGGCGTTGAGCTTTTCCTGGGCGATGCGCTCGAAGATCTCCAAGTAGGCGTCGCGGGCCTTCTGGGCATCGGCGGTAGTGTTGACGTTTTCGCCGAGATAGTCGAGGGTGGCGAGCATGCCTTGCTCGTTACAGGCGCGCGCGGCCTCGAGCGCCTCCTCCAGGGTCTCACCAGCGACAAAGCGGTGAGACATCCGGCGGGTCGTGGCGTTGCGGGTGACCCAATGGGCAAAACCTTTACTTTCGGAAAGTTTCAGAAGGATCGAACGAAGCATGGACTATTTGATTATGCCGGGAGTTGGCCGCGGAGGCCAGCGGAGGCCTAGTCCTTGTGCTCTTCCAGGAATTTTTCGGCGTCCAGAGCAGCCATGCAACCGGAACCCGCGGCGGTGACGGCCTGGCGGTAACGGTGATCCTGCACGTCACCGGCGACAAAAACGCCCGGTACATTCGTCAGGCTGCCATGCTGCGGAACGATGTAGCCGTTGTCGTCGAGTTGCAGCTTGCCCTTGAAGGCCGTGGAGTTCGGGTCGTGGCCGATGGCGACAAATACGCCCTCCAGGGCGATCTCGCGTTTTTTGGAGGTTTTTGTGTCGCGCAAGCGGACACCGGTGACGACTTTTTCGGGCGCCAGAATTTCGTCGACGACGTAGGGGGTGACGAATTCGATTTTTGCGTTCGCTTTTGCGCGGTCGATCATGATTTTCGAAGCCCGGAACTCGTCGCGGCGGTGAATCAGATAGACGCGGCTGGCGTAGCGCGAGAGGAAGTTGGCTTCCTCCATTGCGGAATCGCCGCCGCCAACCACGGCGATGGGCTTGCCGCGGAAGAAATAACCGTCGCAGGTGGCGCAAGTGGAAAGACCGCGGCCGATGAGTTCCTTTTCGCCCGCCAAGCCCAGTAGGCGCGCGGAGGCGCCAGCGGCAACGATCAGGCTGCGGGTTTCGTAGGTGTCCTTGCCGGCAATCACTTTAAACGGGCGTTTGGTCAAATCGACTTCCGTGACCGCGCCGGACTTGAACTCCGTGCCGAATTTCTGCGCCTGCTTGCGCATGTTTTCGATCAATTCTGGGCCCAGGATGCCCTCGGGGAAGCCTGGAAAGTTTTCGACGTGCGTGGTGAGGGAAAGCTGGCCGCCAGGCTCATGGCCGTCCAGGACGAGGGGCTTGAGGTTGGCGCGCGCCGTGTAGATAGCGGCGGTCAGGCCGGCACAACCACTCCCGATGATTACCACATTGTGCATGGTACAAAGCTCCATACCTTAGATTCGGAAACCCGGCCTGCTGGTACAAGGCGGGGATTGTAGCATTCCCGGCGGGGAGAAAAGCCATCGAGCGAAGGCGCAGTTGGCAGCTGGTTGAGCGTGGACGCCGGAATTGATTATACCGGAGCGCGTTGGCGCGGAGAAATCCGGAGGAAACATCCAAATTGGCCAAGCAGCATCGGGGCTCACCGGTGGACGCGGTCCTGCGTCTTACCTTAGAGTGAAGTTTTCACGAAAGGTTACTTCTGCGAGGTGAACTTATGGATCCCCGTTATCCCGTGGGAAATTTCGCAATGCCCGCCGCCATCACACCCGCGCTGCGGCAGTCTGCAATTGCAGATATCACCGCTGCGCCCGCCAAGATTCGCTCGGCGATTGCCGGATTGAACGAAGCACAACTGGACACGCCGTATCGCGAAGGCGGTTGGACGGTGCGCCAGGTGGTGCATCACGTGGCTGACAGCCACATGAATGCGTACATCCGGCTGCGGCTGGCGCTGACCGAAAACGAGCCGACCATCAAACCATACCAGGAAGCCGATTGGGCGAAGCTCGACGACGCGCAACACGCCGCGCCGGAGGTTTCGCTGCGGATCCTGGAGCCGCTGCATGAGCGATGGGTGCGCCTGCTGAAGACGGTAACGCCGGAACAATTTGCGAGACCTGTCCGTCATCCGGAAGCGGGCCTTAAGAACGTGGACTGGCTGCTGTTTCTGTACGCGTGGCACGGGCGGCATCACGCGGCGCACATCACGGAGCTTCGCAAGCAAAAGGGCTGGAACTAGGCGTCAGGGGCAAAAGCCCGAAAGTTTAGCGATTTTCGGCACGGCTTCAAGCCGTGCCCTCCCTGCCTACAAGGAAATTGCTGTATCACATTAGAGCGGAGCCCTGCGTTTGCTTTGGCTTCGCGATTGCCAGTAGCATAAGAGGGTTTGCACAAAGGAGAAGACATGGCTAGACCCGCTGGCACCTACGCAATTTTCGAAACTTCCCTGGGCAACATCGTTTGCCGCCTGTTTGATAAAGAAGCGTCCAAGACGGTGGAGAATTTCATTGGCCTTGCCGAAGGCACCAAGGAGTTCCGCGATCCCATCAGTGGGAAAAACGAAAAGCGGGCCTACTACGACGGCTTGACGTTTCACCGCGTGATTCCGCAATTCATGATCCAGGGCGGTTGCCCGCAGGGCGACGGGCGCGGCGGCCCGGGCTACACGTTTGCGGACGAATTTCATCCCAGCCTGCGGCACAGCAAGCCAGGCAAACTTTCGATGGCGAATGCGGGCCCGAACACTAACGGAAGCCAGTTTTTCATCACCGTGGCGGCAACTCCGCATCTCGACAACCGCCACAGCATTTTCGGCGAAGTGGTGGAAGGCCAGGACGTGGCGGTGAAGATTTCGGAAACGTCGCGCGACGGAATGGACCGCCCGCGCGTTCCGGTGACCATGAAGGTGCGCATCGAACGCGTTGCGTGATCGCCGAGTGTGGTTATGCTGTCGCCGGCGCGCCTGACCGAATTGATGATCGAAGTGATTTTCCTGCTTTTGGGCACGCTGGTGGTGTGGCTGGCGGTGAACCAGCGGATTTATTTCGACCGGTATAGCAAAGGCTGGCTGGTATTGAGCGTAGCCCTGGTGGCGTGGGGTTTGCTGGCGCTGGCCAGGCCCGCGCAGTTCTGGACCAAATGGAAGAAGTGGAATCGCGGCGGGTCGCTGGTGCTGCTCGGGTTGGTGATGCTGGCGATTTCGCGCGCGCCCTTCGAATGGGTGATGAAACTCATCGCCGCCGCAGGTTTTATTCTCCTCTTGCGCGGCATCTTTGGTTCCCTGCTGATTTTGCGGCAACGGTAAGCCCCCTCGGGCTGCGTAACCCTTTGCTCCGCTTCCCTCGAAGCGCGGGGCAGGCGGGGTAAGAAGCCCCTGCATGTGTTTGCTTCGTGCGCGCTTCGGCTATAATGCCGGGCATTACTCCCTTCCCCTCGCCGGGGAAACAGCAAGCAATGCGCGAGTGTCTGCCGGCACTCGTATCTTCGGACAGGAGAACCACCGTGCTCAAAGAATTCAAAGAATTTGCCATGCGTGGAAGCGTTTTGGATTTGGCCGTCGGCGTGATTATTGGCGCAGCCTTCGGGAAAATCGTGTCATCGCTGGTAGATGATGTCCTGATGCCGCCATTGGGGAAGTTGATCCACGGCGTGGATTTTTCGAATCTATTTATCACGCTCGACGAACGTCATTTCGACACTTTGAAGGCGGCAAAAGATGCGGGAGTCGCCACACTGAATTACGGCA
Organism: Candidatus Acidiferrum sp.; assembly: GCA_035262705.1. GTDB lineage: Bacteria > Acidobacteriota > Terriglobia > Acidiferrales > UBA7541 > Acidiferrum. The sequence goes on along the minus strand of DATFSI010000258.1, from coordinate 19,398 downwards.
ATTTCATCAACACGGTCATCAACTTTATTATCGTGACGTTTTCGATTTTCCTGCTGGTGCGCTCGGTGAACCGCTGGCTGCCCAAGCCGCCGGTGCCTCCACCGCCGGTGACGACCAAGGATTGTCCGCAGTGCGCGATGCCGATTCCGGTGGCAGCGAAGAAGTGCGGGCATTGTACGAGTGCGGTGTAGCGAAGACCCCTCAGCGGCTAAAGCCGCGTTTATCTTGCAGATGTTATGGGCTGCTTTAAGGAGGGCGGCATAAGCCGCCCCTACATATCCTACGGGCAAATTCTGCTTGAAGCGGACGCCGCACAGGCAGGAGTGCCTGTGCCACAAAACGTTTTCGCGGGCTGTAAAATCGTGCCCTGCCACATAATATTTTCCGAGGCAGAGAGCAGCGGTGCCAAGCGCCGGGAAAATGTCGGCGCGCCGACATTTAAAGTAAATTCTTAAGGTTATTGCAGGTCAACAGAATCTGACGTGGAATTCTTAAGTAATTTAAAAAAGAGGTTATCGTCACGGGTCGGGTACTAAACGAGCGTAAACAATGCAGTTTTTCGTTCGAAAGGCCCTTGCCAGCCGCGCATATTTCGCGGAAAGCGAGATCCCTCGCTTCGCTTCGGGATGAAAGAGGGACAGGATGGAGGTGCAGTAGAAGCAGACCTCCCGGGTATAAACAGGCCTAGATTTTCGGCTGCTTTTTCTTGACGTTCGATTCCAGGTGCGCCTTGAGCCGGGCCATCAGCGCTTCTTCCTGGCCGTCGTCTAGCTCTTTCATTACTTCTTCCAGCGCAAAGTGGACCACGTCGTGGTGGTGCAGCTCGAGGGGCGCGGAGGCTTCGCTGAAGCGCAGCCAGAGGCGGTGCAACAGGTTGACTTCGTTGGCGGTGAGATTCGGCGCATGGGGCCCAAGGACTTTGTAGATCTTGTCGCCATTCTTCAGGTGAATTTCGAGGTTGAACTGGGGCTTGGGGTCCGGCAGCTTTTCCCAAGATTCGCCGATGTGCCGGGCCTGCTCCTCAACCGACTCCTTCGGCGAATGACCGAGGACGATCGTGCTGGAACCAAGGGAGGTAGCAGCGCGGAGAATGCCGTCCCAAATCTCGTTGGAGGCCACCACGGCAAGGCGAATGGTCTTCCCGCGTTTTTCAGACATGGCCAGCGTTTGAGAAAACAGATGCTGCTCGATGCTGCCGAAAAGCTGATCGACCTCGAGTTCGTTCTCGCCGGAAGCGGCACGGCGCAAGAGACGCACGTGCAAAACGACGACGTCGCGCCTTCCAGGCTTGATGCGGTCGAGGACATTTCCGAGATGATAGAGATTGTATTGATTGCTCACTGGCACGAGGACATTTCCGGGCCTTGCACCGACAGCCTCCGGAGTGAGCTCCCCTTCCATCTCCAGGTTGAACTGATCCATTTCCACGTGGGCGCCGCCGTCGCGCCGCGCACGTTTTTCGGAAACGGTAAAGACGATGTAGAGAAGAACGGAAAACGCGCCGCCGGCCATGGTTGCGACGGGTTTCGTAAACAGGTTCACGACGGCGATCAGGAAAAGCACCAGAGTAATCAGGCCTAGGCCGACAGGCACCTGCACCCCTCGGACACGGAAGTTGAAGGGCACCTGGAACTCACGCTCACCCGGATTGGTATAGCGAAGAACGAGAACCGCCAGGCCATTCATCGCGAAGCTCCAGATGACGCCAAAGGCGTAGAGGTTCGCGAGGAAGGTGACGTCGCCTCGGCTGATGATGATGGTAAGAATCTGCAAGCCGACGACGATGTTGATGATGCGGTAGCTGGTTCCGAATTTGCGATGCGGGTGGCGGAACCAGGAGCTCAGCACACCGTCTTCCGAAACGCGATTGAGCACCCCGTTGGAACCAACGATGGCAGTGTTCACGGCGCCTGCCAGGATCAAGGTGCCCACCAGCACAACAAAGCCGTGGAAGAACAGGCGCAGCAGGAACGGCCCGGCGAGATTCATGGCCAGGCCACCAATCAGGTTTTCGAGGAAGCCCTGGCGGACGTCGTCCGGAATGATCATCACCGCAAAGAAAGAAACCAGGGAAGTGAATACCAGGCTGTAGACGAAGATAACGAGCCCGGCCTTTTTGAGGTTGGGGAGTTTCGGGTGTTCGATTTCGCGATAGACCTGGGCGAGCGATTCCTCGCCGCTCATGGCCAGTACGGAATGTCCCAAAGCGATGAAGATGGCCACAATCCCGAACATCTGCGGCAGGCTGCTGTGGGCCAACCACCCCAAAGCACTGGCGCTGAGCTTCAAGTTACGCGGAGTGGGAAAGGGCGGGAGCGAGGAATGGCGAACCAGGACCGTATAAGTGCACCACACAATCAGGATCACCACCATCACGGTGACCAGCTTCATGATGTGCAGGGCCTTTTCGCTAGACTCCGGAATCCCCTTGGTGTTTTCCCACCAGAAATAGAGCGTGACCAGCAAGGCAAAGCTGGCGGCGATGAAGTTGGTGTGGCCTTCGGAGAAGGCCTTGGACAGGTGGAAGTATTGCAGCAATTCGCTGATTAATCCGGCAAGGTACTGGCCAGCGGCCACGCCGCTGATCGGGCCGGTGAGGATATAGTCGAACATCAGCGCGGAAACGCTGAACTTCGCCAGACTGCCGCCCAGGGATTGCTTGACCGCTCGGTATACGCCGCCACGGACGAACATGCTGCAGCTTTCCACGTACACGGCGCGGACCGCATAGGAAAACAACATGATCGCCAGGATGAACCACGGGGCGGCTTTGCCGATGTAGCCTTCAGCCTCGCCACCGGCATAATAGGCCGAGGAGGCCAGGTCGTTGAGCACAATGGCAGCGGCGCGCCAAAACGAAATGAAGCTTAAGAGCGCCGTGGTCGCAACCAAGACGCGTGGAATACCATTGCCCTGGCGGCCACGGGCAGCCGGGCTTTGGGGAGTGCTGCTCATTGACGGGTAGTTAGATCTGCAGATTCCAATGCTCGCATTTTTCCGCAGGCAAGTCCAGCAACGGCGGCATGTCTAAACGATTTTTTACTGGGATTTTGCGGGGGCTGCGCGGAAGGCGCGGGCGCACTCCTCGCAGGGACATTGCGTGCGCAGGTAGTCGTAACTGTAGATTCCAGTGGAGTGGCCGTCGTTAAAAGTGAACTGGATGGCGTAGCTGCCCACCTGGCTGGCGGCCTGGGCTCGCGGCTTGGGCTTATACATCTGCAAAAGCGGGGAGGAAGGCAGGTTCAGGGAGGCCATGTTTTCCTTCTTGGTGCGTTCGTCGTTACAGGTGGCGCAGGGGCATTGTTCACGCAGATAGGGGAAATCAAAGTGGCTGGTGTGGCCGTCGGCCCAGGCGATGTCCACGCCGGCGCCGGTTCTTATGTGAATCTTTACAGCTGTGGGTTTTTTGCGCGGATCAAGAGGTGTGGGCATGGGTAAAGGTGCGAGTCTTCAACTACGGCCCTTCTTGTGGTTGCAGCAATCGCCCGGCGGAATCGGATTGCCGTGCGGGCAGGTGGTTGGATGGCCCAGGAACGAGCAGATGCGTTCATCGAGTTCCGGGCTGATGATGTGTTCGAACTTGCAGGCCTGTGTGTGGGCTTCATGCTCGTCGATGCGGAAGGTGTCTTTGAAGAGGCGCTCGGCGAGGCGGTGACGGCGGACGACGTCGCGGGCGCGGCTTTTGCCGCGGTCGGTGAGCTGAACCTGATGATCTTCCTCGAGGACTTTCACCAGATGCAGATCTTCCATGCGGGCTAGCGTGCGAACGGGATCGACGCCGCCGGGAGTGCGGATGTGCTCGATGTCCGAGGGGCGGCCCTCTTCGCCGCAGACCCAGATTTGTTCGAGGAGGTGGTCGAAGTGAATGCCGTCGTCCATGGAGACGCGCTGATCGATAGCGAGGTGGCCATGAACGAGTTCGATGCGGCGGTCGGCCTGCTGGGCAATATCTGTGTCGTGCGTGACCATCAGGATTGTGTGGCCGGCGCTGTGAAGTTCGCGGAACAAGCCGATGACGATTTCTTCGTTGGCTTCGTCAAGATTGCCGGTAGGTTCGTCGGCAAGGATGAGCTTGGGCTGATTGATGAGCGCACGAGCGATGGCCACGCGCTGCTGCTCGCCTCCGGAGAGCTGCGAGGGGAGATGCGTGAGGCGGTGGCCGAGGCCGACGCGCTTGAGGGCTTCGGCGGCCTGCTCTTCGTCGGTGACGCTGTGAAAATACTGGGCGAGCATGACGTTTTCGAGCGCGCTCAGATAAGGAACCAGGTGGAACTGCTGGAAGACGAAGCCGATTTTTTCTGCGCGGTAGCGCACCAGGTCGCTCTCAGAAAGTTTCGCGAGATCGACACCGTCGACAATCACGTGGCCGGAGGTAAGCGTGTCGAGACCGCCGAGAATGTTGATGAGCGTGGTCTTGCCGGAGCCGGAAGGCCCCATCAGAGCGACCCACTCACCCGCCTGAATGTGGAAGGAGATGCCGTTCAGCGCGCGCAGCGTGTCGTATTCCTTCACCAGCGCATCAATGCGCACTTGCGCGTTCACGCTTCACCTCGAAACACGTTTGCAGGCCTTACGCTGGCCAGACGCCGCAGGGGAAATGCGCTGGCGATGGAGACGACCACAGTTACGCCCACAGAAACAGGATACACAATCCAACGCGGCTGCGCAGCCACGCCAAAGACGGCTTTGCCGAGCCAGATGGAACCGACGATGCCGATGGCGGAGCCTACCAGGCCGCCCACGATGCCCATGAGGATGGCCTCAGCGAGGAAAAAGCGGACAACCTTGCGGACAGAGCCACCGATGGCCTTCATCAGGCCGACGTCGTTTTTGCGCTCGATGGCCACATTGCTCATGCCGGCCATGACACAGAGTGAAGTGAGCAAGAGGACGAGCACAACGGTGGTGGAAAGCAGACCGCTGATGCGGTTGTAGAGTTTGCCCTCGGCTTCGGCGAGCTGCTTGATGCCGTGGACGTCGGCGGCAGGGGTGCGCTGGGCGAGGGCGGCGATGAATTGTTGGATGGAATCGGGAGTGCCAGTGACGCTGAGCTGAATCAAGCTGATGCGCCCGGGCAAATCGGCCAGCCCTTGCGCCGTGGCGAGTTTGGTGAAGATCTGCGTATCTTCCGCACCACCGGTGGCTACGACAGCAAAGAGCTTGCAGGTGGCTTCCCTGCCCTGATTGCGCAAGTGCAGCGAATCGCCGGCGTGAACTTTGAAGAGTTCAGCAGCTTTTACGCCGACTTCGCAGGCGTCGGGGTCCTTTTCCAGGTCAGCGGAATATTCGTTGCGGCGGCCGGGGCGGACTTTGGTGAGGTCGTTGCCGCCGGTGCCCGCAATGACCGCGGGTTCGTGGTGGATGACGCCGGATTTGGCGACTTCGCCAATCACGTAAAGAAATGCAACCGCGGGAACGGGCTTCCCGGCATTTTCGGCTGGCATCGCGGCGAGCAAATTTTGCTCGAGCGTGCCGCCGCCGGAATTGGGATTGGCGTCACGGGGAGCGACAATTACGTTGGCGCCCAAGGCGCGGAATTCGGTGGTCAGGCGGCGCTTGGCGTCAATCTGCAGATTCAGCAGAGAAGAGGTAATCGCCGCGCCGGCTCCAAGAGCGACGAGGATTACGAACAGGCGCCCGTAGTTGGCGGTGAGGAGCCTGCGAACGACGCGCCAGAACATGCGGGAGGTGTACATTATTCACCCCTCAGAATCGGCGCGGGATCATAACGCGAGGCGCGGCGCAGGGGATAAGCGCTGCCCAGCAGCGTGATAAGAGCGGCCAGGACGAGCACGATTAAAAGGAGGAAAGGTCTCGGCTCCGGCGCGAATCCGAAAATCCTTTGGCCCAGCAAACGCGCCAGGAGTATGCCCACGCAGTAACCGATGCCGCCGCCCACGAAAGCAACGAGGAGCTGTTCGGCGGCCAGCAGCACTCCCACGAGACCGGAGTTCGCGCCGAGCGCTTTCATCAATCCGATTTCTGTGCGGCGTTCGATGACGGAGGCAGCGGCCGAGGCGCCGACGGCGAGCGCAGCGGCGAGCAGTGCGGCAAAGGTGACCAGCCAGAGCAAGGTGCGCACTCGGGTGAGGATGGTGCCTTCTCCTTCGGCGACGCGGCGGATCACGCGAACGTCCGTGCCTTTGAGTTCTTCGCTGATTTGCAGGGCGATCGAGGAGATGTACGGCGTGCAGTACCAGGTGTCGAATTCCGCCGGAGTCATTTTCTTGGGGTCTTTGCGGGCGAAGGCGTCTTCCGGCTTGGTCAACGCGCTCACGTAAAGGCGGCGAAATTGGCCGGGCTTTTGTGCCAGAGCTTGCGCAGTGCTGAGGGAGGCGACGATTCCTTCGTCTTCGGGGCCGCCGGTAGTGAGGATGCCTACGATAGAGAGTGGTTGCTCCACAGCCTGGCTGTCGCCGGGACGAGAGGTGACCTTCAATTGGTCGCCGATGCTCAGACCGAATCTCTTCGCCAAAACAGAGCCTACAACGCATTCCTTGGAATCATCGTGGAACCACTTTCCTTCCACAAACCACCAGGGATTGGTCTTGGCGATGCCGGTTTCGTAGCTGGTTCCGTCGGGGACGGGGACGTTTTTATCCGACCAGGTGCCCACGAGCGTGAAATTGCCGTCAGTGCGCAAAGGAGCGCCGTTGTGCGTGGAGGAGGCCGTTACCGGCACTTCCAGAATCGGCGAGAACGCCATGATGTTAAAGCGCCAGAAAATAGTTTTAAGTTTGCCGAGGTCGGCTTCGGGGAGGTAGGCGCCAGCATTTGCGGGGCGATAATCCACGCCGCCGATTTCGAGTGGGAGCGAATCGGCTTGCGGCGTAACAATCAGATTGGCGCCGAGGCTGCGAAATTCCTGGGCGAGGCGGTCGCCTACATCGAGTGACACGCTGAGGGCGGCGGTGGCCACAGCCATCCCCAAGGCCAGCGCGGCCAGGGTGAGCATTTTACGTTTTGGCCGGCGCGTGAACGAGTCGGCGACGAGTCGGATAAACATTCGTGGTTTCAGCCCGGTGAGGAAGAAGGTTAACAGCGAGCAGCTAGCAGGAACCGGATCACGCCCAACAAGCGCGTTCCTGCTCGCCGTTATCTGCTATTTGTTATCCATTTTTCATTACCGGTGAGCGCGCAAATCTCCTATCGCGGAATCTCTTCCGCAGCTTTGGTCATCGAGGAAACGTCAATGACTACATCCGTGCCATCCACGTGCGAAGCAAAGCCGATGGGATTGCAGCCACCCTTCTGGCCGATGGAAGGAATATAGATGGCCGAGGCGCAGTGGCGGCAGATGACGTTCTGGCCATCCTGGCGGTAGCCATCGGCACCGCAGATGAGGCAGGCGTCGAGGGCGGTGCCGTAGCCGTTGGGTTTCTTGATGACCATGAAGCGAACGGACTGCCCGTTGGCAGATAAGGTGAACAGATGTAGGTTGCCGTCCTGCACTTCAGCGACCGGGATTTTTACGATGCCGTTGACGGCTTCCACAGGCCGCGCTTGCGGCGGGGCGGAATTGACCTTCGCATAAATGAAATCGGCGGTCAGGGCGAGAATCACGAGCAGGCTCATGTTGGCGGCGGCCACCATCCAGCGGCGCTGGCGGCGGTTTTGCGCTTCCATAAGGCGGCGCTCGGCATCATTGGCAGCGGCCGAGGTGGCCTTGGTATGCGAAGCGGCTTGCCACTCGCGGAAAATCATCAACGCGGCGGCACCAAATACAAAGATGAAGAAAAAGAGTTCGTTGCGAACGATGGGTCCAAGCAGGGCCATCTCCTGCTTGCTGGAGTGAATCCAGCGAGCCTCACTGAGTTCGTGCAGTCCGGTGACCGCGAGTTGGATGCTAACGAGAACTAGAATAGCGCTGGTGACGGCGAAGAAGCGGTGCAGGGGGACCTTGAGAGTGCCCTTGAAAAAGAACAGACCGACCGCGACGGCAGCGCTGATGCCAACGATTGTGCCGATCCAGGTTTGCAGGCCTTCAGTGGAAAGTTCCACGGCGCGCAGAATCAAGGCAAGTTCCGCGCCCTCTCGCAACACCATCAAGAACACGAACAAAGCGAGGCCCCAACCTGCGGCAGAGCCGGATTTGGCCGCGAAGGTCTCCACTCTAGATTCGATCTCTTTCTTCAGGTGCTTCGCGACGCGATTCATCCAGATAATCATGGTGACCACGAACAAGGCGGCCACGAGCAGAAGCAATCCTTCAAAACCGTCTTCGCTGATGTTGAAACGCTCGAGGGCGATGGCGACGGCCAAGCTTAGGGCGACGGCGGCGCTAACACCTCCCCAAACATATCGGGCCAAATGAGTCCTATTTGTTCGGGAAAGATACACGAGTATGATTCCCACGATGAGGGAGGCTTCAACGCCCTCGCGGAGGGCAATCAGGAACGCAGAGAGCACAGGAACTCCAGTTGTAAGTCATTTGCAACTACAATTTTGAGTCTACGCTACCCCCCTCCTGTGCGTCAAGTGCACACGCCCTTGAGCTAACCTGTAGAATAGTCAAGCGCGTCTATCTTTAGAATGAACAGACATCTTTTCATACGAGCCGCCGTGGCGCTCCTTTCCGGGGCATTCCTATGGTCTACCCTGGCCGCGCAAGCCCCTCCGCAAACCTTGAGCAAAAAGGACCAGGAACGCAACCTCATCAAACCCGATCCCAAGCGGGCGAAAAAGCTGGCCGAACAGGCGGCGAAGGAAGAGGCCGCCGGGAATTTCCTCGCCGCAATGGACGATTACGAGGAAGCCGCCCGCTACGCGCCGTTTGACGTGACCATCGTGGCAAAGGGGGCGGCTCTGCGTTCGCGGCTTTTGCGGGAACACGTGGACGCCGCCGAGCGGCTGGCCGTGGACGGGAATCTCGACGGGGCGACCCTGGAATTAGCCGCGGCCCTCGAGATCGATCCGGGGAATCCCGCGCTCCTGGAGCGGCTGCAGCAGATGGGGTCGATGAAGGCGAGCGCCATCGCGGGCAGCCCGGAGGAGCCGGCGAAGGGATTGCCGCAACTGGCCCCTGCGAAGGAGACACGAAGCTTCAACCTGCAAACGGATGTGCAATCGGCGTACGAGCAGATTGCGCAGGCGTTCGGATTGAAGGCGGTGTTTGATCCGGACCTGCAAGCCCGGCGGACGCGCTTGCGCCTGGAAGACGTCGATTTCTATACGGCGATGAAAATAATGGGCATCGAGACGGGGACATTCTGGCGCGCGCTGGATTCAGGGAGATTTCTGGTGGCCGCGGACACGGCAGAAAAGCGCCGCGAGCTGGAGCCGGAACTGGAGGAGACCTTTGCCCTGCCCAATTCGAGCGGCTCAGCGGAAATCGGCGAGGTGGTGCGCAGCCTCCGCGAACTGACGGGAATCCAGCACGTGAGCCAATCGCTGGGGAGCAATTCAATCACGGTGCGAGGACCAGCAGACCGCGTGCGCTTGGCGTCCCAGATTGTGCGCAACCTGGAGCACGCGCCGGGAGAGGTCCTGCTCGAGATCGATCTCCTGGAAGTGGACCGGAACAACGCGAGGCAACTGGGCGTGCTTCCCCCGGCAAGCACGACTCTGTATTCGATTCCACCGAATCTGGCGAATTCGCTGCGCTCCGCGACGGACCTGACGTCTCTTTTGACGCTGCTCACGCAAGTGTTTGGCAGCGCGGCGGCAGCGGGCGGGGGGATCGCCAGCCTGGCTTCGGCCATTCCGCCGATTGCGGCAATCGGCGGAGGCAAGACCACGTTCCTGCTGGGATTGCCGACGTTTACCGCGCAATTCTCGCAGGCGCTTTCGCTGGTGCATAGCGGGCGCCAAGTGCTGCTGCGCGCACAGGACGGCAAGCCGGCCACGTTTTTTGTTGGCGACCGCTTTCCCATTACGCTATCGCTGCTGTCGGGAAGCCTGGGCGCGACGAGATTCGCCGCGAATCCCGGAGGCACACCCATAACTATTCCTACCGAACAGTTCACGGTGGGGAACCATCCGGTGGCGATGGTCAGCGCGGATTTTCGGAGCGCGGGGACACTGGACCTGGCGCTGCTGAACCAATCCGACAACACCCTGACGATTCTTCTGAATCAGGGTACGGGGGCGACGTCGCAGTTTGCACAACCTACGTCGGGCATCGGACAGGTGTCGCCGATTTCGCTGGGTACCAACTGGACGAGTGCGACACCCGCCCCGGCATTGGCGATGGGAAGCCTCAACGGACGCTCGAATGCGACCAACAGCGACAACTTCGCCGACCTGGCGATTGCCGATCCGGTGGGCAACGCGGTGATTATTCTGCTAGGGAACGGCGACGGCACGTTCAAAACGCCGGCAGCGCCGATACCCGTTGGGAATCAGCCCAGCGCGATTGCGGTAGGCACGTTTAATACAAATAATGGCGATAACAATCCGGGATTCGTGGTGACGAATTTCAAGGACAACACCTATTCGGTCTTCAACGGGAACGGCGATGGAACGTTCACGGAAGTGACAGGGTCGCCCTTTCCGCTTCCGGCGACCGCTTCGGGGCCCGTGGCGATGACGGTAGCGGACTTTAACAATGATGGGATTCCGGATCTTGCCATCGTGAATCAGACGACGCAAAACGTGGCCCTTCTGCAGGGCAACGGAAACGGAACGTTTACGGAATTCACTAAGTCGCCGCTGGCTGTGGGAAATACGCCGGTGGCGATCGCCTCGGGGGCCCTGAGCGGGAGCACAGGGCCCGGCTTGGCCATTGTGAATCAGGGAGATAACACAATAACGGTCTACCTGGGCAACGGCGACGGCACGTTTTTCGCGTCGTCGCAATCGCCGCTGCCGACGAGCGCGACGCCGACGGGCGTTGCGATCGCGGACTTCACCCAGCAGGGCAACGGAGGGATTGCCGTAGCCAACACGGGCGCAGGCACGGTCATCGTTTTCGCGGACCTGGGCAGCGGGCTGTTTACCAACGCGCTGGAGCCACAAGCGGGAACAAATCCCACGGCGTTGGTTGCCGGAGCGTTTACGAACAGCACTTTTCCGGATGTGGCCGTAACGAACAATATTGCGGGCGCGGACGGGCAGGTGACGTTGATTGAGAGCCCGGTGAGCGTGATTTCCAACTCGACGATCAATGCGCAGCAGCCGTATCCCGGTTCGGAATATGAAGACATCGGACTAAAGGTCAAGGCAACGCCGCAGTTGCACGACTCGAAAGAAGTGACGCTGCAACTTGAGTTTGAGATCCGGGCGCTTTCCGGAAGCAGCGTGAACGGTATCCCGGTTATTTCGAACCGCACGCTCACGCAAACGGTGCGGCTGAAGGAAGACGAGACTTCGCTGGTGGTGGGGTTGCTGAGTCAGAATGAAAACAAGACGATCTCCGGATTTCCCTGGCTGGCCACGCTGCCGGGAGCGGGCTACGCTTTCGGGAACCACAGCAACTCGTTCACCGACGATGAACTGCTGTTCCTGATAAGGCCGCGACGCCTGCGATCGCCGCTGCGGCAATCGAAGAGTATCTATGCGGGAATGGGCGAGCCGAGTGGCGCGGGGCGGAGCGGGGTTGGACCTTTCCGTGAACGCGAACCGTCGGAAAGTCAGCCGCCTCCGGCACCGGCTGTGCCGGGGCCGCCGGCGGGCAATCCTCCCGCAGCAAATCCTCCCGCGCAGCAACCGCCGGCGAGCCCGCCACCGACGAATCAGCCGGAGGTGCCGCTGGAGCGTCCGCCGGAATGAAGTAGGTGTGAAAATTCAAGAAACCTCAACCGCTAAAGCCACTTCGAAATTCGAGTATTTACGGCACGGCCTGAAGGTCGGCTACAACATGGGCCTAAGCAACGCATGACTAAAGAGTGAGAGGTTGGCCCGCGATTTCTTCGAGGATCGCGAGCGGAGAGACTTGCGGTTGGACGAGCGCGGACTGGGGAATTTGAAAGGTCTGTTCGAGGGCGTACTGCCCAGAGAGCACGGCGTGGCTCACGCAGTCAGTGAAGACCATCCAGGCGGAATCGGGCGGAAATTCCCAGCGATTTTTCGGCGTGTGCTGCTGAAAGGCGGCGTCTGCCTTCATGGCGTTGTGGCAGCGGTGCATGAATTCGTCGTACGGCGGCCGGCTGCCAAACGGGAGACGCAGGGTTCTGGCGAGGGAGCGCATTCCGCGTGTGATGGAATTGCCGGCGGCAGAGGCCAGCAGATTTCCTGAGCGGGCGAAGCGCGGGCCAAACGCCTCGAAGGTTTCCGAGGTGAGCCAGACACGGCTCCTTGCCGGATTCAGATTTACGAAGAAGCGCAGGATGCGAGCGCCGTTGGTCGGGCGGGTGGGAAATGAGTCGAAGTGAAGCAGATCGTTGCGCGCATGGAGCCGCGCGGGGCGTCCCTCTTCTTCGATAGGACGGTAGCTGGCGTAGTCGAGCTTCCAATTTCCCGCGTACGGGGAGAGGAATCCGCTGAGGAAGGCGGCCGAACGCTGTGAGAATTCGCGCAGGATGCGGCGCAGCGAATCGGCTTCGGCCTGCTCGGAGGCGTCGAGGCCGGTGATGCGGTCCTCGGCGGGGCGGTAGGCGATGTTTTTGTGGTAGGCAGAGCCAGTCTGCTTGCGGCCGAGGAGGAGTTCGCGGTCTTCCCAGGAAATGGCGATGGGAGAGACGGGAAGAAAGACGATCTGGCCTGCTTCGAGTTCGGCGCAGAAACGGCGCGCGCGATCCGGTGAAATGGCGGGATCGCCGGCAAGCGACTCTTCCACCGGTACGAGATGACTGAGGCACCGCGCTGATGTTGTGGCGCTTGCCGTCGATGACGACATGCTATCGCTCCCGAATCTCGACTATAGCGGGACGGCAAGGGACGTTCAAGGTACAGAGGTCTATTCGCGGGAGGCGCGCTCGAGGCGCGGCCGATCCAGAATGCGAATTTGCTTGCGTTCGATGGCGATAATGCCAGCCTTGCGCAGCTCGCCGAGAACGGTGGTGGCGGACTCGCGGTAGACGCGGAGATGCTCTGCCAATTCCTTGTGGGTCATGTTCCGGATTACGTCCCCTTCGGCCTTTTCAAGAAGGAGCCCGGCTAGCCGAGGCAGCAAGGGACGGAAAGACATGCCTTCCAGGTCGAGCAAAACATGCACAAAGCGCTGGCCCACCAGATCGAGCAGCCGTCGAGTGACTTGCGGATACTCATTCAGCAGGGCCTCGAATTCTTTTTGCGCGACGATACCCACGCGGGAAGGCTCCGTGGCCTGAGCGGAGCAGTGATAGATGCATTTCCCGATGCATCCGATTTCCCCGAAAATTTCAGGCGCCGCGAGCTCACTGATGATGAGTTTTCGTTCGCCGAGGTTGCGGAAGGTTTGCACACATCCTTTTTCCAGTAAAAACAACTTCTTCCCGGTTTCGCCCAGCTCAAAAAAGACGTGCCCCGCAGGAACTTCGCGAATTTCGCTTCTCTGCTCCATGCTAAGCAGACGGGGGGCAGGCACACCTTTGAAGAGGCTCATGGAAGAAAAACCCGCCGAGATTTTGTGAGCCATGATTTCCGTGTTTTGTGCTTTCTTCATTTTCGTGTTCCGGCTGCACGCCCGCAATGTAAGCAACCTTACGTTTTCGCGCGGAAACTCTTCCCCCCCTGCATCCATCTGACACAGCGCGACAAGAAACTGAATAATCCAAGGAGAATACGATGCCAAGACTTAACCCGATTCAGCCGGAGCAAGCAACCGGAAAAGCGAAAGAGCTATTGGACGCCGTGCAGACTAAGCTCAAGATTACGCCGAACATGACCAAGGTGATGGCTAATTCGCCGGCGGTCCTACAAGGATATTTGTCGTTCAGCGGGGCGCTGGCCGGTGGAACACTGGATGCGAAGCTGCGCGAGGAGATCGCGCTGGCGGTGGCGGAGCAGAATTCCTGCCAGTACTGCCTTTCGGCGCACACGGCGATCGGCAAGATGACCGGCCTGACCGAGGCGGAAATCGAGTCCGCGCGGGGAGCGAATGCGACTTCCCCGAAGCACTCGGGAGCATTGCAGTTTGCCCACCAACTGGTGGCCAAGCAGGGACGCATCGCGGACTCGGATGTGGACGCCGCGCGGCGCGCGGGACTGACGGAAGGCGAGATCGCGGAAGTGATCGCGCACGTTGCGCTGAACATCTTTACGAACTATTTCAACAACGCGGCGGACGTGGAAGTGGATTTTCCGAAGATCGCGCTCCGCAAATCCGCCTAAGAAGGCGCGGGCCGGCGATCTTTCCGGGAAACGTTTGAACCCGGACGGCTGGCCCGCGCATCTGACTTGCGACGGGTGGGGGTCGTGCCGTGTATATCAAAGAGCTTTGGCGATACCCGGTGAAGTCCATGGCAGGTGAGCCGCTGACGCGCGTGCGAATGGGCGAGCTTGGATTCGAAGGCGACCGCAAGGTGCTGGTGGGCGGCGGAAACCGGCGCCTGCTGACTTCGCGTACGCATCCGCAACTGCTTGGGCTTCATGGCACACTGGATGGCAACGGCAACGCTCTCATCCATGGACATCCCTGGGATTCGAACGAGGCTTTGGAGTTGGTACGGGCGGCGGTTGGTCCCGTCGCAGAACTGATTTACCACGACGGGCCGGCGCGTTTCGATATTTTGCCGTTGCTGGTAGCGACCGACGGAGCGATTGCGGCCTTTGGGCACGACTTCCGCAGGTTGCGGCCGAATATTGTTGTCGGCGGCGTGGAAGGTCTTGAGGAGCGCAGCTGGCCAGGGAAATGCCTGCGTGTGGGCGACGCGATGATCGGCATTCAGGATCTGCGGGGGCGCTGCGTGATGACCACGTACGACCCAGACACGCTGGAGCAGAATCCGCGGGTACTGAAAGAGATTGTGCAGAAATTCGGCGGAGAGCTGGCACTGAATTGCTTTGTAATTCAGGAAGGGGAGTTGAAGGTTGGCGACGCGGTGGTCCTCGCCACCGAATGCGAGGCGGCGGCGGCAAATGCAGGTGTCCCGAAAGATCAAGCATAGTAGAGCGGTTGAGATCCTTCGGCCGCAAACAACGCGTCCTCAGGATGACACTCAGTTTACTGGGCCTATCGTGTTTGGTTCAGGGCAGGGGATCGAAGACGACGATGGGCTGGTAGGTGCGCGGGACGACGGCTTCGGCGATGGCGATGAGCTTGTTCTGCTGGCTAAAGACGCGAAGGCGCGGCGGCTGGGCGTTTTCCGTTTCAAGTTGCGTGGTGGCGCCGGGCGGGAGTTCGACGCGCCCGGGCTGCAATTGAGACGGCATTACATTGAATTTCGCGCCGTGGCGGATCTTCTTTTCGAGCACCGGCAAGACGTTGGTGCGCGGAAAATTTCCAAGGAGGTTTTCCAGCGGAATCAGACGCGATGCGAACTTCCCTTCCTTCTTTGCTTCCGCGAGTTCCTCGAGGCTGATGGCCTGCTCCAGGGAAAATTCCCCGACCGCGGTGCGGCAGATTTCCGCCAAATGCGCGCCGCAGCCAAGCTTTTGCCCCATATCGTGGGCCAACGAGCGGATATAGGTTCCTGATGAACATTCGATGGAGAAACGCGCGATGGGGCCGAAAATCTCGAGCAAACGGTACTCGAAAATTTTTACCGGGACGGGTTTCAATTCCACGGCCTGGTTTTTGCGCGCCAGCTCGTAGGCTGGACGGCCATGGACTTTTTTCGCGGAGAAAACTGGCGGCATCTGCTCGAAGCGGCCCATGGATTCGGCTGCCAGGCGCTCCAGGAGTTCGCGGTCGAGGGTGGGCGCGGAATCGGGTCCCGCCGCCTGGCCTTCGGAATCGAACGTGTTGGTTGCAAATCCAAAGCGGAAGCCGGCGGTGTAGCGTTTCCTACGGCCGGTATAAAAGCGTACAAAGCGCGTGGCCTTGCCGAGCAGCAAAACCAGAACGCCGGTGGCCAGCGGATCGAGCGTGCCGAGGTGGCCGATCTGGCGGAAGCCTGCGAGATGGCGGACGGCGTCGACGATGTCGTGAGAAGTCTTGCCCTGCGGCTTGTCGATGACCAGGGCGCCGTCGAAGGGAGCGGGTTGTGGTTGGCGAGGCATGGTTGGAAGCGCCTAAATTCGATATTACGGGTTACGGGTAATAGAAAACAGATAACAGGAATCAGAGAGACAGACCGGCCAGCCTAAGACTGGTCACTACACAATCCCCTAGACTTTTTGTTCGGGCTTGTCCGAGCGATCGGATTTCATCTGCTTCAGGAGTTGTTCGATGCGTTCCATGTGCTCCTGGGAAAGGTCCAAGGTGAAGTGGAGGTCAGGAACACGGCGCAACTGCAGGCGCTCGACGAGTTCGTGCTTGATGAAACCGGAGGCGTGCTCGAGGGCCTTGATGGCGTCCACTTGTTCCTTGCTGTTTTCCGAGCGCACGCTGACGAACACGCGGGCGTGTTTCATATCCGGCTGCACGCGGACTTCGCTTACGCAGACGTTCCCTTCGAGGCGGGGGTCTTTCAATTCGCCAACCAGCATGGCGTTGAGTTCGTGGGCGATTTCCTCGCCGACGCGTTCGTGACGGTGATGATCTGGGCTCATGTTTTTGTTCGTAGCTATTAGTTCTTGTCAGCTATTAGTTGTCAGCCGTTAGCCTGAAGACCATGGGGATTCGTGGCTAACGGCTCAGGACTAACAGCTCCTTCACAGCAACTCTACCGAATGGCTCACGACCAGGGGACCCAGGATGCGGTCTGCCTCGGCCAAAACTTTTTGCAGGGCTTCTTCGACATGATGATCCTCGTTCGAAAGAGTCACCACACCGACGACCGAGCGTTGCCACGTGTCCTCATAGTCCAGCTCCGCCACGGCCACGTTGAAATTCGCGCGCAGGCGATCCTTGAGGCTGCGCAGCACCTGGCGCTTATCCTTGAGCGACTGCGCTTCGGCGAGATGCAACTCCAAGGTGAGTAATCCGACGGGCATGGCGAATCATCCTCAGGCCGACGCGGCCCGAGTGCTGCGACTTTCTCCTATTTGCGCGCGGCGGCTGTCCCTTGTGCGGCGGCTTCCGCCGGGGTCAGCTTGGTGACCTGGAAACACTCGAGAATGTCGCCGACCTTCACATCGTTGAAGTTGGCGATGCCGATACCGCATTCAAAGCCAGTGCGCACTTCGCCGGCGTCTTCCTTGAAGCGCTTGAGCGAACTAAGCTTCGAGGTGTAGACAACCGCGCCGTCGCGGACCACACGAATCTGCGAGTCACGCTTGATGCTGCCGTCGAGCACGTAACAACCGGCCACGGTGCCCGCGCCCTTGATGCGGAAGGTGTTGCGCACTTCGGCCCGGCCCAGATAGGTCTCCTGGAACACGGGCTCCAGCAGGCCTTCCATGGCTTTCTTAATTTCGTCGGAGACTTCGTAAATGATGTTGTGGGTGCGGATGTCGACTTTTTCTTGCTGAGCAAGATCCTGGGCCTTGCGGTCGGGACGAACGCCGAAGGCAATCACGATGGCGCCGGAGGCGGAGGCGAGCAGAATGTCGTTTTCCGTTACCGCGCCGACGCCCGCGCTGATGATTTTCAGTTTTACCTGATCGGTGGAAAGCTTCGGCAGCATCTCCTCGAGCACTTCCGCGGAGCCCTGCACGTCGGCCTTGATGACGATCGGGAGTTCCTTGACTTCGCCCGCCTTCAACTGTTCATGGAGCTGGTCGAGCGTGATGCGGCCCCCGGCGCTGGCGCGTAACGCGGCGTCGCGCTGTTTGGACTGGCGGAATTCCACGACGTGGCGCGCCTTGGCTTCGTCAGTGACCTGGAAGTGGTCGCCGGCTTCCGGAACACCCTGCAGGCCGAGGACTTCGACCGGCGTGGAAGGGGGAGCAGACTTCGCCGGGCGGCCGCGGTCATCAAACATGGCGCGGACCTTGCCGAAGACGGAGCCGACGATGAAGAAGTCTGAGGTATTGAGGGTGCCGTTCTGCACCAGCACGGTCGCCACGGGGCCGCGGCCCTTGTCCACACGCGATTCGAGAACCGTGCCGCTTGCTGGCGCGTCAGGATTGGCCTTGAGTTCGCGCAAATCGGCGATGAGCAGAATGGTTTCGAGCAGTTTGTCGAGGTTCTTCTTCTGCTTCGCGGAGACTTCCACGAATTCGGTTTCGCCGCCCCATTCGGCGGGCATGAGGCCCAAATCGGTGAGCTGGCGTTTCACGCGCTCGGGTTGCGCTTCGGGTTTATCGATTTTGTTGACGGCCACGATGATCGGCACATTGGCGGCCTTGGCGTGGTCGATGGCTTCGCGGGTCTGCGGCATGACGCCGTCGTCGGCAGCGACAACGAGCACGACAATGTCGGTAACTTTCGCGCCCCGCGCACGCATGCGGGTGAAGGCTTCGTGGCCCGGCGTGTCAACGAAGACGACGCTCTTTTCGCCGACCTGTACCTTGTAGGCGCCGATGTGCTGGGTGATTCCGCCAGCTTCACCCGCGGCCACATCCGCCTCGCGGATAGCGTCAAGGAGGCTGGTTTTGCCGTGGTCGACGTGGCCCATGACGGTGACAACCGGCGGGCGCGGCTTGAGATTTTCCTTGGTCTCTTCCTTGGCGACCTCGAGAACCATTTCTTCTTCGAGAGAGACGACGCTGACGATGCCATTGAAGGACTGCGCGAGATCAGTGGCAGTTTGCACGTCGAGAGCCTGGTTAATACTGGCGAACACGCCGCGGTCAAGAAGTGTCTTCAGCAGATCCTTGGCGCGCACGTCGAGCTTTTCCGCCAATTCGCGGATGGTGATGCCCTCGGTGAGCGTGATGTCGCGCGGTGCACGAGGCTCGGGCGGGGCAATAGGTGCGGCCGCGACGCCCCGGCCCCCGGCTCCCGGGCGCTGGCGCGTCGGGTGCAGCTTGCGCTCGCCTTCCATCTCGCGCTTGTCCGCCATCGGACGCTGCCGCTGCTGCGGTTTGCGGGCGTAAAGAGGCTTTCCCGGCTCGGCCTTGGCGGGCATTTTGTCGGGCAAAGGGGGAAGCATGCCGGGGCGTCCTGGCGTGCGCGGTCCGGGACGCGTGCCCGTGGGCACCGCTCCGGGACGCTGGCCAAAACTCCTGCCGCCTGGCCCACCGGGACCACCGGGGCGCGGAGTAAACGGACGTCCACCCTGTCCACCGGGCTGCTGCGGTCGCATCGGCTGGCCAGGACGCGGGCCGCGACGTTCGCGCTCGTGATCGCCGGGCGTGGTTCCGGGAATCGGACCGCGATTGCCCGTGGGCATGGGACGAAGAGGTTGTTGCGGGCGCGGACCGGGAGCGCCAGGTTTTGCCGCTTGCGGTTGCGCCGTACCCGGTTGCTGTGGCCTTGAGTGCGGAGGCGGTGCTCCCGCGGGCCGTCCGCCGGATTGCTGGCCGGGGGCTTGCGGCCGAAGAGGTTGCTGCGGCGTGGGACGCGCTGGAGCGGTCTGGCCCGGCGCCGCTGGAGCCGAAGGACGCGGTGCA
>DATFSI010000257.1:0-15070 GCA_035262705.1 Candidatus Acidiferrum sp. | reverse complement strand
CGGACAGAGCAAGCCGAGGAAACTTGCCTTTGGGAAGCAAGATGCCCTCACAGAGCACGCGAGCGGAGCGTCAGGCGATGATTCACAGCAAAGTGTACACGAGTGGACGGAACAACGATACGTGGAATCCCCAGTTATCTTTGACATGTGAACCCGTTACCCCATGCGCAAGCCCTCACGTTGTGCATGAATTCCCGCGCTTTCGCTCGCTTTTGCGGTACTGTTGCAAATAATTGGCTACTAAGTGAAGCATTGTCTGCCTGAGATTGAACAAGGGGGACACGGCTATGGGAACTTGTCGCGCGCTTTGCACGGCAGGAATATTTCTGTGGACGAGTTTGTTTCCCGAAACGATTTCAGCTGAAATTCCGCACAGAATTTAAACGCTTGCGCAAGGTCAGAACGGAATGTCTTCGTCCGAAATTTCCGGGTTGCCGCCCTGCCCGTAATCTTCCGACGGGCCCGCATCGTGACCGAACTCGTCTCCACCCCGGCCGGCTCCTCCGCCTGCTCCCGCTCCAGCTCCCGCAGCCATTCCTTCGCCTCGCCCGCCCAGCATCCTGAAGTTATTCGCCACGATTTCAAAGCTTGTCCGCTTCTGGCCTTCTTTGTCCTGCCATTCGCGCGATTGAATGCGCCCTTCGATAAATACCAGCGAGCCTTTTTTCAGATACTGCTGCGCGATCTCGGCTTGCTTTCCCCACACCACAATCTTGTGCCACTCCGTTCGCTTCTGGCGTTCCCCATTGCGGTCCTTGTAGCTCTCATCGGTGGCTACCGAAAAATTCGCCACCGCCTGGCCCCCAGATGTGTAGCGCGTTTCCGGATCACGGCCCAGCCGCCCAACGAGAATAACTTTATTCACAGACATAAGTGTCTCCCTGGCTAAGGGAAGATACCATGTTGCGCAGGGAAAAGCGAAATGCGGGCTGGTGATGCCCTTGCTATACTGCGCTACTTGCCGCACAGTTACGGAGATTCGAACGGATGAGAATCCAAATCGACAAGGTGTCGAAACGCTTTGGCCGGGTCTGGGCCCTTGAGGAAATCTCCCTCGAACTCGAGGCCGGCCAGATTGTCGGCGTCCTCGGCGCCAACGGGGCGGGGAAAACTACCCTCCTCAACTGCCTCGCCGGCGTTGTGGCTCCTACCACGGGATGCGTTCTTTACGACGGCGAGGAGTTCCATCGCGGAAAAATGGAATTGCGCAAACGCCTGATGTATTTGCCGGACTTCCCGCTGGCCTTCGCGCGCATGAACGTACTGCAACACGTGGCCATGTGCACCCGGCTTTTCGATCACCCGGATCCCGATCCCGAAAAAGTGGCTCTGTTGCTCGATCGACTCAGCCTCCTGCCCTTGGCCGGCATGCCACTGAGCGCCATGTCGCGCGGCCAACTCTATAAGTCTGCGCTTGCTGGATTGTTGCTGGTGGACCCTGAGTTATGGATTTTCGATGAGCCTCTTGCCTCCGGCATGGACCCCATGGGCATCGCCGTATTCAAAAGGGAAGCCCGCTCGGCAACCAACCGAGGCCGAACTGTCGTCTTCACCACGCAGATCCTCGAAATCGCCGAAAAATTCGCTGACCGGATTTGTGTACTGGACCACGGCGGCCTCCGTCTTGACCTTCGTATGGCCGAGACCCGCACGCAGGCCCCTGAAGAAAAACTCGAAGAGTTGCTCCTGCGGCTCCGCGATCCGGGGGAATCCGCGTGAAGTTCCGCCTCTACGACGCAGGCCTCGTGCGCCGTTTGCGAAAAGCCGTCAAAGAGCACGCCCGCCGCTCCGGTATCAAAGGACTCCAGAAACGCTGGTGGAGCGGACCGCGCCTAAGCAACGCGAATTCCTACTGGAAAGTCTGGTTCCTGTTCATTGCCGTTCGCGCGATCGCCACCCGCTCCCAGGATCCTAAGGGCACGGTAATGATTCTCGGTTGCGTGAGCCTGGCCTTTGCGGGAATTGCCCTGCAGCGCGCCAAGAATCTTCGGAATGCGCTAACACGGTCGTTCGAACGCGCACACAGCCATTTCTATCCTGTTTCGGAAGCGGAGTTCGTCGAACGTACCCTGCTCCAGGCCGCAGTGAATTCCTGGTGGTTGCTGCCGCTCGCCGTTGCCCTTTTTGTTTTCGCACAGCCTGGGGATTCCCCCCTAGCTTGGCTGACCGCAACGCTCGCCGCCCTCGCCGAGCTCTTCCTCATTCTGGGCCTGGCCTACGCCCTCGAGCCGCACCTCGAAATCATTCCGTTCTGGCTGCCCTGGGGATTTTTCGGTATGGCCGTGGTTTGGTTTTACACCCCGCGGCAATATGCTCTCGCGCAGCAGGTCTGGGTAAATGTCTTGCCCACCGGATGGGTGAATCTCGCTCTTTCGGCTCCCTTGTCCATCGAAGTCAAAGTTGCAGCCCTAGCCGCCGCCACAGTCATCTTTGTCATCGTGACCTGGTTCTTCGCCCGTTCGCGCCGCAGCCAGTTGCTGGCGCGGTTTGAGCAGTCTCTTTACGTGGAACGCCAGATGGCCCTGACCGAAGAAGAACTCCCCGACGAGAGACCGAGTCCCGCGTGGCCCGTTTTGAATCCTCCTGAAGCCGAAAGCGAAGTCGAAGAGGCGGAGGAAGCCGTGCAAAACCTGCCGATCCAGGCCACTTGGCAAAAACAGAGAATTTCAGCCATCGGCTCAGAATGGGGAGAGGCCATCCGCCGCGGCGAATGGCTGCAACGCTGGGATTGGTCTCAGATGACCTGGATGGAACGCGCCGTCGGGTGGTGGCTCTCCCCCGAAGAAAAAGACACCCTTTGGTTTCTCCTAGGCGCAAAAGTGCCGTCCTGGTCGAATGCCTGGAAAAATTCGGTCATCGCCTTGGCCGTCGGCGTCTTGCTTGTTGTTTCTCTGCCCATGGAATGGAAACAGCTTGGGGTCATTGCCTTTCTGGTTTCCATGGGATTTGGGTTGCCTTTCTTCGGAGGCGCCTGGGCGGCTACCAATCCCGGCTGGATCTCCGGCAAAGTCGCGCCTATTCATAGCGTTTATCCCTTGCGCTACCGCCTGGCCAGCCGCGTTATAGCCAAAGTCAATTTAGTCCGCACCTTGGCCTGGCTGCCCTTCGTTGCTGTGCTGGCAATCCTTGAAGCCAAACTCGCCAACAAAACGATTCCCGAAACCCTATGGTTCGCCGCCCGCGCGGTCCTCATTTGGCTTTCCTGGATGCCCATTACCATTGCAGGAAAATTCTCCAAAGGTTCCAACGACACCACCATGAATCAATGGCGGCAGGTCGTCCTGATTCCGCTCCTCGTCTTGTTCATTTCCGGAGTCGCCATTCTCTGGGGAACGATCTTGATTTTCGATAATTCGGAGGTACTGCTCGTTGCGCTTGCTTCAATTGCGGGGAGCGTGGGCACCTGGGCCGCCTACGGCTGGTGGTACAACCGCAAAGTGGATCTACTCCGTGATCGCCAGTAATGTGGGAGGCCCCATGCAAAAGCGTTTTTTGCAAACGGTAGCCCTGCTCTAGCTCTAAGGATCATAAGCGCGAAGCTTTAGCCTTTGAGGAATTGCCCTCTATCGCGCCGATGCCGTCACCGCCACCCCCAACTCCTTCAGCCGCGCCCGCGCTCGCCGTTCCTCTTCCGTCCCTGGATAACGCTTCACCACCTCGCGCAGTTCCTTCACTCCCGCCGTCTTTTGATTCAGCTCGATCAGCGCCATGCCTTTCTTCAGCCGTGCCGGAGCCAGCTTGAAGCTCTTGGGATAATTCGTCAGCACCTTATCGTACTGCGTTACTGCCTGGTCATAGTTCTTTTGCGCGTACGCGATCTCCCCCAGATAAAACTGCGCGTTCGACGCCAGTTCTGTGTCTCCGAAATATTTCAGATAGTCACGAAACTCCGACCACGCCAAATCGTATTTCCCCGCGTTCAGGTCCGAATACGCGTTCGAATACAGCGTGTTGGCCGAGGGCGCCGAGCCACCACCCGGAGCGGCCGCCGCCGCGCCGCCACCGGAAGCTGGCGGCGGAGCAGGAGAGCCGCCCGGCGGCCCGTTTGGATTTCCGCCAGCAAGCCGCGCGTCAATGCTCTGCACCGAATTCTGCAAGTCCACCAGTTGCTGGTTGAGTTTCCCCAGACGCGACTTGATCTCTTCTAGATTGTCCGAGAGCCCTTGCACCTGCGTGGACATGGTATCCAGCCGCGTGCCCGAATTGGCCTGCACGTCCTGCACCGACTTCTGCAGGCTCGACATCGTTGTGTTCAGCTTATTCACCGTGTCAGAAGACTGCTCGATCAGCGTTTTCTGCACGGTGTGGTCCTGGGTCATCTGTGTTTGCAGATCTTTTTGACCCTGTAGGATGGAAGTGACATCCCGCTGCAGTTCGATGATCTCTCTGGCCACGGCCATCACCGGCCGCGGGCCAATCAAGCTACCGGCGATGGCGCTGGCGAGCATCGCCCCGGACAGATACAAAATGTTGCGAACGCGCATAGAAACCTCCGGAAAAAGGTCACGGCCAGGCGAGGCCAGGCAACCGATGGACAAGCCTTCATTCGCCCCCAATTCTCCAATGTAACGGCAGAAGCATCACGGAGCAAGTGGCACCATCACAAGTAGCTCTGCCTGTGTCTTTCTGTGGCACAGGCACTCCTGTTCACCCTGAGCGAAGCGAAGGGGCCTGGGCATCGTCCACTTCAATCGCCACCTGGCCGTAGGGCATTGATTTGTAAGGGCTGCTTTACGCCGCCTTCGTGCCTTTGAGGGGCCCGCCATCCGAGGCGGGCCGCGATGCGCTGGATCAACCACCAAAAAAAAGGGCCAAGCTTCCGCTTGGCCCCTCCTTATTGAATCACCAGACCTCAATTGGCCGGGATAAAATGCCCCCGCCGGTTCTGTTGCCAGCACGCCTCGCTGGATTCCATGCAGAAGGGCTTTTCCTTTCCGTAGCTGACCGTGTTTATGCTCCCTGCCGGAACGCCCAGGTTGACCAAATATTCCTTCACTGCGGCGGCGCGGCGATCGCCGAGCGCCAGGTTGTATTCCGTCGAGCCGCGCTCGTCGCAATGGCCTTCGACCACTACCTTGGCTTCCGGATATTTCTTCAGGAATTCCGCGGTCTTCCGCAGCGCCTGTTCCGCATCCGCGCGGATGTTCGCCTTGTCATAGTCGAAATAAGCGTCCCGTACTTCGTCAGTGAACATCTCCTTCCATCCGGCCACCTTCGGTGGTGGAGGCGGAGCGGGAACATTTACGGTCACGCGAGTGGTTGCGTCCGCGTTCCCGCCGGGCCCCGACGCCGTAATCGTATAGGTGGTCGAGTCGGACGGCGTCACCGTCGTCGACCCCTGCGGCGTCACCGCACCCACTTCCGGCGAAATCGATACATTCGCCGCATCGGTCGTGGTCCAACTCAATTTCGCGGATTGGCCCTTGTTAATCGTCGCAGGATCCGCCGAGAACGTAACCGTGGGTTTGGCGGCCGGCGGCGGCGGTGGCGGCGGCGTAGCGGGCGCTGGTGCGGGTTTCTTGTGGCAGGCTACCGCTAAAAGCGCGGCTGATGCGAACACTAGAACGGCACGATTGAGCGCGGGGCGATGCTGAGTCATGCGTGTCCTCCTGAGACACTACAATTTGGGTCGTAAGCGAAAATCCACCGGGAGAGAAAGCATACCACCGGAGGGAGGGTTCCGGGAATATATCGCTATACGATATATCCTAAAGATTTCTGGTGCTGTGTGCAAGGGCTCGCTCAAGCCAGATGTGTGCAACCGCGCAACACGTGCAACCTCATCCTTTGGATGTTTTTCACACCGAAAGGATGCGCCATTGCTCAACCCGCGCCGGGGGCTTCGCAAAATGTGATATTGCTTATAAACTCTGTTTATGACTCACACCCTCGAAGAGTTGATCCCCGATTACATCCAGGGCCTCCCGGCCTACGTCGCGGGCAAGCCTGTCGAAGAAGTCGAGCAGGAACTCAAAATCCACGCCGTCAAGCTGGCTTCCAACGAAAATCCCCTCGGACCTTCTCCCAAGGCTATGGAAGCCGCGCGCCGTGCACTCGGCGAGGCCAACTGGTACCCCGATGGCGGCAGTAAACGCCTGCGGGCAGTCTTAGCTGAACGCTTTGGCGTCAAGGCGGAAGAGGTTTTTGTCGGCTTGGGCTCCAGCGAGATTATTGATCTCGCCTCCCGCGCACTCCTGCGGCCGGGGCTGGAAGGAATCACCAGCGAGGGAGCTTTTACGCTGTTTTCCATCGCCATCCGCGCCAGCGGCGGCAAACTCATTCTCACTCCCCAGAAAAATTTCACTTTCGATCTCGACACCATCGCCGGCGCCGTCACTCCGCAGACGCGCATCATCTATATCGCCAATCCCAACAATCCCACTGGCACCGCCTTCGGCGCGGCGGAATTCCTCGCTTTCCTGAGAAGAGTTCCCGGTGACGTCTTGATCGTTCTCGATGAGGCCTACCGCGAATACGCCAGCCGTAAGGACTTGCCAGATGCGATCAAACTCTTCCGCGAGTACAACAACATCCTCACCCTGCGCACCTTCTCAAAGGTCTATGGCCTCGCCGGCCTGCGCATCGGCTACGGCATCGGTCATCCCACACTCGTCGCCGAAATGAACAAACTGCGCACGCCATTTAACGTCACCAGCGTAGGCCAGGCAGCCGCCCTCGCTGCTCTCGACGATGCCGATCACGTTCAGCGCTCTGTCGAAATCAATCGGGCCGAGCGCAAGCGTCTCTTTGATGGTTTGAAGAAAATTGGTCTGTCGCCCGTAGAGAGCGAGACCAACTTCCTTTTCGTTCCCATCGGACCCTTTGCCAAGGCTCTCTGCGACGAACTCCTCAACGAAGGTGTCATTGTCCGGCCCCTCGCCTGGATGGGTTTTCCCGAAGCCATCCGCATCTCCGTTGGCAGCCCCGCCGAAAATACCAAACTCCTTGGCGCCCTCGAGCACGCCGTCTCCCTCCCCGCGGAAGCCCGCCGGGGAAGTGCGCACGCTAACGAATTCTCGAACCGCTCCGTCTAGCCGAAGGTCTTAGCCACTAGAATCAATATTGTGAAACGGCACTGGGGGGCGGAGCCTTTAGCTCCGACATAACGTATGTACAATCAATGGGCTTTTCCCCTTTTTGCCCATTGATGAGACAGCTTGATGGCGTAACTCACCAACCAACGCGCTCATCGAACACGCATGAACCTCCACTTGCCTGACAACCACAAAGAGGCCGGCGATGCCGTGGCCAATATTCTGCGCAACTCCAAAACCATCGCCGTCGTCGGTTTGTCGTCCAAGCCCACGCGGGCTTCTAATGGAGTCGCCTCTTATCTCCAGTCCGCCGGCTATCGCATCATCCCCGTGAATCCCTACGAAACAGAAGTCCTCGGCGAGAAAGCCTATGCCCGTCTCGAAGATATTCCCGAGCCCGTGGACATTGTCGACGTCTTCCGCCGCAGCGAAGACGTCCGGCCCGTCGCCGATTCCGCCATCGCCATCAAAGCCAAAGTCCTCTGGATGCAATTGGGAATTGAGAACGCCCAGGCCACCGAAAAGGCCCGCGCCGCAGGCCTCGCCGTCGTCGAAAACGCCTGCCTAATGGTCGAACACAAGCGCCGCAAATAAACGGTAGCGCCGGCGTCCTGACGGCTTTCGTTTTTTTTTTTGTACTTCCGCTATGTCACCGCCCAACTGAACCTGAGGGTGGGGCTTACGATCCCAGGGCGATGGTCTTCTTCTCTTCGGACCACGGAACATGGGTCACGGCTTCTGTGGCCAGGCACCCCTGCCTGTGCACCGTAAACTTCAAGCGACAAAATACGCGGGGAATTCCGGATTGGTAAGGCCGGCTTTACGCCGCCATCTGCGGCTTACGAACTGAGGTCGCCTCTTTCCTCTCTTCTAAAACGAAAAAATCTGCAAATTCCTCTTCCCCGGCAACACTACCGCGATAAACCTTCCATCCGGCGACAATCCATATTCCCGAATCGTCAATCCGTGCAGCAGCACCATCGGGTCCGGCTCGATTACTGGAATCTCCGCGTGCGGCGGATACGCCCGCAACTCCGGAACCCGCACGCAAATCAGGTCCGCTGATTTCTTCTCGATCGTCCGCTTCAGATAAATGCGCGACTCGTCCGCCGACCATTGCAGCACGCCCAGCCCCACCCGCAGCCGCCCAACGCGCAACGGCGCGCTCAAGTCTCGGATCTCCAGCACTTCCTTGTCCAGGAAATACGCCACTTTCGTCCCGCTCGGCGAAACCACCAGGCCCCCGCCGTACGCATCCAGCGTCGCGATCTCCTTGTCGTCCTGCGACAGCATTTCCAGACGTTGCAGTCGCGCCGGCCCGTCAAAATGCGGGCTGCGTTCCACCCCAATCGCGGTATTGCTGCCGGAAATCCGCGATGCCCCCTCAAACGTGCGCCCTTCGAACGCTTTCCCCGCCGGCCCGCTCGCCACATTCAAAAACTGCATCGCATAGAGTCCCTGTGGCGTGTCCGCGCCCGTCAGGTAGACCAGCGTCTGATTGTCCCTCATCCACAGCGGCATTTGCGCGTCCATCACCATCGGCCCCTTCGCCGAAGGATGCAGTTCGCGTCCCGCATCGTCCAGGAACAGCAGCGCTGGCGCGTCTTCGCGCGACCCTTCGTTCGGATCCATGGTGGTGGTAAAAAGCTGCACGGCGATGATGTGCCCGTTGGGCGACCAGGTAAACGACTCTACCTGGTACGTGAACAGTTTTTCGTCGCGCGTAAATTTCTGGCCCTCGAAAATGCGTTTCCTCTTCCCGCCCGGCTCCATGATCCAGATGTCGTCGCGCTGCAGGTCGTACTTTTTCGCTTTGAACATCCGCCGCACGGAAAACACGATGCGCCCATCGGGAGCGTACGCGAACGCAGTTACTTCTTCGTCGATGGTTACCACTGCCTTGTCAAAATTCTGCGCACGCGCCGGTCTGGAAAAGAAAAGGGAAGCACAGAGCGTGGAGAGCACACACAGAGCGAGGAAAACGGGGCGAGTGGCGAGTTGGCGCGGAATCATGGTTTCGGATGGGGTCCTGTGTATTCGCTACAGCAGGGTTTTTCCACCGGCGTAAACTCCATCAGTTCGATGCGCGTTCCGTCCGGGTCGTACAGATTCAGCTGCCACTTCCCATCCCGCCCGATTTCTGGCGCTTCGTTAACTGGCAGGTGCAGATTGCTGGCCAGAAGCTCCTGGTCAGCGACCTTTATGTCTGGCACGCCAACAGCAATGTGATTCATGACGCCGCGAAGGTGCTGATCCGCATTTTCCGGAACGTTCAGCATATATTCGATCCAGTCGGTTCCATCGGGGACCTGCATGTCCACCCAATCCGTTTCGCCGTCCTTCATGCCGCCGTGCCAGTAGAGATGGAAGCCAAGAATGTCCTTGTAAAAGTGGTCCATGGCAGTACGGTCCTTGACCACGAACCCGGCGTGGATAATGTGCGGACCGGGTCGCGGCCACGAACCATAGCTCCCGGAATAACCAAGGGGCGGTTGCAAACCACTCTCTGCTTGTACGAAAACCAGGCAATGCCTCTCGGGATCAGAAACAGCAAAGCTTTCTCCGGAGGTCAATTTGGTCAATTTTCCGACTTTGATTTTGTTCCTGCGCAATAAGTTTCGCAAAGCCCCCACATCATCCGTTCGGAGAAAGACGGCACCCACCAGGTCCTTGGGAGTCGGTCCATTAATAGAGTCAAATTCAATCAATTCCTGTGCAACGGCAGGCATTCGCTCGCACCGGTCACACGGCTCTGTACTTGAAGTGCTCGGAAAAAGAGCGCGCAAGGCCCCAGAGTAAAAATTCTTTGCTTCCTTTTCGTTGGTGGTCCGGATGCGAACCTGGGTAATTTCCAGGATTTTGGGCCGAGGCTTTTCCTTTGCGAGCATCGAAAGCGGAAGCACTGCGACAAGAGCTATGCAAGCGACCACTTTCATGCAGCGCTCCTCGATCTTACTGGTCGGCTAATCATGGGTGGCGCCCCGAGCTTTTATTTTGCGAATTTCTTCCATGCGCGCGCGCAAACGGGCCTCAAATCCTTGCTCTGTAGGTTGGTAGTAAACGCGCGAGGAAAGGTTGTCCGGCAGGCAGCTCATATCCGTCAACTTGTCTTCGAAATCGTGCGCGTATTTGTAGCCTTTTCCATACCCCATGTTCTTCATGAGCCCCGTCACCGCGTTGCGGAGGTGCAGCGGCACAGGATCCGCTTCCGTCTTCTGCACGTCCTCCACGACTTCTCCATACGCCGTATAAACCGCATTCGACTTCGGCGCCAGCGACAAATAAACCGCCGCCTGCGCCAGCGCCAGATACCCCTCCGGCGCTCCGAGAAAATCAAACGCGTCCTTCGCCGCCAGAGTCACCGCCAACGCGCCGGGTTCCGCCAGCCCGATATCCTCACTCGCCATGCGCACCATCCGCCGCGCCAAATACAACGGGTCTTCGCCCGATTCCAGCATCCGCGCCAGCCAATACAGCGCTGCATCGGGATCTGAATTCCTCACGGACTTGTGCAGCGCCGAAATCAGGTTGTAGTGCTCTTCGCCCGCCTTGTCATACCGCAGCATCTTCCGCTGCAGGAGCGATTCCAGCAACTCCACAGTAATCCTCTTAACGCGTGGCACAGGCACTCCGGCCTGTGCTCTTTGGTCGGTGTAAGGCTGCCCTACCCTTGAACTTGAGGGTTTCCCCTGAGGTTCGGAGGGTGCCCTACTCTTGGTTTTTAGGGGTGCGTCTTCTCTTCTGTGCGAACTCTGCGGCCCCTCTGCAATCTCTGCGGTAAAGCTGCTCACTTCACTCGCCACTTCTTCCTGCGCGCTCTTCACACAAAGCTCCAGCGTGTTGTACGCCGTCCGCGCATCCCCATTCGCGAACGACGCCATGCGAAACAACACGTCCTCCGAAATCGAAATCTTCTCCTCGCCCAGCCCGCGTTCTTTATCCCGCAGCGCCCGTTGCAGCAATTCGACAATCTGCGGCGTGCTGTGCGCTTCCAGCACATACACCTTTGTCCGCGAAAGCAGCGGCGAAATCACCTCGAACGACGGATTCTCCGTCGTCGCCCCGATGAACAGAATGTGCCCCGCCTCCACATGTGGCAGGAACGCATCCTGCTGCGCTTTGTTGAACCGGTGCACTTCGTCCACAAACAGAATCGTCCGCAGGCCGCTCCGTGATTTTCGCTCCGCCTCGGTCATCACTTCCTTGATTTCCTTGATCCCGCTCGTCACCGCGCTGAATGGCACGAACTCACTTTTCGTCACTCGTGCAATCAGCCGCGCCAGCGTCGTCTTCCCGCACCCCGGCGGACCCCAAAACACCATCGAACTTAGATTGTCCGACTCAATTTGCACGCGCAGCGGCTTCCCCGGCGCAAGTAGCTTTTCCTGTCCCACAAATTCATACAACGTCCGCGGACGCATCCGCTCCGCAAGCGGCTGCAGCGCCGCCGGCGTTTCCGGCTCCGGCAATCGCGAAAACAGGCTCATGCCGCATCAAGTGTAAGGTCTTTGCCACCCGGTGGCCAGCCGCCATCCCACAATGCAGGTCCTCGGGAGAGCGCGGGAAGGACTCTGCTTTTTAGGAGGCGGGGGCTGTCCCCGCGCGAGCGTTTGGTCGCGCCTACCGGTTTTTGCGTATCCCGCGGCCCTCATTGCAAGCTCAAAGGCGGTTTTGCAACGAATAGTTATTGGTGCCGCGGCTGCCGCTGCCGGAACGCCTCATAAAACAACACCGCCGCCGCAGCCGCCGCGTTCAACGACTCCACCTGCCGCTCCAGCGGAATATGAATCCGCGCGTCCGCCGAGTGCACCACATCCTCCGGCAATCCCGCGCCTTCGTTGCCTACCAGCAGCGCAATCGGCTGGCACCAGTCAATTTCCCACGGCGCCACGGGACCAAGCGCCGCGCCGCCTTCGTGCACGCATGTAGCAATCGTCGAAATCCCGTTCAACTTGAATTGCGTCAGCAGAATCCCTAGTGCCGCCCCGTGCACCACCGGCAAATGCAGCGCCGCGCCCGCTGAAGCGCGCAGCGCCTTCGGCGAAAACGGGCTGGCCGTTCCACTTTGCCCGGTGGCCGATGTCAACGCGCCCGTCGCCCCGAACGCCGCCGCCGTCCGCAGAATCGTGCCCACGTTGCCCGGGTCCTGAACGCCCGACAGCACTACCAGTAGCGGCGAGCATTTTCCCTCAGGCGTCGAAAAGAGATCCTCCAGTTGCGTTTGCCGCGGCACCGCAAGCGCCGCCACGCCCTGGGGATGCTCGGTATCGGCAATTCCCTCAAACAGCCGGTCCGTCGTCTGCAAAACCGGAAAACCCATCTCCGGGCGGTCAATCAGTGGCGAAAGTTTGCCGCGGTGTCGCGCCCCGGACTCGCTGAACAACACGCCTTCGATCCGGCAGCCCGAAGCCAGTGCCTCTTCCACCAGGCGCACTCCCTCCACCCCGACGCTTCCCGACTCCGTCGGCAATCCACCACGCAACGCCATGCGAAAAAGTTTCAACCACCGGTTCTCGCGGTTCGTGATCGTCGCGGTTTCCGTCTTAGGTGCAGGAGGCATGGCATGCAGCCTAGCAGAACATCATGGCCACCGGCCAGCACGTGGGCAGCTTTATGTCGCCTTCTTCATTAGCACAGGCTTCAGCCTGTAACTTTCTTGTGGCGCAGGCACTCTTGTCTGTGCACCGTCAACTTCAAACGACAACTATTTCCGGGCGACATGCGTTTTCTAGCGCGGCTTCACTGCACCTTCTTCGCAGTGACCCTAGCCACCAACCTCCCGTGCCACCTATCATTGCGCGGGCCCCCTGCCTATGGTAGCGTCCTTGCCAAGCGGTCAGTGGGGAAACGGCCGCACGCTCCGAAAAGCTGACGAGTGGTATATCCGAGGCCCGCCTAGGGCATTGCAACGCGCCGCTCCACGGATCTCGCCACGGATGGAGTCCACACTTTGTCTGCCGAAGTGTTGAAACTCGACGCTCGTAATCCCGACGCGAACACTATCCGTTACGCTGCGTCATGGCTTCGTCGTGGCGCTGTCGTTGCAGTCCCCACCGATACGCTTTACGCCCTCGCCGCCGATCCCGTCAACCTCGCGGCCGTCGAAGAGATTTTTCGCGTCAAGGGCCGTCCGGAATCCCGCGCCTTGCCCATCCTCATCAATTCTCTCGCGCAGGCAAGAATGCTGGCGCACGACTTGCCCGCGAACTTTTACCGCCTGGCGCAAGCCTGCTGGCCCGGGCCGCTCACCATTGTTGTCGAGGCCTCCAATCGATTGCCCTTGAAAGTCACCGCCAATACCCGCCGCATTGCCTTGCGTTGGCCGAAAAACAAAATCGTCAACCATTTAATCGAAGAGCTGGGCGTTCCCCTCACCGGCACCAGCGCCAATCTCTCCGGTTCCTCCACTTGCGCCAGCGCCACCGAAGTCATGGAGCAGTTGGGCGATCGCATTCCCTTGATTCTTGACGCAGGCGAGGCCGGCGAGTTCACGCCCTCTACCATCGTCGAGCTTCGCGGTGAACACTGGTGCATCGGCAGGGAAGGTGCCATTCCCGCGGAGTTAATCGAGGAAGCCCTCGAAGGCGACGACGCCGTCCCCGCCTGATCCGCAAAATATTACAATGGTTGTAGCGGCGGCTTTACGCCACCTTCTTCCGTAGCACAGGCTTCAGCCCTTGTCTTTCTTGCGGCACAGGCACTCCTGTTCACCCTGCGCATAGCGAGGGGGCCTCAATCCAAACGGCGCAAACCTATGAAATTCCAGACTCACTCCCCAGGGCTTCCTGCATAGGCGATCTTGCCAAGCACCGCCGGCCGCCGCGCTCCCGTCGCTGATGGAAGATTAGACGCGCGCCGGTGCCACGTCTCATACCCAAGCAGCGCGAAAGCGTACGCTTCCTTGGATTGCTCAGGGACGCCGAATTGTTCGCTGCGAAGTACCTGGATAGGTGCAAGAGCGGCTTCGAGTTGCGCCATCAGCAGCGGATTGCGCGCCCCTCCACCGGAAACGATGAGTTGCACAACCTTTGTCTGAGGCAGCACGAATCGGTTCAAAGCATCCACCACACTCAGCGCCGTGAACACCGCTGCCGTCCGGATCAGATCCTCGGGCCGTGCGCGAAGCCTGGGCCCTTCCTTCAGAATCTTGGAGGTAAACTGCCGCCCAAAATATTCCCGGCCGGTGGATTTCGGTGGCTTCAATCGCAGATACGGATCGCGCAACAATTTCTCAAGCAGGGGCATGATGCATTTCCCGCGCTGCGCCAATCGCGCGTCAGCGTCGTAGCGCTGCCGACCCTTGGTGAAGTGCGACACGAGCGCATCAATCACCATATTAGCCGGCCCGGTATCGAAGGCGAATACATCCGCAGGCTTCGCACCTGGAGGAATAACGGTGACATTGGCGATCCCGCCCAAATTCAGTGACACCCGCCCCACTTGTTCGTCTCGGTAAAGCAGGTAGTCCGCAAATGGCACAAGCGGCGCGCCTTGGCCGCCTGCCGCCATATCCGCAGGTCGAAAATCCGACACAGTTGCAACGCCTGCCAAATTAGCAATCACAGACCCGTCGCCCAGTTGCAGGGTTGAGGCCACGTTTTTCGCCACTCGCCACCCGCCACTCGCCACTTTTCTCGAGGGGCCTTGATGAAACACCGTCTGCCCGTGCGACGCGATCAGATCGAGCCGTTTCAAGGACACGCCAAATTTCTTGCAAGCAGCAATCGCTACATTGCCAAAAAGTCCGCCCAATCGGAAATTCAATTGGCTGATCTCCCCTGCGGGAACGTGAGCACCCTCGGCAATTTCCAGAATCTTCGTGCGAACCGCTTTGGGAAAGGGAAAAGAAGTATGACCCACAAGTTTCGAATGAAGCCGCGGCGGCGCACCCGAAATTTCCGCTAGCGCGGCTTCCACGCCATCCGCCGATGTTCCCGACATCAGCCCAAGCACCAAAAGCGATTTCTGCGGCATGGAATGTTTGTAACACAGGTGCTGAAAGGAACGAGAAGAAGGAACGCGGCCATGACGCAAAA
>DATFSI010000256.1:0-12521 GCA_035262705.1 Candidatus Acidiferrum sp. | reverse complement strand
ACGCGGCCACCGGTAAGTTCCGTAATCTCGGAGAGCAGCGTTGGGCCGTTCAGCTCTTCCGGGGTACGGTTCCGGTTGCCAAGCGGGTCGAAGATGCCGATGGCATAGAGCTGGGTGTCGGCTTCCCTGACCAGGCGCTTGATGTCGTTCTCGTTGTACCTACTATGATTATCCCCTCCATCGGAAAGAATCAGCAAGGCACGCTTGGCGTTATGTGCACCCCTCATCTGGCTGAGACCCAGATAGATGGCGTCCAGGAGCGCCGTGCGGCCACGCGGGGCGGTCACCAACATGCGGCTTTGCAGGTCTTCCACGCTGTTGGTAAACGCGCTGGTAAGTTCGGCTCGTTCGTTGAAGGTCACCAGAAAGAACTCGTCCTGCGGATTCGCGGTCTTAAAGAACTCCAACGCGGCTTCGCGCGCCTTGTCGATCTTGTTGGACATGCTGCCGCTGAAATCGAAAATTACGCCGATGGAGATGGGCACATCTTCGGAGGAAAAGGCGACGATCTCCTGCTCGACGTTGTCCTCAAATACGCGGAAATTGTCCTGCTCGAGGCCGGTAACGAGACGGTTGAAGGGATCGGTGACCGTTACATTAACCAGGGCCAGGTCCACATCCGTGCGGATCAATTTGCCTGGGCGCAAGGTGACTGGGGGCGTGTTGTGAAGGATTTCATTCAGCTTGGCGGAACCCGGCAAGGTACCGGACTGACTGGAATCGGAGGTCGGCGTTTGCTGAGCGCGAGTAAAGCTCAAGGGAAAAAGAAAAAGCAGGCAGGCAATTACCCGAAAAGCACCTGGAAAGAATACGCGAGGCTCGCTCCTATCGCGTTTCACGGCTTCTCCATCCCCCCGCGGTAGTAGCCGGGAAGGCCGCGCAGATTGGTTCATCATAACACCGCATCAGAGGAAGGCAATAGGGAGAACACCGTACCGGTCACACACCTATGCTAGCATCGGCATCTAGCTGAAATTTCCGGAAAAGGCCATGAGCGCCGAGCAGCCTAACACCGTTGTAGTAATACCAGCCCGCTATGCTTCCACGCGACTGCCGGGAAAGCCTCTGGTTTCCCTGGCGGGCAAGCCCATGGTGCAGCGCGTCTATGAGCGCGCCAAACAAGCGCAAACTGTGCACCGCGTGATTGTGGCCACCGACGATCAAAGAATCGTAGATGCGGTTCGTGCCTTCGGTGGCGAGGCGCGCATGACCCGGCCCGATCATCGTACAGGAACGGAGCGGATTGCCGAGGTGGCTGCTCACGAGCCGGGGGACGTTTTTGTAAACGTGCAGGGCGATGAGCCTCTGATCGATCCCCTGGCAATTGATACGGCGGTTGGAACGCTCCTTGAAGAACCCGTCGCGCAGATTGCCACTGTGGCCACGCCCATCCGCCACGCCGGCGACATCATGGATCCCAACGTGGTGAAGACGGTGTTGGATTTCGAGAGTAACGGCCTCTATTTTTCGCGTGCGCCGGTACCGTGGGTACGTGACACGCAGCAGAAAGTCCATGTGAAATATTGGAAGCATCTGGGACTTTACGTTTTTCAGCGGGATGCGCTGCTGGAATATCCCACGCTTCCGCAAGGCGAACTCGAAAAGGTGGAGCAACTCGAGCAACTTCGCTGGCTGGAGAACGGCTGGAAGATCCGCGTGGCGGAAGTGCCGCACGACGCGGTCAGCGTGGATGTCCCGGAAGACGTGGCCCGTGTGGAAAAGTTGTTGCACGAAGGAGCGAAGGGCGGCTAGAGCGGGCCACTACTGCGTTTGTTGCACGGCGAGGCCCGCGGTGGTACGCAAGCTGTCAGAGCTGAGCATCAGGACCGTTTGGTTGTCCGCGAAATAGCCTTGAAAATTAATCGTAAACGGGGACGAGGTGCCAATGGCGATTTTGTAGGTGTTATTTTGCGTTCCGTCGGTATTGATGGTGAGCGTACCGGAAATCCCCGCGGCCAGGGTCACGCCGTTATTCGTGGTGTTGAGGCCGAGTTCCACATAATCCACCACGCCCGAAAAGTTGTTGCTACTCGCGCTGCTCTGCGCGACCTGTCCGACGAAATCCTCCTCAAATGGCGCAGGCGACTCCAACAAAGTACCGCTCCAGTTCAGAATGTAGTTTCCTGCCACACTTGAGGCGGTGAATGGGCCGGCGGCCTGTGCCAACATCAATCCATCCCCTACGCTGGTGGCGCTAACATCCTGTATGACCGCTTTCCCCGCGGAAGAAAGATAAAAGACAAAGGTTAACGTGCCAAGCGACGAGTTGTGAAACGTCAACGTGCCACGCCCGGAGCCGGCATTGTTTGTGTCGATGGCGTACGTGGCGCTGGAGACGCTGGAGTTCTGCGAAATATGGGAATTGTTGCCGTTAATATTTTGATCGAAGGTGATTTTCCCTATGCCGCCGGACCCATCGGCCGTGAAGCGTCCCACCCGGCCCAAGGGCCCAAAATTCCCACTGGTATGGAACCCCTTGCTCAAAAACACGAAGCTGCCCTGAAAAGCGGAATTTTGTGACGGAATGGGGCCCGCTTGCAGCACTGCGTCTCCCTGCGTGCCGCCGAAAGCGTCTTCTTCGAGCATGCGGATACGGGTATTGTCCACGATGTAAAAGGCGAAGGTTCGCCCGTTCAGCGTGATTGTGCCGCGCCCGAAATTTGTGCCATTTCCGTTGATGTCAAGCCGGTAAGCGCTCGCCGGTATAGGCATCGCGCCCGAAGGAGTGAAGGCACTGTCGTTAACATCCGTAAGGCCGCTCGTGAGATTGCCGGTCCCGTCCACGGAAAATTCTCCGACCAGCGAGATTGCTGAAGGAGTGGCGCCTGCAAAGGATCGTCCGAAAAGATCAAACACATATTTGCCGTTCAAAAAGCTGTCGGCAAAATCGGCCGGTGTTTGCAGATTCAGGCTGCCGCTGGCGGAGGCAGCGCCATCGATCTCCACGAGAAGACCTTCGACGTTGGACTTCAGAGAAACGCTGAGTTGCAGGTTTCCGCCACCGCTTGCGGCGAGGGTGATGGTCCCCCGGCCATTGGGAAGAATCGTGTAGCTGCTGCTTACCAGGGTAATTTGCGAAGTAGGCATCGCGTTGCCAAGGTTCAATATGTCTTCAAGGCCGCCTGTAACATGCCCGCTTCCGTCCGCTGTAAAGCTGCCTACACGCGCCACATAGGCCCCGGTCCCCCCGTCCAGGCCGCTCATGGCAAAGGCGTATTGCCCCGACAGACTGGCATCGGAAAAATTCCCGGCGGGCGGCGGCGGGGTAATAGGGGCGTTGCTCCCGCCACAAGCAAACATATAGAAGGACGTCAACAATACCGCAGGAATCCATAGCCGACCGTTGGACATGAACGCTTTCCGCACCCTGAATGGAAGTCCCAAACAAAGACCTTACCGCACAATCCAGAAATTATTAACCCTGATTCGCTCGAGATTTTGTTTGCAGAAAATTTTCCGATTTTTCGTAGCGAAGAGTCCTGGTTGACAGCTTTAGCGGTTCCGACCATAATTATATGTACGTCAATCCTGTGGAGGTTCGATAAGCTCAAATCCGCATGAAGCGGAAGCGAGCGACCCGGATGGCGCCAAAATATATATTTGTTACCGGCGGTGTTGTTTCTTCTCTCGGCAAGGGCGTAGCGGCATCTTCCATCGGTTGTCTCCTCGAAAGTCGCGGCTTCAAAATCACCATCCAAAAATGTGACCCGTATCTGAATGTGGACCCCGGCACGATGAGTCCTTATCAGCACGGCGAGGTGTTTGTCACCGACGATGGCGCGGAGACCGACCTCGACCTTGGCCACTACGAACGCTTCACCCACGTCAAGCTCAGTCGCGATAATAACTGGACCAGCGGCCGCATCTACGAAACCATTCTCGCCAAGGAGCGCCGCGGCGACTATCTCGGCAAAACCGTTCAGGTGATCCCCCACGTCACCGATGAAATCAAGCGCTGCTTCAAGCGCGTCGCGGACGGCGTGGATATCGTCATCGTGGAAATCGGCGGCACCGTCGGCGACATCGAGTCGCTTCCCTTTCTTGAGGCCATCCGCCAGACGCGCCTGGAACTCGGCGCGGAAAACACGCTTTTCGTTCACGTAACGCTGGTGCCCTTCATCGCCGCCGCCGGCGAACTGAAAACCAAGCCCACGCAGCACAGCGTGAAGGAGATGCTGGGCATTGGGATTCAACCGGACGTGCTGCTCTGCCGCAGTGACCGCCACATTTCCGAGGATCTGAAGCGCAAGATCGCCCTGTTCTGCAACGTGGCAGAATCCTGCGTGATTTCCATGGAAGATGTGAAGACCATCTACGAAGTCCCCGTTGAACTGAGCAAAGAGGGCTTGGACGCGCAGATTATCCGTTCGCTGCGGCTAGAAGGACGCCCTGCCAACATGCAGCCATGGCTGGAAATGCTGCACGGGCTGCACCATCCCAAGGGCGAGGTGCGCATTGGCATCGTTGGAAAATATGTCCAATTGGAAGATGCCTACAAGAGTTTGCGGGAAGCTCTTTTGCACGGAGGATTGGCGCATCAACACAAAACGGTGATCGACTGGATCGAGTCCGAAGAGATCGACTCGCTGGAAACCGCCGAAAAACGGCTGAAAGGTTATGACGGAATTCTTGTTCCCGGTGGGTTTGGAAAACGCGGGATTCAGGGAATGGTCTACACCATTCAATTTGCCCGCGATCACAAGATTCCCTTCTTCGGGATTTGCCTGGGTATGCAGTGCGCCACCATCGAATACGCGCGCGATGCGGCTTGTCTTAAGCAAGCGGACAGTACGGAGTTCGACCCGCAAACACCGCACCGAGTGATTTACAAACTGCGCGAACTTTTGGGTGTGGACGAAATGGGCGGCACCATGCGCCTCGGCGCTTGGCCGTGCAAGCTGGAGCCGGGCTCGTTTGCTCACAAAGCGTACGGCAAAACGGAAATCAGCGAGCGGCACCGCCACCGTTATGAATTCAATCGCGAGTACGAAAAGATCCTGACCGCAGCGGGTCTGCGCATTACAGGGCGGACACCGGACGATAACTATGTGGAAATCATCGAGGCGCCGAACCACCCGTGGTTCCTCGGCTGCCAGTTCCACCCGGAATTTAAATCCAAGCCGCTCGAGCCGCACCCGCTGTTCGCCGCATTCATCGGCGCGGCACTAGAGCACAAGCTCCAGAAATCGCGGCCTGCGACAAGCCCCACGGCGACGGAAACGCAGCCGCCGACAGTTAAACTGCGCGTCACGCCGCACGCCGCGGCATAACTATCTTCTCTGACAGATGGTTGGGACGACCAGATGCCGCTGAAACTGTCGTGCAGCTATTTGTGCTATCTTGCTAAAAAAGAAAAATGCCAATCACTCGTGAAATTCAGTTAGGCCCATTGCGACTGGGCGGCGGGAATCCGCTGTTTCTGATCGCGGGGCCGTGCGTGATTGAATCGGAGGTGCATGCCCGCTCGATGGCGGAGCGCGTCGCGAAGATTGCCGCGGATGTCGGCGTTCCCTACATCTTCAAAGCTTCCTACGACAAGGCCAATCGCTCCTCGATGAAGGCGTTTCGCGGCCCAGGCCTTACGGAAGGTTTGCGAATTCTTGGCAAAATCAAAGCTGATTTGCATCTTCCTGTCCTTACCGACATTCACGAGGCTTCTCAGGCGGCGTCGGCCGCAGAAGTTGCGGACATCCTGCAGATTCCCGCGTTTCTGTCGCGACAGACCGACCTGCTGGTTGTGGCTGCCAAGACCGGTCGCATCGTGAACGTCAAGAAAGCACAGTTTCTTTCGCCTTGGGACATGGGCAACGTGGCAGAAAAAATCGCCGCTGTGGGAAACCAGAAGATCATTCTTACGGAACGCGGTGCTAGTTTTGGCTATAACAATCTGGTCGTGGACATGCGCACGTTTCCAGTGCTGGCCAAACTCGGCTATCCCGTGGTTTACGACGTAACGCATTCCGTGCAGCTTCCCGGCGGCCAAGGCCACGCGAGCGGGGGGCAGCCGGAATTCATCGAAGCGCTTGCGCGCGCGGGCGTAGCTGCGGGGGTCGACGGGATTTTTCTGGAAACGCACGACAATCCAGCCGCGGCGCTTTCCGATGGTCCCAACGCCCTGCCCCTCGCGCAACTTCCGCAACTTCTTTCACGGCTAAAAGAACTCTCGACGATGGTCCGCCGCTGGAGCAACGCATGAGCCTCGAAACTGCCCGGCGGGTCCTTCGTATCGAAGCGCAGGCCATTCAGGACGTATTTGCTCGACTGGATGGCTCCTTTGAACAAGCCGTAGATCTTCTCTTTCGCTGCAAAGGCCGTGTCGTCGTCACGGGCATGGGCAAGTCCGGACTTGTAGGACGCAAAATCTCCGCCACGCTTTCCAGCACCGGCACGCCTTCGTTTTTCTTGCATCCCGCCGAAGCGCTACACGGAGATCTTGGAATGCTGGCGCGCGGCGATGC
The DNA here is from genome assembly GCA_035262705.1 of Candidatus Acidiferrum sp. Taxonomy (GTDB): domain Bacteria; phylum Acidobacteriota; class Terriglobia; order Acidiferrales; family UBA7541; genus Acidiferrum. Next base: position 6,063 of record DATFSI010000256.1, on the reverse strand, counting down.
GCTTCTGGCCGTCACCTATGGGGGCGAAACGGAGGAAATCCTGAATTTGCTGGAAGCGCTCAAACGGCTGGAAATCCCCATCGTGACGCTTACCGGTAAACTCAAATCCACGCTCGCCGAGGCCAGCGAGGTGGTGCTTGACGTCAGCGTGAAGGAAGAAGCCTGCACGCTGAATCTGGCCCCTACAGCGAGCACTACCGTGGCCATGGCCGTTGGTGATGCTCTGGCCATCTCCCTGCTCGAACGGCGCGGCTTTCAGCACGACGATTTCGCGGCGCTGCATCCCGCAGGCCGCCTCGGCAAGAAGTTGCTGCGCGTGGAGCATTTGATGCACGCGGGCGACGCCTTGCCGCGCGTTTCGCCGGATACACCAATGCCTACGGCCTTTCATGAGATGTCTGCGAAGAAACTGGGCATGACTACGGTCACGATGCCCGACGGCAAACTTGCGGGCATCCTTACCGATGGTGATCTGCGCAGGTTGATGGAAAAGCACGGCGGAGCGACGCTCTCGATGACCGCGGGTGATTGCATGGTTCGTATGCCGCAAACGATTGGCCCCAAGGTCCTGGCCAGCGAAGCGCTCAATCTTATGGAAAAGAAAAAGATCACATCCGTGGTTGTAGTGGACGAGGCAGAAAAAGTCCTGGGCGTGGTGCATTTGCACGACCTGTGGACGCTCGAATTGATCTGACCAGCCCGTATTTTCATTTCACCCGCATCGTTTGTGTCCCTGCTAGAATTATCGTTCGTTCACCTGATGGAGGCATCCTTGCCCCGCACGCTGAAAGTCTCTTCGGCGCTGAAGAAGCGCGCCGCGCGAATCAAAGTCCTCCTCATGGACGTGGACGGTACGATGACCGACGGCGGCGTGATCTTGCTGTCACAACCCGACGGCAGTGCCCTAGAGATAAAGCGGTTTGACGCTCACGACGGCCAAGGACTTACGCTGGCACACACCGCGGGCTTGCGTACCGGGTTCATTACCGGCCGTGAAAGCCCCGCGCTGCTCCGCCGCGCGCAGGAGATGAAGATGGAATTCATCTACATGAAAATCGCGCTGAAGATCCCTGCGTACGAAGAGATCCTCGCAAAAGCAGGGGTGAGCGACGCCGAAGTGGCCTTTGTGGGAGACGACTTGCCCGATATTCCCCTTCTGAAGCGCGTGGGACTTGCCATCGCCGTGGGCGATGCAGTACCTGAAGTAAAGAAAATTGCGCACTTTAGGACCAAGGCGCACGCCGGCCGGGGTGCGATCCGCGAGGCCATCGAGTTGATCCTGAAATCCAAAGGTATCTGGGACGAGCTCATCGACAAAGCGCGCGCCTAGTCACAATCCTTGGTTCTTAGTTGACTCTCCAGGAACCCGCTTGACTTCATTTCGAACGAGTCGCAGACTTTGCGCGGCACAGACCCGGGGCTAGATCCTCAATGTTGGGGGACTCGATGAAAACCAATTATGTTGCAGTGGTTGTTGCGGCGATAGCTTACTGGCTTCTGGGTGCCGTCTGGTATGGCGTTCTGTTCAGCAAACCGTGGATGGCGCTTGAAAACATGTCCATGGAGCAAGCCAAGTCCATGAATCCAGTTCTCCCTTATATCATTAGCTTTCTCCTGGGTGCGCTGATTGCCTATTCTTTGGCGCAAATTTGCATCTGGCGAAACGCTAACACGGTGGGCCGCGGCGCTTCCGTGGGCGTGCTCCTCTGGATCGGCTTTGTCGGACCGATTACATACACTACCTATATGTTTGAAATGCGTCCGAAGGAACTGTTTGCCATCAATCAGTTTTATCCCTTGTTTGGAATGGTCTTGATGGGCGCAATTATTGGTGCTTGGACAAAAAAGTCCGCTTGATGCGCCCCTTACGCTGGAAGCGCTTCTCAGGACATAATGGATATCCGTAGACAGGAGCGAGGTGCCCCAGCGTGACCCATGCATGGCATGATATTTCTCCCGGCAAGGAATTGCCGCGAGATTTCCAGGCTGTCATCGAAATTCCCCTTGGTTCCAACGTCAAATACGAATTGGACAAGACTTCCGGACTGCTGAAGGTGGATCGCATCATTCATTCCGCTGTGTTCTATCCCGCGAACTACGGTTTCATCCCGCAGACTTATGCCGAGGACAACGACCCGCTCGATGTGTTGGTGCTTTGCCAGGAACCGGTGCAACCTCTGGCGCTTATCAAAGCGCGGGCTATCGGTGTAATGACCATGATCGATTCCGGCGCCAGCGACGACAAAATCATCGCCGTGGCCACGAATGACCCGGAGTTCAGCGATTATCTGGAAGCGCGTGACCTTCCCCCGCACCGGCTACTGGTCCTCAAGAGGTTCTTCCAGGATTACAAGCAACTGGAAGGCAAACAGGTCCAGGTGGAAGACATTCGCCCGGCTTATGCCGCGCTCAATGTCATCGAAAAATCGCTGTCTCGTTATAAGGCGCTGCGTGACGAACTGCGCGCTTTGGCATAGGGAGGGATAGGGAGAAAAAGGATGAATCGTGTCCTTAAATGGAGTTTGATTTCTGCTGGAGGCCTAGCAGCAGCTGTCGCGGCGGGTCTCACTTATATGGCTGGGAGTCCCAAGGACGCTATCGGCATGGTGCGCTACGCGCTGCCGCAGATGCATCGAGGAAACCTGCAAGTTGGAAGCGAGGCGCCGGACGCGACGCTTGTAGCCCTCGATGGCGAGACAAGATTCCATATTCGCGAGCGCGCCAAAAGCAGGCCGCTGGTTCTGGTTTTCGGGAGTTTTACGTGACCCCCGTTCCGTCGCCAGGTTGGTGACATTGAGCAGATCTTCGAAGACTACAAAGACCACGCCGATTTTCTGACCATTTACGTCCGCGAAGCGCATCCCCTGGATGAATGGCAGATGAAGTCGAATGAGAAAGATCGCGACAACGTATGTTACGCGCAGCCCAAGACTCTCGCTCAGCGCATCGCCATCGCCAACGACTTCACACAACGCTTCAAATATTCTGTGCCGTTTGGCATCGACGAAATGAACAACGCGGCGAACGATGCCTATGCCGCCTGGCCGGAACGCCTCTATATCATCGATGAGCAAGGGCGCATCGGCTACAAGGGCGGAAACGGGCCCTTCCATTACGATCCGAAAGAAATCCGCGCGTGGCTGGCCGTGCGCTACGGTGAAGTAAAGCATTCGGCTGACACACCGGCTGCAGAGAAGAAGAGCTAAGCCCCACGCAAACCCGTGAAACGTCCGCAGCATCGCAAACCGCCGGTGACAACGGGTATCGCACGTAAAGTTGGCCTGGCACGTGCGCTTTCCAAGCTCGGTTACTGTTCCCGGGAACAAGCCGCAAGATTGATCCGCGAAGGGAATGTCCAACTGAACGGGACCACCCCGCGAAACCCGGAAGCACCGGTTCGCTTAGGCATCGACCACATCGAGATTCAAGGCCGGGCTGTCGAAGCGGCCAGGAAGATCTATTTGATGATGAATAAGCCGCGAAGCGTGGTCACTTCAGCTGCGGACGAAAAAGGTCGCGATACCGTCTACTCCCTGCTTCCCGCCAATTTAAGCTGGCTCGCACCGGTAGGCCGACTGGATAAGGCCAGCGAAGGCTTGCTGCTCTTTACAAACGACTCCGAATGGGGAGCGCGAATCAGCGATCCCGCCATGTATCTCGACAAGACCTACCATGTACAGATTCGCTCGCACGCGGAGCCGCAACTCCTGGAAGCGCTGGAAAGAGGTGTAGAGACCGAGCGGGGCGAAGTTCTCGGGTGCAAAAGCGCGCGCGTCCTTCGGAGCGGCAAGAAAAATTCCTGGCTGGCAATCGTTCTCGATGAAGGCAAGAACCGGCATATTCGGCGCATGCTCGATGGCCGTGGGGTGGAGGTTTTGCGGCTAATCCGAGTGGCCGTTGGCCCCCTGCCTCTGGGAGATTTGCCAAAAGGCGGGTACCGGGCGTTGACAGCCGGCGAATTGGAATCCCTGAACCGAGCAATGCGCGAACGCCGTGCTTCCGGGTCGCATGGCCTTACCTGACCCGAAGCGATAAGAGGAAATGATGAAAAATCCGGAATGGGTCGAGTGGGCTCAACGCTTACAGGCGATTGCGCAAAACGGCCTCGCCTACGCCCGCAATCCGTTTGATGTGGAACGTTTCAACCAGGTCCGGCAGGTCGCCGCAGAGATGCTTGCCTCGGGCTCCGATTCCGTTCGCGCTGAATCGCTCGTGGAACTCTTCCAACGGAACTTCGGTTATGCGACCCCGAAGGTGGACGTCCGAGCCGCGGTGTTCCACAAAAGCCGGATCCTGCTCGTGAAGGAACGGGTTGACGACGCATGGACCTTGCCCGGCGGCTGGGCCGACGTGGGCGACGCTCCCAGCGTTGCCGCACTGCGCGAAGTCCGCGAGGAATCCGGCTACGAGGCCACGGTCAAGAAACTGGCGGCGGTATATGATCGGGAACTCCACGACCATCCGCCTTATCCGTTCCACGCATACAAGCTGTTCTTTGTCTGCGAACTCACGGGAGGGGAAGCACGCACGAGCATCGAAACCACGGCCGTGCACTTTTTCGCCGAAGATAACATTCCGCCTCTTTCACTGTCGCGGGTCACCCCGGTCCAGATCCGCCATATGTTTGACCATTACCGGCATCCCGAGTGGCCCACCTCCTTTGACTGAAGCGAACCCGGGAAAAATGAGCGAGCCCTTGCCCAAAATACCGTATTTTGCGTTACAATCTAGGCGGTTAGCTGGCTGGCCTTCCCGGAAATGTTTGAGAATTTGAGCCTTCGCCAAGAGCTTTCCGGTTTGACCGCTCATTCTGGCAAAGCGCTTTGACGCGCCCCTGCGCCCCTGCCAAAGCGACCCTGCCAGACTTCCCGGGCTGCCCGGGAGAAAGTTGGAGCGCTCATGGCTACTGTTCCGAACGTGGTCCATTCTCGGCTTCTTCCCGAAGGGCAATCCGGCGAATTGCTCCGTTTTTCCCGTGAAAACGTGCAATGGGAATGGATGAGCATGTCCGCCCGGCGACTAAATCCTGGAGAAACTTATTCTACGGAAACGCTTGGTGAAGAAGCTGCTTTTGTGCTTCTCGGGGGCCACGGCAAGGCCGATTGGGGAGAAGGCCCGCATTCCATCGGGCAGCGGAAAAATGTTTTTGACGGCTTGCCCTATTGCGTGTACCTGCCAACGAACAATTCCGTCAGTTTCATGGCGGAAACTGTCTGCGAAATCGCCGAATGCCGTGTGCCTTCCGAAGCCAGGCTGCTGCCAAGATTGATCACCCCGAAAGACGTGTTTAGCAGCATTCGTGGCGGCGGAAATGCGTCCCGGCAAATTGTGGACATCATCCGGCCGGATTTCCCCGCCGACAAACTCGTGGTCATCGAGGTCTATACACCGGCGGGAAACTGGTCCAGCTTTCCGCCGCACAAACACGACGTGCACAACCCACCAGCGGAGGTCGATCTCGATGAAATTTACTACTACCGGATTGACCGGCCTAAAGAGGGATTCGCGCTGCAACGGCTGTATTCGCCGGATTTGTCGCGTGACTTCACCGTCCGTGTGCAGGACGGAGATGCCGTGCTGGTGCGTTCCGGTTTCCATCCTGTAGTGGCTGGCCCGGGTTACAACGTCTACTATTTGAATTTCCTCGCGGGAACTTCGCGGACTCTGGCGGTGACCGAAGACCCCAACCATGTGTGGCTGAAGACCACCTGGAAAGAGACAGATCCCCGCCTACCACTGGTGCGCTGAACGTTCGCGAGTGAGATTATTCCGAGATGGCAGTCGAGAGAAGACTCAAATGGAATGGTCAGGTGCCGGATAAGCGCTTAGCAAATCTTTGTTTTTCTTGCTGGATTCCCTGCCCCTTCTTGCTCCATGCTTGTCCACAGTTCACCTCTGTACCTCGCGGGAGAATCCGTTCATGACTCGCCGACTTACGGTCGCCCAAGCCATTGTGACTTTTCTCCAGGCACAGTATTCCAGCCGCGATGGTCAGGAACATCGATTCATCGAGGGATGCTTCGGAATCTTCGGCCACGGCAATGTCTGTGGCGTAGGTCAAGC
>DATFSI010000255.1:0-21831 GCA_035262705.1 Candidatus Acidiferrum sp. | reverse complement strand
GACGATGCGAGGGAGGAAGACGACCTCAAACCAGGAGCCTGGAAAAATGTCTGAAATGCGAGAGGGTGAGTTGGTGAGCCGGAAGATGCTGGCGATGTTTCTGATCGCTGGATCGTTGGGCGCGATCCTTATGAGCTGGATTGCCTATTCGGCGATGATTGGGTGGGCGCTGTAGGGCGTTCTCTTCTTTTTCCGCGATTGATCATTTCCTCAGCCCTCGGCGTTTCGGAGCCATACGCTTCTTGCGGATCGGTGAATTACCCACAACTGCGTCTGTGCCTACTCCGATTCCTTTGACAACGACAACCGGTTCCTCACCCCGGCTCGGCCCCAATTATCTGGTTTATGTTTCTGGAGCCGGTTCAAGCGAGAGTATATGGAAGTTCACCCATGGAGCGGCCACGGAACTGTGGCGCGGCCAAGGAGCCAGAATTTTTGGCGGTCCGGCGATCTCGGCGGATGGACGGTGGATTGCATTTTCAGTCCGCCAAGACAAACGGTCGCTCTTGTGGGTGATGCGGGCCGATGGTACAGACGCGCGAGTTGTAACCAATGGCGTCGATCTGCAAGGTGCTCCAGCCTGGACGCCCGACGGCCAACAAATTACGACAGCGGCGGGCGACTCTCATAACCCACATCTTGTACGTGTGCCACTCAATGGCGGTTCTCCTGTTCTCTTCGTTCGGGAGCACTCGCTCGACCCGGTTTGGGAGCTCAGCAAAAACTTCGTCGTTTTTTCCGGACCGGATATCGGCACAACCTTTTCGGTGAAAGCCGCCAATCCCGACGGATCCATGCATGCCCTGCCGCCGCTGACGCTCACGCGAGGTGCACCACACTTGGCCTTCCTACCCCTTAGCCGGACACTTGTATTCTTACGAGGGGAGATTCAACACAAGAATCTTTGGCTCATCAACTTGGAGACAGGCGCTGAGCGGCAGTTAACCAACCTGCCTGCAGACTTCGACGTTCGCGACTTCGATTTGTCGCCCGATGGCCGCGAAATCGTGCTGGAGCGAGTGCAGGATCGCTCTGATATAGCACTGCTGGATCTCACGCGACCATAGGTGGCAACTCGAAAAGCCCATCAACAATTTTCAGGAGCCGCCGCGTCTGTATGAACTGGCAAGGCGGGGTGTATCACTTTTCCCCGCCTTGTAACATACCCGGCGCGTTGACTTGCTGTGCCGCGCCCCGTAGCATACCGCTCGATGAAGAATCCCCCGAAAAACTACAAGCTGCCGCACCCGGAGCCGGTGGACGCGTTGCAGCATGCGCGTTCGGGCGGGATCGCCACGTTCATGCGATTGCCGCACATCCATGATCCGGAAGAGCTGGATATTGCGCTGGTGGGCGTGCCGTTCGATGGAGGGACGACCTACCGGCCTGGAGCACGCTTTGGGCCGCGGCACGTGCGCGAGCAATCCGTTCTTATCCGGCCGTGGAACCCGGTGCTGAAGGTGAACCCGTTCGCGAAATTTCGCATCGCGGACTTTGGGGATTTGTCGGTGAACCCGCTGTCCATCCAGGACACGTTCCGGCGGATTGCAGAGCAGATGGAGCCGGTGCTCGGTGCGGGAACGCGCTGCGCGGCCGTTGGCGGAGATCATTCGATCAGCTTGCCGTTGTTGCGGGCGACGGCCAAGAAATACGGCCCGGTGGCGGTGATCCAGTTCGACGCGCACAACGATCTTTGGGATGAGTATTTCGGGTGCAAGCTGTCGCATGGCACGCCGTTTCGCCGGGCCATCGAAGAGGGCCTGATCCGGGAGCACAGTTTCCTGCAAGTGGGATTGCGCGGGCAGGTCTACAGCAAGGACGATTTTGAATTTGCGCGCAAGCACAAGATTGCGATGATCACCGCGGAAGAGTTCCACGCTGGCGGGATGAAAGTGTTTCGTGAGCAGTTGCAGGCGTTTCACAGGAAACCCGTCTATGTCACGCTGGATATCGATTGCGTGGATCCGGCGTTTGCGCCGGGTACAGGCACGCCGCAGGTTGGTGGGTTCAGCAGCGTGCAAATCGTGGAACTGGTTCGCGGGCTGTGTGGATTGAAGCTGGTGGGATGCGACGTGGTGGAGGTCTCCCCGCCTTACGACAATGGGGCGATCACATCGTTGCTTGCTGCAAATCTCCTTTACGAATTTCTCTGCGTGCTCTGAATGACGCAGCTCGCCCGCAAACTCACCCTTTGGAATTATTTTGCGCTCGGCTTCGGCACGATGATCGGGACCGGTTGGGTGATCCTGATGGACGACTGGCTGGGGCGCGGCGGGCCGCTGGGCGCGATGCTGGGATTTCTGCTGGGCGGAATTTTGCTGCTGCCGATTGGATATGTTTATGGGCAATGGGTGCGGCGGCTGCCCGACGCAGCGGGAGAAGCGGCATACAGCGCGCAGGTGTTTCCGCCGTGGGTCAGCTACCTGACGGGCTGGATGATGCTGCTGGCGTATTTCATTGTGTGTCCGTGGGAAGCGGTGGTGCTCGGTAGGCTGGTCGCGTACATCTTTCCGCAGCTCGATACGGTGGAGCTCTACCGCGTCGCCGGGCAGCCGATTTTCCTGCCGAGGCTGTTGTTCGGCATCGGCATCACGGTGTTTCTTGCCTGGCTGAACTACCGGGGAATTCGCGCCAGCGCGACGTTTGAGAACTGGGCCACCAGTTCGGTGCTTGGCGTATTTCTGTTGCTTGTCTTTGTGAGCGCTCGTGGCGGCATGGCGACCAACTTTCATCCGGCGTTCAGCCACACGCCGCTGGTTTCTGTACTGTTGACACTGCAGATCGTGCCTTATTTTGTGACCGGTTTCGAATCGGTGCCCAAGGTGGCCGAAGAAGCGCACCCGGGGTTTCCGCCGGGCAATTTTTTCAAGGCCATCACCATGGCGCTGCTGGTTGGCGCCGGATTTTACGTGCTGGCGATTGGCGCGGTTTCCTACATTGCACCTTGGCGGACATTGATGGGGAAGAGGTTCGCCACGGCGATTGCGTTTGAGCAGGGAACTCACTCGGTTTGGTTAGTGCGGCTGATTCTGGGGACTACGCTTGTGGGGTTGTTTCAGGTGTTCAATGGGAATTTTGTGGCGTCCACACGGTTGCTGTATGCGTATGGAAGGCGGGGCGCGCTGGCGTCGGCCTTTTCGAAAGTTCACGCTGTGAATCGAACTCCCGCCGTGGCCATTTTTGCGGTGGCGATTGGAACGCTGGCCTGCTTGTTGCTGGGCGACGCGTTGCTGGTGCCGGTGACCGAGGTGGGCTCGATGGCTTCTGCGTTCGGGTGGTTTGCCGCGTGCATTTCGTTTTTCTTTGTTGAGAGAGACGCGAGGCTGCGGGTGGCGACAATCCTGGGCATCGTGGTTTCCACTGTGCTTGTGCTGATGAAGTTGGTGCCCACCGTGCCGGGGCATTTTACCGGCGCGGAATGGGCAGCGCTGGCGGTCTGGCTGGCGATTGGGTTGCTGCTGCGCCGGCGGCCGCGGGCGGGCGGGTGAAGCGCGTCGTGTATACTTTCGAAGACGCGTTTTCTTCGCGACAAATCGAATGATTCCTTATCTTCATTTAGGTCCATTGCAAATTCCGACGTTTGGTTTGATGGTTGCGTTTGCGCTGCTCGCCGCCGCCTACATTTTGCAAGCCGATTTCGACCGCCGCGGGATGGCCGCCGACGCGTTCGCGATGATTACCGTCGCGGGATTGGCGGGAATTCTGGGTGCGAAGCTCTATCACCTACTGGAGCCGGACAATCGCCAGCTGTTCTTCGAACATCCGGGGGCGTTGCTGCTCAGCCGTTATGGCTTTGCGTGGTTTGGCGGTTTTCTTGGCGGGTTCAGCGCGATGCTGCTGATGGGTTGGCGAGCGAAGCTGAAGATTTGGGAATTCCTCGACGCGTGCTCGCCAGCGGCTTCGTTTGGCTATGCCATCGGGCGTATCGGATGCTTTCTTTCGGGCGACGGCGACTACGGGAAGCAGACTTCGCTGCCCTGGGGTATGAGCTTTCCGAACGGGGTGGTGCCTACGACGGATCGTGTCCATCCCACGCCGATTTATGAATTCCTGGCGTGGTGCTTGATCGGCTGGCTACTTTGGCGGCTGGGAGCGAAAGCGCCGGAGAAACCGCGGCCGATGGGAGTAGTTTTTGGCTTGTATCTGATCCTGACTGGCATCGCGCGCTTTCTGGTGGAATTTATCCGCATCAATCCGGCGTGGATTGCGGGCCTTTCGAATGCTCAGGTGGCCAGCGCCATTTCCGTGATCGGCGGCGTGGTGCTGATGATTTTTCTGAAACGCGCTCCGGCCAAGAAGCCGTAAACCCGCCTCAGTGCAAACGCGAAGCATTCCAGGCGTGGTGATAGTGGCGCCGCTTGTGCCTCATGCGGTCCGAAGGGAAAAACCTGGAGAGCGCGGAATATAGAAGCCATTTGCGGAGGATGCGCGTGCGATCAATCCAGCGAACGGCCCGGGCGTGAGACGGACCGTAGAATTTCTGCAGGTAGAGATATTTGCTTTTATAGAAAAGGGAAACGGAAACTTCCGACCGCGATTTACCTCCGACATGAATGATGCTGACGTCGGGAAGAACGAAACACGGCACGGCACGATCGGCAAGTGTGTGGGATAGCGCCGTATCCTCGTAGAAAAAGAAAAAGTCTTCGTCGAACAGCGTGGGCGGGGAAATCACAGAGCGCCGTATCAAAAAGAAGGCGCCCATCACACCGTCCACCTTAACCGGCGCCGTGGCGCTGGCGAGGTTCGCTTTTGTGTGCTTGGCCCGAAGCTTGGCGAGCCAGTGAAAGTAGTGGGGAAGCAGGGAGCGCTCGAAGATCATGCCCTGGGCGCGCCCGTCTTCATAGAGAAGTCGCGGGGCGCAGACACCGGCGTCCGCATGCTCTTCCATGAAGCGCCAGAGCGCGAGCAAGGCTTCGCCGTTTAGGATGACATCCGTGTTGGTCACGCAGATGTATTTGCTTTCCGTTGCGGCCACGCCGCGGTTGATGGCGCCGCCATAACCGAGGTTTTTACCGGCCTGGAGGTAGTTAATTTCGGGATGGGAGCGCAGGAATTCCTGCGAGCCATCCTGCGAGTTGTTGTCCACAACCGTGAAGGAAAGGCTGAAGGGAGCTTCCAGGCTGCGAAAGAAAGCCGCCAACAGTTTCACGTACTCCAGCGTGTTGTAGTTGACCGTCACGAAGGCAATGTCCACGGGCACTAGCTGCTCTCCTTCGAGGAGTGGTCAAACTTGCAAGACCCGTAGTTGGCGGCTATTCGAGCATCTGGCGGAGGACGTATTGCAGGATGCCGCCGTGCTGATAGTAGGAGACTTCTTCGGGCGTGTCCACGCGGGCAAGGGCGGTGAACGTTTTCACTTTGCCGTCGGATGCCTTGGCGTTCACGGTGATTTGCTTGCGTGGGGCCAGGGAAGACACACCTTCAACTTCAAACATTTCGTGCCCCGTGAGCCCCAGCGATTCACGATTCTCGCTGGCTTTAAATTCCAGCGGGAGCACGCCCATGCCCACCAGATTGCTTCGGTGGATGCGTTCGTAGCTTTCGGCAATCACTGCGCGGACGCCCAGGAGTCGTGTGCCTTTGGCGGCCCAGTCGCGCGACGAACCGGAGCCATATTCCTTGCCGGCGATTACGACAAGAGGCACGCCTTCTTCGCGATATTTCAAGGCGGCGTCGTAGATGAACATTTTCTCACCGTCGGGGAGATGCAGAGTCCAACTGCCTTCGGTGCCCGGAGCAAGCTGGTTGCGCAGGCGAATGTTGGCGAAGGTCCCGCGCATCATCACTTCGTGATTGCCGCGGCGCGCGCCGTAGGAGTTGAATTCGTGTGGCTTGACGTTATGCGCGATCAGATATTTTCCGGCAGGCGAATCGACCGCGATCGAGCCGGCGGGAGAGATGTGGTCGGTGGTGACGCTGTCGCCGAGGACGGCCAGTACGCGCGCACCATGAATATCCGCAGGGGCGCTGGGCGTGCGAGGCATATTTTCGAAGTAAGGAGGAAGCTTAATGTAGGTGGAACTGTCTTCCCACTTGTACAGATCGCCTTCGGGAACCGGCATGCCCTTCCAGCGCGCGTCGCCTTCGAAGACTTCGCCGTATTCCTTGCGGTACTGCTCGGTGGAAACGGCGGCGCGGACGGTGGATTCCACTTCCTGCGGCGTGGGCCAGATTTCGCGGAGAAAAACGGGCTTGCCGGCCTTGTCCGTGCCGATGGGTTCGCTGGTGAGGTCGAGGTCCATGCGTCCCGCAAGCGCGTACGCGACAACCAGCGGGGGAGAGGCCAGATAATTCGCGCGCACGAGCGGGTGAATGCGCCCTTCGAAGTTGCGGTTGCCACTGAGCACGGCGACGGCCACCAGATTATTTTCCTTGATGGCCGACCCGATGGAATCGGGCAGCGGACCGCTGTTTCCGATGCAGGTGGTGCAGCCGTAGCCGACGAGATTGAATTTCAATTTGTCGAGATACGGCGTGAGTCCCGCGGCGGCGAGATAGTCGGTGACCACTTTGGAACCGGGAGCCAGACTCGTTTTCACCCAGGGCTTGATGTCCAGGCCGCGTTCAACGGCTTTTTTCGCTAGCAGACCCGCACCCAGCATCAGTGACGGATTCGAAGTGTTGGTGCAACTGGTGATGGCGGCGATCACGACTGCGCCGCTGGAAAGATCGAAGACGTCGCCATTGTTCTTGACGTGCACCCGCTTCCCTTGAGCGCCTTCGACCACTTTAGTAAAGGATGATTTGGCGTTCTTGAGCGCGACGCGATCCTGAGGGCGCTTGGGTCCAGCAACCGTCGGTTCAACGGTGGCGAGATCGAGTTCCAGCTTGTCACTAAACGAAGGCTCGGGCGTGCTGTCTGTGCGGAACAACATTTGTTCCTTGCAGTAAGCTTCGACCAGGGCAATCTGTTCCTGCGAACGCGCGGTGAAGTGGAGATATTCGAGCGTTTCGTCGTCCACCGGGAAGAAGCCCATGGTGGCGCCATATTCGGGAGCCATGTTGGCAATGGTGGCGCGGTCGGGGACGCTGAGGCTCGAAAGGCCGGAGCCATAGAACTCGACGAATTTTCCGACGACGCCTTTTTTGCGCAGCATTTCGGTGGCGGTCAGAACGAGGTCGGTGGCGGTAGCCCCTTCCGGCAAACGGCCGTGTAGTTTGAAGCCGACCACTTCGGGAACGAGCATCGAGAGAGGCTGGCCGAGCATGGCCGCCTCTGCTTCAATGCCGCCCACGCCCCAACCGAAAACGCCCAGGGAGTTAACCATGGTCGTATGCGAATCGGTGCCGACCAGGGAATCGGGATACGCTTCCAGGCGGCTGCCGTTGGGCATGGCGCAAACGACGCGCGCGAGGTACTCGATATTCACCTGGTGGCAAATGCCGGTGTCCGGCGGAACAACCTTGAAATTGCGGAAGGCTTTCTGGCCCCAGCGCAAGAAGGCGTAGCGTTCGACGTTGCGCTGAAATTCGAGTTCGGCGTTCAGGCCGAAAGCGTTGACGTTGCCAAAATTGTCGACTTGCACGGAATGATCGATGACCAATTCGGCGGGGAAAAGGGGATTGATGCGCTTTGGATTGCCACCCATTTTCTGAACGGCTTCCCGCATGGCGGCGAAATCGACTACAGCCGGAACGCCGGTGAAGTCCTGCAGGAGCACGCGCGCGGGCATGAAGGCAATTTCTTTATGCCCGGCGTTGGGGGTCCACTTGGCCAGGGCGGCGATGTCGTCGTTGTGAACGAAGCGCCCGTCTTCGCAGCGCAGGAGATTCTCGAGAAGAATGCGGAGCGAGAAGGGAAGTTTTGTAATATGGCTGACGCCGCTGGAATCGAGCGCTTCGAGGCGGTGAATTTCGAACGTTTGTGCGCCAACGCTTAATTTATCGCGCGTACCGAAAGAATTGGCTGCGGAGATGGACATGCCTGCGGTCCTTTCCGGATGACTAGAGCCTTCTATCATAACCGAAATCGTGGCACGGGGTGGAAACGCTATAATAGGGCGTCGTGAAGATTCTGCTGATTTCGACGTACGAGTTGGGAAGGCAGCCGTTCGGGTTGGCGTCGCCGGCGGCGTGGCTGCGAAAGCGCGGGCATCAGGTCACCTGCCTGGATTTGTCACGGCAGGCCTTGCGTGAACAAGCGGTGCGCGAAGCGAGCCTGATCGCGTTTTATGTTCCGATGCATACGGCCACCCGGCTCACGCTGGAACTTGTGGGACCGATGCGCGCCATGAATCCGGATGCGCATTTCTGCGCTTACGGGCTATACGCGCCACTGGCAGCGGAGAGCCTGCGCGCAAAAGGAATTGAAAGCCTGCTCGGTGGAGAATTTGAGCAGGCGTTGGTAGACCTGGCGGAGCACCTTTCCGGATTGTCTGCATTTCCGCAGATTCATCCGCTCGATTCGAATGTTTCGCTGGTGCGGTTGCGCTTTCTGACGCCGGATCGCGCCGATCTTCCCGCGCTGAAATCGTATGCCCATCTGTTGATGCCTGCGGGAGACCATCGCGTGGTGGGATACACGGAGGCGTCGCGCGGCTGCAAGCATGTGTGTCGGCACTGCCCGATTGTGCCGGTTTACAACGGGGTGTTTCGCATCGTGGACCGCGAGGTGGTCCTTGCTGATATCCGTCAGCAGGTGCAGGCCGGCGCGCAGCACATTACGTTTGGCGATCCCGATTTTTTTAACGGGGTGGGGCATGCCGTGCCCATCGTGGAAGCGCTGCACCGCGAATTTCCCCAACTCACATATGACGTGACTATCAAGGTGGAGCATTTGCGCGAGAATGCGGATCTTCTCCGCACGCTGCGCGACACCGGCTGCCTGTTTATTGTGTCCGCCGTCGAGTCGCTGGACGATCGCATCCTCGAAAAGCTGCAGAAGGGGCACACGCGAGCCGATTTCTTTCGCGTGGTGGAGGACTGCCGGCGCGCAGGGCTGACCCTGCAACCTACATTTGTTCCGTTTACGCCGTGGACGAAATTTGAAAACTATCTGGACCTGCTCGAACAGCTGCAACGCCTGGAACTGATCGGCGCGGTGGCGCCGATTCAACTGGCGATCCGGTTGTTGATCACGGCGGGATCCCGGCTACTGGAAGCCGAAGAGATACGCAGCCAGGTTGGAGAATTTGACGCGAAGTCGCTGACCTATCCCTGGCGGCATCCCGATCCTGCAATCGACCGTCTTTGCGAAGAGCTGCAGGACATTGTGGCCACGGCAGAGAGCGCCAAGGAAAGTCGCAGCGCGATCTTTGAAAAGATCTGGAGCGCGGCGAATCGCGCAGCCAATCGGCAAACTGCGCGAAAGAGCGTGACGCTGCCGGCCACAGCGCCCGCGGTGCCGTATCTGAACGAGCCCTGGTACTGTTGAGCAGAGCCGACGCGGGACCAGTTGGTCGCGATCGCAAAGGCCAAGCAAGCGGTGAAGCAGGCCGAGTCCTTTTTATGAGCCTAGGGATGACCGCTCGGGAACCACAACCAAGAATATTGATTTTTGCGGCGAAGCTGGGCTACCAGACGCGCGCGTTTGATGCCGCCGCGAAAAAACTCGGCATTGAATTGAGTTTCGTCACGGATCGCTGCCATCGCTTGGATGATCCCTGGCACGATCGCGCGCTGCCAGTGCATTTTGAAAAGCCCGAAGAGGCGGCTTACGCCGTGATGCAGGCACAATCGGGGAAGCGAGTGGACGGCATTCTCACGCTGGGCGATCGTCCGACGCTTGCGGCCGCTTATGCCGCACGCGGATTGGGCGTGACGCACAATCATCCGGCAAGCGTCGAGGCATGCCGCAGCAAGCTGCGGATGCGCGAAGCTTTTCGGGACGCAGGATTGCCGGTACCGTGGTTTCGCAGCGTGCCGATCCATGCGATTCCCGAACCCACCCTGCTGAGCATCGAATATCCATGTGTGCTAAAACCTTTGTCCCTCTCCGCCAGCCAGGGTGTGGTGCGCGCGAACAATCGCGAAGAGTTTCTTGGGAGCGCCGCGCGGGTCAAGAGGCTGTTGGAGTCGGCGGAAATCCAAGCGACACGCGAACCGAATCTGGACTGCATGCTCGTGGAAGGTTACCTGCCGGGCAGGGAAGTGGCGGTGGAAGGGCTGCTTACCGAGGGCGAATTGCGGGTGCTGGCGATTTTCGACAAGCCCGACCCACTCGAAGGGCCGTATTTCGAGGAGACCATTTACGTGACGCCATCGCGCTTTTCGGAGGCCGAACAGGAAGCGATACGGAAAGTTTTTGCGAACACGGCGCGCGCCTTGGGCCTGATGCACGGACCGGTGCATGGGGAATTCCGGTTGAATGAAAAAGGCGTATGGCCGATTGAAGTCGCCGCGCGACCCATCGGAGGGCTGTGCGCAAGAGCGCTGCGATTCGTTGCGCCGGGAGAGCGCGAACCTATCGCGCTGGAGGAATTGTTGTTGCGGCATGCTCTGGATATGCCGGGAAAGGAGGCGCCGCGGGAAGAGACTGCTTCCGGAGTCCTGATGATTCCCGTGCCGGCGAGCGGGATTCTCGAGAGGGTCGAAGGGATTGAAGAAGCGCGCAGAGTGCCGGGAGTGACGGAACTGGAGATTGCCGGACGGTTGCACGATTTTGTCGCCGCGTGGCCGGAGGGATCGAGTTACTTGGGATTTTTGTTTGCGCGAGGCGAGAAGCCAGAGGAAGTAGAGCACGCGCTGCGCGAAAGCCATGCACGGCTAAATTTTCATCTGACGCCGCGGCTACCCGTGGAACACCCCGTCACGCGAAAGATCTGAAACTATGGGACCAGTCGCAAGAAGACGGAAAGGCTTTTCATTGGTAGAAGCTGCGGAAGAACCAATTCCTCAGGGGCTAGAGAGCCCCTATTCGAACCGGAGCAAAAAAGCTCCGACCCCCCGGCGTATTTATGAGAGGCTTAGCCTTTGGATTTGGGGGGAACGTAGCCTTCGGGAAGCTTGGCGCCTTCGCCGAAGAAAAACTGTTCCATCTGCTCTTCCATGATTTTCTGGGAGTTGGGGTCGATGGGATTGAGGCGGTACTCGTTCATCACCATCTTGGAGTATTCGAGCCACAGCTTCCAGGCATCTTTGGAAACGTTTTCGTAGACACGCTTGCCAAGATCGCCCTTCCAGGGCACGCGGTCCAGCCCCGGCAAGTCCTTGTCGAACTTCACGCAATGGACCATGCGCGTTCCCGGCTTGATAGGCTCGCTGGGAACGGATGTAGGTCCGCAGGAATCGTCTGCCATTAAGGTTTCCCCCCAAAGGTGCCATTTTCCGCTACCGGCGGGGGAGTTGCAAGTTCGAGAAATCCCGGATACTCTAGCGCCGCCAGAAAAGACAGCTGATAATAAGGTCGCCGTCTCGTCCCCTTCTCATCCGGCAATAGTTGTATTCATTTACGTCATTGCTCATGTTCCGAACGGCACGGCGCCGAAACCCGAGACTGTGGACTGAGAAGGCATGGACCCAACCAGACAAACGGTTCTATTTGCTGGTGATTTGCTGAGCGAATACCAAGAGGAACTGAAAACCTCCAGCAAGGAACGGTTGTGGTCGCGGCTTTGGGCGAAGGACGCGACATTGTGGCCATGTGGTGATGCGGGCGCGTCGCATTTGAAAAAGAATCTGGAATTCCTCGACATCCCGGAGAAACTTCCGCAGTTTGTTGGCGGTGCGCTCGACGCGGATTCGGAGATGCGAACGCAGGGATTGACCGACCGGATTGTCATTGCGTTTGGAAGCGTCTTTCACTTCTGCAAAGCCCTCTTGAATCTAGGTCCGGATATCCGGCATCTGAAATTCATCATTCTGGACAGCTGCCATCCCAGTGCGATCCGTCAGGCGGAAAGTCAGGCGGACAGCTCGAAGACGCTCGTGGTGTTGGTGAATAAGAGCGCTTACCGGCTGGAGGATCACGCACTGTTTCTGTACTTCCAGAAAAAGCTGCAGAGCGAAGTCCCGGGCTCGGCGGCAGGGCAGTTTGTCGCGGCCAGCGATTCCAGCAGCTATCTGGCAAGCACTGCCGCTGAATACCATTTCCGTTATTTTCTGGAGCTTCCTTCTGGAATTGCCGCACCGTATTGTTCGGTGATCCACCTTGCTGTGCTGCTGAAGGTGTTCGCGGGCGTGGAACTGGAGGTACTGCGGATTGCCTGCCGGGAAATCAAAAGGCTGAATGCCGAACAGGATCCCGTGGCAGAGAACCCCGCATGCGAAATAGCCGCTTTCCTTTCGGCCAGCGCCGAAAAAGGGCGCCCTTTCGTCTGTTTCTTGGCCCCACCTGCTTTGGCACCGTTTGCTTCGGCCCTCTGCCGTTTGGTGGGAGGAAGCATTGGAAAACAGGAAAGCGGAGTGTTCCCGATGCTGAACACGATTCCATGCGCGACCGAGCCGTGGGAAGGTGTCGCAAGTTTCGTCGTGCTCCGCAATGGGGGAAATGTTGAACCGGAGGTGGACAATTGCGTTTCTCTTTTGCGGAGCCGGGGTGTTTCCTTTGTGGAAATGACAGTCGGGAATCCCCTCGATTTGCTGCGGCATACCTTCTGCTGGCAAATTGCAACGGTAGTCGCCGCGGCGCGCCTGGGCGCCGATCCGTTTGACTTGACGGAGCCGCGCGCGGCGCGAACCTTGGCAGCCGAGATGCTCAATACGTTGTCACCGCAAAATGAGACGCTGCAGCGGAAGCCTCGCATCCAGGAAAGGAAAATTCAACTTTTCGCGGAAGCGCGCGCACGGCAGGAGATTTCGCAGTTGAATCTGCCGGAATGTCTGGTTTCTTTCTTCGAACACCGCCAAGCGGCTTCTTATTTCGGGCTGTTTCTCTATCTGGACCCGACCGACGAGGTGCAGGAGTATTTCACGGCTTTGCGGGAGCAATTGGCACAAGGCTTGAAGCTCCCGGTACTGTTGGCGTGGGGACCGCGTTCCCTGGACACCTTCGGATACCTATTCCGGGAAAGCGCGCCGCAAGGAGTTCATCTGCTGATCGACGGGGAGACTGAAGCGGACGTTAAAGTTCCAGGGGCGAATTATTCGTTTTGGCAGATGTATCAGGCAGCCGCGATTGCCCATTTCGAAGCTTTGTCCGCCGGAGGCAATCTTGCCCTCCGTTTGCACCTTGGCTCGCCTTTAGGCGAAGCTCTCGCGCAACTGGAAAAGACGGTAAGCCATGCGCTCCGTCGCGCGGAGGGTTGAGGTAACTTTTTACCTTCCTTCTGGCTCGTTCTTTTGATATTTCTCAAGGGCTTTTCGGAGGAGCTTTTCGTGACAAAACTGACAACTATCTTCTGGGACATAGGCGGTGTCGTCCTGACCAACGGCTGGGACCATAATTCCCGGGCGGAAGCCGCGAAGGCCTTCCAGTTCGATTGGGATGAGTTTCGCGAGCGGCATGATCTGGTGTTCCCGGCCTTTGACGCTGGACAAACCACGCTGGACCAATACCTCGACCGGACGCTATTTTACCGGGCGCGCCCCTTCAGCCGGGAAGAGTTTGAGGCGTTCATGTTTGCGCAGTCGAAGGAATACCCGGAAACGCGCGCCTTGCTTCGCGACCTGGCACGCACCCAAAAGTATTTTGTGGCATCCATTAACAATGAGCCGAGGGAGTTGAACAATTACCGGATTGAAGCGTTTGGCCTGCGCAACGAGTTTCAGGTGTTTTTCAGTTCCTGTTATCTGAACGCTCGTAAACCGGAAGAGCATATCTACCGCACGGCGCTGGAAGTATCGCAGCGTTCGGCGGAGGAGTGCGCCTTCATCGATGACCGTTCGCTGAACCTGGAAAACCCCCGGCGGCTGGGAATGCGCGTGATCCATCACCAGAGCGCGGCGCAAACCCGGGCGGAACTGCAAAGCCTGGGGATTGAGGTATAGTCAGCAAAGCCCGGCGCTTGCGTGGGGCCCGCGCAAATTACCCGGGGGGTTGGGTTGATGCCAGAGGAAGAAAAGAAGAGTTCCATTTATGGGACGACCGCTGAGCCCTGCACGGTGGTCCTGTTTGGCGCCTCGGGCGACCTGGCCAAGCGCAAAGTCATTCCCGCGATGTACGACCTGGCGCAGCACAACTCCCTGGGCGAACGCTACGCCATCGTGGGTTTCGCGCGCACGCCGATGACCGACGAATCATTCCGGTCAAACATCGGCGAGGCGGCAAAGACGATTTCCGAAGTTGGGCCGATTGATCCCGCCAAATGGGACGACTTTGCCTCCAACCTTTATTACTCGGCGGGCGAATACGGGGACCAAACTTCGTACGCGGAACTGGCCAAGCGGATTGCCCAGATCGACGCCGAGAAAAAACTGGGCGGCAACCGGCTGTTTTATCTTTCCACGCCGCCGGGGGTCTATCCGGACATTGTCGAGCAGTTGGGGCGCGCGGGCCTGGCGCGGCCTGCGACGACCGATTCCTGGGTGCGCATCATTATCGAGAAGCCGTTCGGGCGCGACCTGGCTTCGGCGCGCGAACTGAACAAAATTGTGCTGAAAGTGTTCGAAGAGAAGCAGGTCTACCGCATCGACCACTACCTGGGGAAAGACACCGTACAAAACCTGCTGGTCCTGCGGTTCAGCAACGGCATTTTCGAGCCACTGTGGAACCGCAATTACGTGGACCACGTCCAGATTACCGCCGGCGAAACGCTGGGCGTGGAACGCCGCGGCGGCTTTTACGAAACGACGGGCGCGCTGCGCGACATGATCCAGAGCCACGTTTTGCAGCTTACATCGTTGGTGGCCGTGGAGCCGCCAGCCTCCTTTGATGCCACCGCCGTACGCAACGAAAAACTCAAGGTCCTGCAATCCATCCGGCCGTTCAACCTGGAAATGGTGGCGCAATCGGTCATCCGTGGGCAATACTCCCCCGGGAATGCGAGCGGGCAAAAACTTCCCGGCTATCGCGAAGAGCACGGTGTGAATCCCAATTCGCGCACGGAGACGTTCGTGGCCATGCGCGTGTTGATCGACAACTGGCGGTGGGCCGGCGTGCCGTTTTACTTGCGGACCGGAAAGCGCCTAGCCAAACGCAGCACGGAGATCATGATCCAGTTCAAATGCGCGCCGCACATCGTGTTTCGCGAGCGCAAGATCGAACCGAACCGGCTAGTGCTGAATATCCAGCCCGACGAAGGGATTTCCGTCTCGTTTGGCGCGAAGCGGCCGGGGACGGAGATGAGCATCGGTAACGTGAATATGAATTTCAGCTATCGCGAGGGTTTCGGTGGAGCCTCGCGCAGTGCGTATGCGACGCTGCTGAACGACTGTTTGCGCGGCGACGCCACGCTGTTTGACCGCGGCGATTCGGTGGAGGCGGCGTGGTCACTGGTGGATCCCATCCTGGACGTCTGGAGTGCGGCCAAGACCACCACGGTGCCGATATACACCGCGGGCACCTGGGGACCGAAGGAATCGGACCAACTGCTGGAACGCGACGCCAGACAATGGTATAACCCTTAAAACGGTTTAATAGTTGGTTTTAGCGGAGGGTATGTGATTCTTGCGGGCGACGTCGGCGGCACAAAATGCAACCTCGCGCTGTTTTCGGAACAGAACGGCAAGCTGGAAATTGCATTCCGCCAGCGGTTTGCCAGCAAGGATTTCGCGAAGTTCGATTTAATCATCAAGGAATTCACGCGTCAGGCGTCTTCCCACCTCAATGGCGATAAGGTCCGCGCGGCAGGCTTCGGCGTGGCCGGCCCAGTTATCAACAACCGCATTCACGCGACTAATTTGCCGTGGATTATCGACGCGGATTCGCTGACGAAGGAACTCAGTCTGGAGACGGTCGCGTTGATGAACGACCTCGGCGCCTGGGGGCACAGTTTGGAGCATCTGCCGCCGGAGGATTTTGTGGTGCTCAACCCGGGGAAGCCGGTGCCCGGCGCGTCGCGAGCGCTGCTGGCGGCCGGAACGGGGCTTGGGGAATCTGTCCTTTACTGGGATGGAAAGCGCTATCGTGTCGTTCCCAGCGAGGGCGGCCATTCCGATTTTGCCCCGCACACCGACCAGGAGATTGAGTTGCTGAAATTCATGCGCGCGCGCTATCCGCAGGTGAGTTGGGAACTGATTCTTTCCGGTCGAGGTTTCCGCACCCTGCACGAGTTTCTCTCCTCCAGCGTGCGGCATCCGGCCTTCGACGATCCGGACGCGGATCCGGCGCCGTTCATCACAAAGGCGGCCCTTGCGAAACAGTGCCCCGTTTGTGTGCAGACCCTGGATTTGTGGACCGACATCTATGGCGCGGAAGCAGGGAACCTGGCGTTAAAGGTTCTTGCCCTTAACGGAGTTTACGTAGCCGGAGGCATTGCCATGAAGATTCTGCCGAAAATGAAGGACGGGGCCTTCTTCAAAGCCTTCAAGGACAAGTGGCATTTCAGCGAAATGCTGAGCCATATCCCGGTCTCGGTGGTGCTGAACGAGTCGGCGCCGCTGATTGGTGCAGCGCACGAAGCGCTGGCGAACCTCGGCCGCTAGGGCGCTGGTCCCGCGCTCCCAGACCCGCAATCTTTGATACACTGAGTTGTCGTTGACACGGTCCATTCGACCGCGATCCTTCATATAGCAAGCCCTGCCGCTCGCTTTGGCGCGGGCGGAGGCACGGAGAAGTCTCATGAGTACCCCCGTTACATCGCAGGCGATCGATGTCCAGAACTATTTCGGCGGTGCATGGCATAAATCGGCGGCCACGCAGTATTCCAACGTCGTGAACCCGGCGACCGCGGAGGTCATCGGGCGCACACCCCTTTCGAGCAAGGCCGAAGTGGATGCCGTGGTGCAGGCGGCGGCCGCAGCCTTTCCTGCATGGCGCCGCACGCCGGCCGGGGAGCGCATTCAATACCTTTTTAAGCTGAAGAACCTGCTGGAAGAGCACTTGGACGAGCTTTCGCGGATGATTACGCTCGAAAACGGCAAGACCTTTGTTGAAGCCAAGGCGGAATGGCGCCGCGCGATTGAAAATGTGGAGGTGGCCTGCGGCATCCCGACGATGATGCAGGGCTACAACCTGGAGGACGTGACTCCGGGCGTGGATGAAACGTTGATTCGCCAACCGCTCGGCGTAGTTGCGGCCATCGTTGCGTTTAATTTTCCGGCGATGATTCCTTTCTGGTTCCTGCCTTACGCCATCGCTTGCGGCAACACCTTTGTACTGAAGCCCAGCGAGCGTGTGCCGTTAACCATGCAGCGCACCATGGAGTTGATCGAGAAGACCGGGCTGCCCAAGGGAGTGATGAACATTATTAATGGCGGCAGGGAAGTTGCGGACGCGCTCTGCGACCATCCGCAAGTGCGAGCGATTAGTTTCGTGGGTTCCACTCCGGTGGCAAAGCATATTTATGAGCGCTCGGCGGCGTCAGGGAAGCGCATGCAGTGCCAGGGAGGCGCGAAGAATCATGTGATTGTGCTGCCCGACGCGGACATGGACCTTGCCAAGCAGATCATCGG
Source organism: Candidatus Acidiferrum sp. (assembly GCA_035262705.1). Classification (GTDB taxonomy): domain Bacteria; phylum Acidobacteriota; class Terriglobia; order Acidiferrales; family UBA7541; genus Acidiferrum. The sequence continues at coordinate 4,398 of DATFSI010000255.1, read as the reverse complement.
CGATTCCGCCTTTGGCTGCGCGGGCCAGCGGTGCCTGGCGGTTTCCGTTGCGGTGACGGTTGGCGAGGCGCAAAAGACGTTTCGCGATGCCATTGCCGACGCGGCTTCCTCGATCAAGATCGGGTTCGGGCTTGACGCGGGCGTGCAGATGGGGCCGGTGATCTCCCCGGAAAGCAAGCAGCGCATTGAAGGATTGATTGCCAAGGGAGTTTCCGATGGCGCGAAAGCGGTGGTGGATGGCCGCGGTCCCCAGGTGGCGGCCAACTATGAGCACGGAAATTTCCTGAAGCCTACGGTGCTCGACGGTGTGCCGGTTTCGAGTTCCCTGGGGGATACGGAGATTTTTGGCCCGGTGCTGAGCCTGATTCACGCCAACACGATAGACGACGCGATTGAATTTATCCGCAAGAGCCCCTACGGCAACCAGGCTTCGCTGTTTACCACCAGCGGCTCGGCAGCGCGCAAATTCCGCTATGAAGCACCCGCGGGAAACATCGGCATCAACATTGGCGTGGCCGCGCCGATGGCGTATTTCCCGTTCAGCGGATGGAAGGAAAGCTTCTTCGGGATCCTGCACGCACAGGGCAGGGACGCGGTTGAGTTTTATACCGAGTCGAAGATCGTGATTGAGCGGTGGTCGCGGCAAGAGACCCGGAAGTTCTAAGAGAAGCCATTAGCCATAAGCCATGAGCTAATGACCGCCAAGGCTGAGCATGTATGACTACACGCCCGCTTGAGGTTCATCCGCGGCTGGATTGCGCGGAGACGCTGGCTTCGCGGTATTACACTGATCCCGCTATTCTAATTCAGGAAAAGAAACGCATTTTTCGACGCACCTGGCAACTGGTGGGCACGCTGAGCCAGCTTTGCGGCGAAGCGAATGGCGTAAGGCGCACCATCGAGGATCCGGGCGCCTATTTCACTGTGGATGTGATCGGCGAGCCTGTGGTGGTTGTGCGCGACCAGGCCGGCACGCTACGCGCCTTCAGCAATGTCTGCCGACACCGCGCCGGGCCCATCGCGCAGGGCGCGGGCTGCCGCAATGTTTTCCAATGCGGCTATCATGGGTGGACTTATACGCTCCAGGGAAAGCTGATCGGCACGCCCGAAGTCGATGGCGTCGAGTGTTTCGACCGCTCCACCATGGGCATGGTGCCGCTGCGTTGCGAAACCTGGGAACAATTTATTTTCGTAAATTTCGACCATGAAGCGCTGCCCTTTGCGGCGTTTCTTGGCAATATCCCGCAACTCGCCGCTGCTTTTCCTTTTACCGGCCTCGAGCCGGCCGAGCGCAGGGAATACGAGGTGAACTGCAACTGGAAGGTGTATGTCGACAATTTCCTCGAGGGCTACCACATCCCCATCGTGCATCCGGGGCTGATGAAAGAGATTGACTACCCGCGCTACCGCACGGAAGTGTTTCGCTACCATTCGCAGCAGCTTGGGCCGGTCAAGGAAGTGAAGCCGGGCGATGCCACCGAACGGGTCTACGCTCGAGGCCCGGGGCTTTCCGAAGCACTGTATTTCTGGGTGTTTCCCAACTTGATGTTGAACATCTACCCGGACAACATTCAGACGAATGTGGTCGTGCCGCTTTCCTTTGACAAGACGCTGGTGATTTTCGAGTGGTTTTTTCATGACGCGCAATCGGAAGGTGTAAGGGCGCGCGCAAGGAAAGCCATCGGCTTCAGCGATACGGTGCAGCGAGAAGACGCGGATATCTGTGCGGCCGTACAACGCGGCTTGCAGTCCTCTACCTATGACCGCGGCCGCTACTCCGTGAAGAGGGAGAACGGCGTCCACCACTTCCACATGCTGCTGAGTGAATTCCTTCAGTCCTAGCAGCGTCGCCGTTGGAGTGACCACCGTCACGCACAGGACTAATCACGCGACACAAGAAAAGTCGAACTTGAAAAAGATGCGCAAAATCACGCGCACTGCTGCCGGCACGCACATGAAAGCATCTCCAGCAAACAATAGCACCGTGATGGAGGACCATGCGGAATCCTCATGTGCTGGGGCAAGTGACGCACAAATTGCGCAAGCGCACACACAAACTGGTTGAGGAGTGGTGCATCCAGATTTCTTACCTTCCCCTTGATGGATGACAAGCAAGGAGATGGCCTACTTATCCACAAAATGCGAGCGAACTGGTGCGCTCCTTGCACGCTATTCCGCAGAGGATCCAGCTACAGAAAGAGGAGTGTGGCCGAGCTGCGCTGCGTGCAGCCTGACCTGTTGGTCTAGGCTTCATCAAAATCCAACAAAATTTTCTTACCTTTCGTAGCTGGAATCCGACTCATTCGGAGGAGGATGCCATGACTGAAACCAGAATGGAAAAGACCATGAAGCCGGTTCCGGTTCCCTACGAGGAATTCGAATCGTTTCCAAAGCATGTCGAGGAGTTTTTCGATATGATCGCCAGGCGGCCTTTTGAACTGCTGGAGAAGAGGCCGTTGTTCTTCGGACGCGAACTCGATCACCTGTTCCGTGCGGAACCCGAATTCGTCCGTCCGATTCTGCTGAAGCTGTATGAGACCGAGGAGCACCTCATCGTGCGCGCCGAAGTTCCTGGCTTTACCGAGAAGGAACTGAACATCGTGTGCGAGCCGTGGAGGGTGATCATCACCGGCAAGCGGGAGCTCCGAGAGGAGGGCAAGGTCGAGAGGAAAGAGGAATTCCCCTATTACGCGGAGAAGAGCAACCTCTACAGGAGCGTGAAGCTGCCGCTCGAGATTCTCCCCGAGAAGGTGAAGGCCGTGCTGCGCAACGGAATGCTGGAACTGACGCTCCCGAAGGCCGAAGTCGTAAAGAAGGTGAAGATTGAGGTAAAGCCGTTGTAGGTCCGGCTGGTCTCTCAAAAGCAGTGCAAAAGAGAGGGCGCGTATCCTTGGCGCCCTCTCTTTTTGCTTAGATGGCTGCAGTCCTGTGTTCTTAGGGGGTGGCACAAATTGCGGCGGTACGTTATCCTGAATTGGAAAGAAGTTTTATAAAACTTCCGTTCTGCAAGGCCCCAGAAACAGGATTCAGAGCAATGAGCGAGACGAAAACCACTACGCCCGCAGCCAAGTCCGCGCGCCCAACCTGGAAGCCGGCCGGCCGCGTGCACGCCGGCGAGCAGCCGTTTACCTATCCCTTGAAGCGGGAGTTTGTCGAGCCGGATTGGCGGCGCTTCCCGGGCTACAAGAATGTCAGCAAGGAAGATTGGGAAACCGCGCTGTGGCAACGTCGCCATACGGTCAAGAATTTGAAAGAGTTGAAGGACGCCCTGGGCGATCTGCTGACGGATACGCTGCTGGCTTCCATGGAGCGCGACATTCGCGAGCGTGCCACGATGTCCATCCTGGTTCCGCCGCACATGCTGAACACCATGGACGAAAAGGATTTGTGGAACGATCCGGTGCGGCGCTACATGCTACCGGCGTTTGACGACCGGCACCCCGAGTGGCCCAGCCACCCGAAGGCCAGCCGCGATTCGCTCCACGAAGCCGACATGTGGGCTGTGGAGGGGCTGACGCACCGCTATCCGACCAAGGTGCTGGCGGAAATGCTTTCGACCTGCCCGCAGTATTGCGGCCACTGCACACGCATGGACCTGGTGGGCAACGACGTGCCGCAGGTGGTGAAGCTGAAATTCCAGATTCCGCAAAAGGACCGCTACCAGCAGATGCTGGACTATCTGCGTGTGACGCCTTCGGTGCGCGACGTGGTGGTGAGCGGCGGCGACATCGCCAATGTGCCCATCAGCGGGTTGGAGGATTTTGTCTCCAAGATTATCGATATCCCGAATATCCGGGACATCCGCCTGGCCACAAAGGGACTGATTGCCATTCCGCAGCATTTTCTGCAGGCCGAGGTCCAGGCCGGGCTGGCGCGCCTGGCGAAAAAGGCGCGGGAGCGTGGCGTGGACATTGCCGTGCACACGCACGTGAACAATGCGCGGCAGGTTACGCCGCTGGTGCGGAAGGCGGTGGAGTCGCTGCTGGATATGGGCTATCGCGACGTGCGCAACCAGGGCGTGTTGCTGCGCGGGGTAAATACTTCTCCCCATGAGCTGTTGGAGCTTTGTTTCGCGCTGCTCGATTACGGCAAGATCATGCCGTACTACTTCTATCAGTGCGACATGATTCCCAACGCCGAGCACTGGCGCCTGGCGATTCATGAAGTGCAGAAGCTGCAGCACGACATCATGGGCTACCTGCCCGGTTTTGCCACGCCGCGTATCGTGTGCGACGTGCCGTTTGTCGGCAAGCGCTGGGTACACCAGGTGAAGGAGTACGACCGGCAACTGGGCATTTCGTATTGGACCAAGAACTACCGCACGGGCATTGAAGCCGACGACGAAGAAGCGCTGAACCGGCGTTATGAGTATTACGATCCGGTTTACACCTTGCCGGA
>DATFSI010000254.1:0-5287 GCA_035262705.1 Candidatus Acidiferrum sp. | reverse complement strand
CATGCGGGGTCGGTTGCCAATGATAGGTGCTGTGCCCATGCCCACACTTGACCGTAAAGAACTGGACCGCCTGGAACGCCGCAACCTGCAGCTGACCATTCTTTCCGCGGTGTTCGTGCTGATCCTGGCCGGCGGGCTGGCCGCGTTCATGTACCCCCTGGTGTTCGTCCATCCGGAGGGCAGTAAGGGGACGATGCGCGTGGCCTTTTTCGGATTTTGCGCGCTGACGCTGCTTTTCGTGGGCTACCTGTTTGATCGGCAGCGCACCTTCACCAAGCTGAAGCAGAGCTTGCTCGAGGAGCTGGAGCGCAACGTGACCCTGCAGCTCCAGGCCAGCACCGACCTGCTGCGCAGCATGCCGGACCAAAACCATTTCTGGGACCGCCTGAGTATGGAGTTTCGCCGCGCCCTTACGATGGAGAAGACCATGTCACTTGTGCTAGCCAAGGCCAGCGCCGGGTCCCGCGTCTCGGAAAACGACAAGAAGGCCGCGTTCAGCGATGCCGCGAAAGCCATGGCCAAGCGGCTGCGCCCAACGGATTCCATCTACCTCCTCGCAGAAGGCTTATTCGGCCTGGTGCTTCCGGAAACGGACACGCTGAACGCCAAACGCATTGCCGTGCGCCTGCAGGAAAGCCTGCAGGAGGTGCGCACGAAATACGGGCTTTCGTTCGATCTTTCCGCGTACAATTTTCCGGACCACGTGAAGAGCTCCCACGAACTGGAAGACATCGTGAAGTCGCTGTTGCCGGAAGACAAGGAATGGGAAGTCAGCGCCGAAGCGCCGGTAGCGTGAAGCGCATCCCATGGGTGAACCAATGAAACGATTGCTGCAGCGGCTTTCACAAATTGTGCTTCAAACGATCCGCGCGCTCGCAGGCTACGGCGATCTAGTGCTTGCCTGGCTCAACGGCATCGCCGCGCACCTGTTCCCCACCCCGATAAAGGTACGCGCAACGAGCTCGCGCCGTTCGCCTTCCCCGCTCCCGCCGATAAAAACGAAGAGTAAAAGACCCACCCGCATAAATTGAGGGGTGGGGCACCTGCGCACCAAAACGCCGGGACGATAACGCGCATCCAACCTTTTCAATAGCGCGGCTGACTAGCCTTTATCCGCCAGGGGACGGGGATGAACTGGGGAACCCTCAACACAGAGCAAGCCCTGCAAATGACCGCCGTACTCTGGTACGTGCTCGCGCTCGTGTGGCTGGTGATGTGGTTCGGCATGAAGCGCGCCAAAAGGTCCGAGACGCCGTGGGAAAGAGTGCAGCACGTTGTGCCGGTGCTGGTGTCGTTCTGGCTGCTGTTTGAGCGGCAGTGGCCGCTACTGGACCTGCGGTTGTTGCCGGAAACGCCAGGCGTGTTGTGGGCGGGGGTGCTGGTAACGGCGCTGGGTGTGGGCATCGGCGTGTGGGCGCGGCTGAGCCTGGGAACGAACTGGAGCGGCATGGTGACGCTGAAGCGGGACCATGAGCTTGTCCGGACGGGATTGTACAAACGGATCCGGCATCCGATTTACACGGGGATCCTGGCGGGCTTTCTGGGGACGGAACTGATCAAGGGTCAGGTGCGCGGCTTGCTGGGATTTTTGATTTTGTGGCTCAGTTTTTATTTCAAGGCCCGACGCGAAGAGAATTTTCTTCGGCAGGAGTTCGGCGAGGGATTCGAGGAACACGCGCGGCACACGGGAATGTTTTTGCCGAAGCTGACGTAAGAGAAAGAGTCACGCAGAGACCACCGGGAACCGCAGAGTTCGCAGAGCAGAATTCAAGAGAAGAAATCAGTTGATTGGCGGGGACGGTAGCAGTAGTGTGCGGGCAGCGGGGGCCTATGAGCACAGACGCTGTCGCGCTTCCTCTTACGGCAACGCCACTCACCAAAAATCAATGGCGCGGATTTTTCGCATCGTGGGGCGGATGGGCGCTCGACGGGATGGACTCGTATATTTTTGCGCTGGTGATGGTGCCGGCGTTGAAGGAGCTGCTGCCGCGTTCGGGATTGCCGAACGATCTGGCGGGCGTGGGATATTACGGCGGCTTGCTGTTCGCGTTGTTTCTGGTGGGTTGGGGCTGCGCGTTTTTGTGGGGCCCGGTGGCGGACAAGTACGGGCGCGTACGTACGCTGATGCTGACGATTTTGTGGTATTCAGTGTTCACGTTTTTGTGCTGTATCAGCACGCGCGTGTGGCAACTGGCGGTGTTTCGGTTCCTGGCTGGAATTGGAATCGGCGGCGAGTGGGCCATGGGCGGCACGTTTGTGGCGGAAGAGTGGCCAGAGGACCGGCGCAAGATGGCCGCCGGCTGGATGCACACGGGATATTACGTGGGATTCTTTCTGGCGGCGCTGGCGAATTACGGAATCGGGGCGCGGTACGGGTGGCGCGCGATGTTTGCGCTGGGCGGGGTCCCGGCTTTGCTGGTGAGTTTCATCCGCTCCGGGGTCCGGGAATCGCAGCGGTGGGAGTGTCACGCGACGGAGGCGAGGCAGTGGTCGATTGCGCGGCCGCTGGCGGCGCTGTTTTCACCGGAATTTCGCAGGCGCTCAATCGTGAATGCGGTGCTGGTGTTGGTGTCGATCATCGGGCTGTGGGCGGGGTCGGTGTACGTGCCGGCGGCACTGACGGAAATCGTGGCCCGCCTGAAGATCACGGACGTGAGCATGCCGCACCTGATTTCGCAAGCGACCATGCTGCTTTCGACGGCGACCATTCTGGGCTGCATCATCCTTCCGCCCATTGCGGAACGGCTGGGACGGCGTGTAACGCTGGGACTTTATTTTTTGTGCATGCTGGCGTCGATCGGGATCGGATTTGGATATGTTTTCTATCTGCCGCAGGACACGCTGAAGTGGTTTATGGTTTGCCTGTTTTTCCTAGGGCTGGGCGGCGCGAATTTCGCGATGTACACATTGTGGCTACCGGAGCAGTATCCGACGGAATGCCGGGGAAGCGCGTTTGCGTTCGCGACCTCGGTGGGAAGATTCGCCGGAGCGGGATTTACATTTCTGGTGGGTGCGGGAGTGGCGCACTATCACACCATCGGAAAGCCGGTGGCGATGACGGCGCTTGCGTTTGTGGTGGGATTGTTGTTGTTGCCGCTGGGGCATGAGACACGGGGAAAAGCGTTGCCAGCGTAAAAAGGGCCGGGCAGACCCGGCCCTCACATCTCCGTTGCAGGTAAGCGACAAACTAGGCTTCTTCTTCGACGAGGGCTTCGCCGTGCGCAGGCTTGTGCGCAGCGATGACCTTGTCGGCTAGTTCGCTTGGCAGGTAGTCGTAGTGGGAAAACTCCATGGAGTAGCTGGCTCGGCCCTGGGTCATGGAGGTCAGGTCGGTGGCGTAGCTGAGCATTTCCGCCAGCGGAACCTGAGCCTTTACGACGACGTTGTGGCCCCGCGCTTCGCTGCCTTCAATGCGGCCGCGGCGCGAGCTGAGGTCGCCCATGAGGTCGCCGGAAAATTGGTCGGGCGCGTAGACTTCCACGCGCATGACCGGCTCGAGGAGTGAGGGACGTGATTGCTTCATGGCTTCCTTGAAGGCCAGCGAGCCGGCGATTTTGAAGGCGATGTCCGATGAGTCGACGTCGTGATACTTGCCGTCGTAGAGAATCGCGCGGAAATCGGTCATCGGGAATCCGGCGAGATACCCACGCGCCGCGGCATCGCGAATGCCCTTTTCGACCGAGGGAATCCAGTTCTTGGGTATTGCGCCGCCGAAAATGTCGTCGACGAAGTCGATGCCCCTGCCGCGCTCGATGGGCTCGAACTTCACGCGGCATACGCCGAACTGGCCGTGGCCGCCGGACTGTTTCTTGTGCTTGCCCTCGGCGTCAGCCTTGCCACGGATGGTTTCGCGGTAAGGAACCTTGGGCGGTTTCAAGGTGAGGTTGACGTTGTAACGCTTCTGGAGTTTGGCGACGACGACTTCGATGTGCTGCTGGCCGTTGCCCGCAAGCAGAAACTCTTTCGTCTGCGGGTCGCGCGAGAAACGCAACGCGGGATCTTCCTCCATGATTTTGTGGATGGCGACGCCGATTTTGTCTTCGTCGGCGCGCGACTTTGGCTCGACCGCGAAGGTGATGGAAGGCTCGGGAAGCTTCGCGGGAGCATAGAAGATCGGCGCGGTCTTGTCGCCAAGAGTGTCTCCGGTGACGGTTTCCTTCAGTTTGGTGATGGCGCCGATGTCACCCGCATGAAGTTCCTGAACTTCGGTGAGCTGTTTGCCCTGAACAAGCATGGTGTGCTGGAAGCGCTCGGGAATGCTGCGATTGAAATTCTGAAGAGTCGCGTCGTTCTTGAGCACGCCGCTCTTCACCTTGAAATAGTTGATGCGGCCGGCAAAGGGGTCGGCGAGGGTCTTGAACACAAAGACGGAGAGCGGCTGCGCGTCGTCGTATTTGCGGTCGATGCGATCGCCCTTGCCGCCGGGCTCCTTGAAGCCAACCTGGGCGTGCTCGTCGGGATGTGGGAAAACGTCGGCCAGGAAGGTGAGTAGGCTGGCGCTGCCGACGTTGCGCGTGGAAGAGATCATCAGCACGGGGACGATCTTTTCGGCAACGATGGCTTTGCGGACCGCGGGGATCAGGTCGTGAATGGGAATGGTTCCTTCTCGGAAAAACTCCTCCATCATTTCGTCGTCACCCTCGGCGATCATTTCGACGAGCCTTTCGTGGGCTTCCTCGGCTTCGTCCTTCAGGGCATCGGGAATATTTTCGATGCCGGCCTTGCCATCGCCGTCGGGCGTGTACATGTGGGCTTTCATGGAGACGAGATCAATCACGCCGCGGAAGGCTTTTTCGGTACCGATGGGCATCTGGAGGGGAACAACGGTGCGGCCAAAAACCTCGGTGAGCGATTCGAGGGAGCGCTCGAAGCTGGAGAGTTCGCGATCCATCCAGGTAAGCACGAAGGCGCGGGGAATATCGTACTCGGCGCAGTAGTCCCAGACCCTTTCGGTGGTGACTTGCGCGCCGACGTGGGCGTCCACAGTAATGAGCGCGGCGTCGGCGGCGATGAGGGAAGCCTTGGTTTCGGTGATGAAAGTGGAATAGCCGGGGAGGTCGAGGAAGTTAATTTTGATGTTGCTGCCGGCGCAAAGCGTGCAGGCCCATTCGGCGCTGGCGATACCGGTTTGGATGGAGATTTTGCGGGCGATTTCCTCTTCATCCCAGTCGGTGGTGGTGGTGCCTTCCGCAACCTTGCCGAAGCGAGGCGTGACTCCGGCCGTATAAAGCAACGACGACACGAGTTGCGTTTTACCTGTGCCGCCGTGGCCTACAATGCCGACGTT
>DATFSI010000253.1:0-9885 GCA_035262705.1 Candidatus Acidiferrum sp. | reverse complement strand
CTTCTAAGAGTGCGTTTCAAATCTCCCTCTTTAGGTAGCGCCAGGTGATGAGGGCGCAGCCGAGGCGTGGGAAAGGCTTCGTGGACGTCCGCGCGGCGTTCGTAGCGCAGCGCGAGGCGGCGGAAGCGATGCAGCCAAGCCAGGGTGCGTTCGACAATCCAGCGGAAGACGCCGAGACCGCTGCCATGAGGCCTGCCGGGCTTGGAGGGCCTTGGACGCTGCCGGCGCGCCATGGACGCCGAGAACGCGCCCACCGCGCCTTGGAAATCGCTGCGCGATTTCCACAAGCGCCGCCCTCTCTTCTGGTGATGACTTTAAGAACGGACAAAAGACGCCTGCTTGCGCACGGCTAGGACTTACGCGATACCTACGGCCCCTGCCGCTGGCTAGTTTTCGAATGTTCGGTGATACACTTCGTTCGGGAAGACGACGAATCCATGAAACCACCATCGAACGTCATGACGCCAGCTCAATACATCGCCTCACTCCCCGCCGATCGTGCGAAGACGATCGCGACGGTGCGCGCACTCGTGAACAAGCACATTCCGCGCGGCTACGATGAGTGCCTCGTCTGGGGCACGATCGGCTGGACCATCCCCCTGTCTCGATATCCAGACACTTACAACAAGCAGCCGATCTGCTACGTCGCGGTCTCGTCGCAGAAGAACTACTGCTCGCTCTACCTGATGGGCGCATTTTGGAGTGCGAGTCAGCTCGAGCAGCTGAAGGCGGCGTTCAAGGCGGCGGGGAAGAAGCTCGACATGGGGAAGTGTTGCGTTCATTTCGACTCCCCGGACGATTTGCCGCTCGAAGGGATTGGCAAGCTGATCTCGGCGATTTCGAGCGAGAAGTGGATCGAGATGTACGAACAATCGCGCTTGATGACCAAGGCGGGGCAGGCGCAGGTGGCGAAGCAAGGCGTCCCGTCGGCGAGCAAGGTGGCCGCCAAGCGCGTCGACACAAAGCGTCGGCGGTAACGGGGCTTGGGAAGCAACGGCTCGAGGCGCGCCCTCAGCGCATCGTCCAACAGAGGCTGTGCCATGCGCGACCGTACCAAGTCGACCGCGCAAGTACAAGAGATCAGTCAGAGAAACGCACTCTCAGGTTCAGCTTGTTCGAATGTGATTGTTGACCCACTCGAGAATTGATGTAAAACGGAACTTCCGTGTTGAGAAGACTCCATCATGAACTCGTATATGTCGAGGGCTGCACTTCGAGGTCAAATCCGTGGACCAGCGGGAAGGTGTGTGCGGCAGCAAAAGCGACGCGTTTGTTGCCGTCGAGGAACGGATGATTGTTAGCCAGTGATTCCATCAACGCTGCGGCTTCCTCGGCGATCGAGTTGTAGTATCCGACTTGCGGACGGAAAACAGCGGACTCAAGTAGCGCTGTATCGCGAATTCCCTGGACACCTCCGTAGTTGTCGATTTGCTGAGGAATGTCCGGATAGGAACTGGCGTGCTCTGGTCGAAGAGAACCAACATCAGCGGCTGAGCCGACGACGGAGCTACGTCAAGGCTGCGGGCAGCAGATTCGATAACCGCCTTAATCTGCTCGCGATCCAACCCTTCAAACCATTCCATGATGTCATCGATGTTGGCGCCGGCTTCCAGATTTTCAAAGATGACCGAGACCGGCATGCGGGTACCGCGAAGTACCCAGGCGCCGCTTACCTTCCCTGGGATGCTTTCGACCGCGGGGCATAACATCGTACACCCGTTTGCGACATTGCTAAAAGGACGCAAGACGAGAAGAGTTTCCACTCCTCTCGTCCCACCTTGTTTTACCGAATATTACTAAATAATTATGTTAATAGATGTCGTACTGCTCCCAGTGGAGCGTCGCGTCTGACTGAATGATGATGTGCTTGTGCGCGTTCTGCTCGAGTTCGTCGATCAGGATCGATTCGCGCGTCTTGAGCGCCTTGGCGATTTCCGGATGCACACGCAGGGTCAGGTTCGGCCCTTCGTGATCGGCCACGGCCATCTTGCGCGCTTCGGCCTGGATTTCGTAGCAGAGCGTTGGGATGGACTTAACCATGCCCGAACCGGTGCAATACGGGCACGGTTGACACAGCACGCGCTCCAGCGCCTGCTTCGTGCGCTTGCGCGTGATGCACACCAAACCGAACTCGTTGAACGAGAGCGCCTTCGACGGCGCCTTGTCCTGCTCCAGCGCCTGCTGCAGCGCCGCCAGCACTTTCTCGCGGTTGCGCCGCTCTTCCATATCAATGAAGTCCACCACGATGATGCCGCCCAGGTCGCGCAAGCGAATCTGCCGCACGATCTCCTTCACGGCCTCAAGGTTGGTCTTGACGATCGTGTCTTCGAGGCGCGTCGAGCCCTTGCCGACGAACTTCCCGGTGTTCACGTCAATCGCCACCAACGCTTCCGTGTGGTTGATGACGATGTACCCGCCAGACTTCAGCCACACCTTGGCCCGCAGCGCCTTGTCGAGTTCGTGTTGAATCCCGAACTCCTCAAAAATCGGCTGTTCCTTGGTGTAGAGCTTCACCTTGTTGACCAACTTCGGCTGGAATCGGCTGACGAACTCCACCACCTTGCCGTATTCCTCTTCGCTGTCGATCCAGATGCCGGTGAAGTCGTCGCTGACGTAGTCGCGCAGGATGCGCTCGACCAGGTTCAAATCGCGGTGCAGCAAAGCGGGAGCTTTGCGGTCCTCGTTCTTCTGCTTGATTTCATTCCAGGTCTTGCCCAGGAACTCGATGTCCGTGCGGATTTCGTCATCGGTGGCGCCACCCGCGGCGGTGCGTACAATGAAGCCTCCGGGATAGCTGCCACGCGCCTCGCCGACCAGTCGGCGCAACCGTGAACGGTTCTCCGCGCTGGCAATCTTCCGCGAAACACCGATGTGGTCGATCGTCGGCATGTACACCAGGAAACGCCCCGGCAGCGCCACGTGACTGGTGATGCGGGCGCCCTTCTTGCCGAGAGGCTCTTTGGCGATTTGCACCACCACGTCCTGCCCGGCCTTCAACATTTCGGAAATCAGTTGCGGACGCCGCTGCGGAGCGTGCCCGCCGTGATGCCCGCGATGCGGCCCATGGCCGTGCCCGCCGCGGCGGTCAAATCTTCCGCGCCCGCGGTCTCCGCCGCGGTCGCCTCCACGATCCCGGCGATCCGGCCGTCCGCCGCGGTCGCGCCCACGGAATCCACCGCGATCGCGTCCGCCGCGCTGCGGCCTCTGGAAGCGAGAACGCGGGTTGGTGCCGATGCGCGCGAAATCCTCGCGCGGCGCGCCGGGGTTGCGCGGCCCACGCGTTTCACCGGGCAGCAGAACCACGTCTTCTTCCACCGTGCCTTCGACCGACGAACCTTCCCCAGCGGCGGAAGCCGCAAGCGCTTCGGACTCCACATGCTTAAGAGCTTCTTCGTGAGCCAGGTCGGCGCGCTCCGCCGCCGTCAATTCGGCTTCGGCGTGTTCTTCCTCGTGCCCTGCTTCCTGTTCTTCGTCTTGATGCCCATCGTGAGCGGATTCGGCCGCGAAGTGCTCCTCGTGCGCTTCCTCTTCCGCTTCTTCTTGCTCGTCGTGCTCTTCTTCTTCGTGGTGATGGCTATGCTCTTCACGCTCGGCAATCTGGTGCGCTTCGTGCAGCGCTTCCGCCTCGTCCTCATCGAACTCCGCGCCGCCGACAAGCGTGTCGGCTTCCGCCCGCGCTTGCGCCTCTTCGTGCTTGGCTTCCACCAGGCGAGCCGAAAGGGAAGCGGCCTCGTCCTCGCTGAGCCCCGCTGGTTCGTTGTGCAGCGTCTCGGCGTGAGTCTCTTCCGCTTCGTGAGTGGCTGCGGAGGCTTCCTCTACATGCTCTTGCGCAGCGGACTCGCCCCCTGCCGCTTCAGCTTCCGATTCCGTATCGGCCAGCACCCAGTGCGGCAAACTTCCGGAGAAACGCCGCGGCGACCCGGTTCCCGGCTGTGCGCCGATGGCCGGCCGCGCCGAAGTCGGATCAAAATTCGGCTGGCGCTCTTCGATCTCGTGATCGCCCAGGGGCTCCACAGGTGCAGACACCGGCCGCGCGCGATACTTGGCCAGCGACTCACCCGGCAGAAGAATGTCGTCCTCGCGCGATTCGGTGGGCGCGCCCGGTCCGCGATCGTTCGAACGCCGGTTATCGTAACCGCCGCGATTCTCGCGCTCGCCCTGCGGCGAAGCGTACTTCGAAGGAGGCAGATTGCGCCCGCCGCCCTGTCCGTGATGACGGCGATCGCCACCGCTGCCTCCACCGCGGCGCCGGCCCCAACGGCCACGGCGTCCACCGCGCCCGCGATCCCGGTCTCCACCGCGGTCGCCCCCGCGATCGTGCCCCTGCGGGCGATCGTGGCTCATGCGCGGGGGATAGTTCCGCGTCGGATTGTAGCTGGGAGCAAAATTCTGCGGCGCCGAAGCGTTCGATTCCGGCTGGCGCTCGTCCATCTCGTGGATTTCAGCCGGCGCGCTTTCCCCCCCCAGGTTGCCGTTCGGCCCCTCTCCGGCTTCGTGCGCTTCCTCGTGCCCGCCGTGTTCCTCGCCGTGGCCATGCTCTTCGCGCGGCTCGTCCAGCGAAATGGTCTCTTCGTGAACGGCGCGGCCGCTGCGGCTCTCACCGGGCAGTAGGTCGATGGACCCGCCCGGCACGCCCACCGTCCCGCCGGGGGCCTCGCCGTGAGAATGCCCGTGATCGTAGTCTTCGAGGTTCTCAAAGACGTCGCTAACGTAGAGAAACGCGTCGCCGTCCAGGCCGATGTCCACAAATGCGGACTGCATGCCCGGCAAAACGCGCGTTACTTTTCCTTTGTAGATGCTGCCGACCAGCGCGAACTCTTTTTCGCGCTCGATGTAGATTTCGACTAGCTGACCTTCTTCCAAGATGGCGACCCGCCGTTCATGGGAGGTCGCACTGATAACCAATTCTTTCGACATGAAAACTCCTTGGGATGCACCGCCGCGGGACCCTCCAAGACGGAGGTCCAGGGCAAGGCGCCATCCCGGTCTGCACCGGGACACGCGGGCGACAACAGTGATGTTGCGGCGTGGCGTTCGAAGCCGGAGAGGGAAGCCAACGTGCGGCTTTCGTATTGCTGAAACCCCATGCTATCGAGGCTGGGCCGTTGCCGGGAAGCTCCCGGGGTAACGGCGGACGATGCGATCCTCAACGTAAATTCCTTTTTTCTGATACAAGCGGGCCGAACTTTGATCGGTCCGCGGATCCGGCGCTGACTCCTGAAATAAGTCGCGCTCGGAGCTGGCAAGCAGCTAGTTAACGAATCGGCGTAGCCGGACATTCATTACCAGGCCAATCGCCAGAAAAACAAACAATGTAGCCGATCCTCCATAGGACATCAGCGGCAAAGGTATGCCGGTTACCGGCATCGCCCCGATGACCATGGCCACATTGACCAACACGTGAAAACCAAGCGCCGCTGTGACGCCCATAACCAGAAACATGCCCGCGCGGTCTTTCGCGCGCTGGGCATTCTGAACTAAGCGTAACAATAGCGCCATGTACAGCCCGAGCGCAAGCAGCACGCCTTTGAATCCCTGTTCCTCCGCCCACGCCGACATAATAAAATCAGAGTAGCGGACCGGAATGTACCCCAGCTGATTCTGGCTGCCGTTGCCGAAGCCCTTCCCCCAGAAGCCACCTGAGCCCACCGCTATCTTCGACTGCAACACCTGATAGCCTGAACCCTTTGCGTCTTCTTCGGGATGCAAAAAAGAAGTGACCCTTTCTTTCTGGTACGGCTTCAAGAAGTGCCATCCGACCGGCAACATCAGGACACCGATTAAGATAATCACCGCCGCATGTTTCCATTGCAGCCCGGCAAGAAAGGCGCCGACGATCAACATCGGCAGTAATACAAGTGCAGTACCCAGGTCAGGCTGCTTCAGAATTAAGACCAGCGGGATTCCCACCAGTAGCCCTGCTTTGATCAAATCCTGCAGGGAAAGCTCATCCGTGCGCACTTCCGCAAAGAAGCGCGCCAACACGATGATTATAATCAATTTGACGAGTTCTGACACCTGAAAGAATTCGCCCAGGATGGGGATCCACCTCTGCGCTCCAAAACGCCGGTGCCCGAACGCCAGGACCGCGATAAGCGCCACAATCCCAATGATATAGAGGATAGGTGCTTGATCCATAATCACGTGGTAGTCCAGCCGCGACAAGATGAACATCACCACGAACCCAATCACCAGCCAGCGAATCTGCTTCGTGTGCATTCCCGCCAGCGCGCTTCCGTGGGTCGCTGAGTAAATCTCCAGCACTCCCAGGGCGCAAATGGCCGCAACGATGGCCAGCAGCCACCAGTCGTAATCGCGTGTCGTTGTTGCGTCGTTCATCGCGTTTCAGTCAATAACCATTTGACCCGCAAATTTGCTAGCGCTGCGCTTTCTTGGTAACCACGGGTTCCACTTTTGCCATCCCCTGAGCGGGTTTCGCTGGCGCCTTCTCGTTTTCCGCCAGCTCCTCTTTGCCCGTGTCGGAATCCAGGTTGTACTGCTTGTACTCGACTGTCGTCTGCCCCTGGCCCTTCTTCTGTTTCTTGTCGTAATACATCTTCACGATGTCGCGCACCACCGGGCCCGCCGCGGTACCGCCGTGTTCTGTCGTGTCCTCAACCACCGCCGCTACCACGATTTCGGGATCGCGCCGCGGAGCGTAGCCCACAAACCATCCGTCGTTCTTGCCTTTGCCCAGCCCCAGGCGGCTGGCCGCACTGTAGCTCATTACCTGGGCCGTTCCGGACTTCCCGCAGAACTCGATCCCCTGCAGCTTGATCGCGTTGCCTGTCCCTCCGGGTTCGTTCACGACGCCGTACATTCCTTGCGTCACCTGTTCCACGGTGTTTTCGGCAAGGTCAACGCGCTTCTCGCCCACGTTTTGTGCGTCCTTCAGCAAATGCGGCTGCTTGAATTCTCCGCCCGAAGCGAGCCCGCCAATCATGTACGCAATCTGCATAGGCGTTACCATCACCGACCCTTGCCCGATCGCCACCGAAACCGTTGAGCCCGGGTACCACTTGTGGTGATACACGCGCTCCACCCATTCTTCCGACGGCACCAATCCCGGTTCTTCTGCCGGCAGGTCCACGCCGGTCCTTTCTCCCAGGCCCAGCATCTTGGCGTACTTGGCGATCGTGCCAATGCCCATCTTTACGCCCACGTTGTAGAAAAACACGTCACAGGAATGCACGATCGCGCTGTGCAGGTTCATCACACCGTGCGAACTCTTCCCATACACCCAGCATTTGTGCATCTGCCCGTAGAAAACGCCGTAACCGGGGCAGAACGCGGTGAAGCTCTCCGGCGGCGTTTTCGATTCCAGCATCGCCGTGGACATCACGATCTTGAACACGGAACCCGGCGCAATCTGGGCCTGCGTCACGCGGTTCAGCAGCGGCTTGTCTTTATCCTCATTCAGTCGCTGCCACTCTTCCTTGGAAACGCGCACCGCGAAATCGTTTGGGTCCGGCGCCGGATGGCTCGCGAACGCCAGCACTTCTCCCGTTCGCGGATCCAGGGCCACCACCGCGCCTTTCTTGTCTCCCAGGCCCTGTTCCGCCACTTCCTGCAGGTCGTAGTCAATCGTCAGCTGAATCTGCTTGCCGGGAATAGCTTCTTGCTGTTCGAGCCGCCCCACTTCCTTGCCGATGCTGTTCACGATCACCCGGCGCATGCCGTCGGTGCCCACCAGCAAATCGTTGTATTGCCGCTCTATTCCGGATTTTCCGGCGAAGTCGCCGGGCCGTAGTTTTCCGTTGCTGTCCTCAATCTGTTTTTCGCTGACTTCACCCACGTACCCGCTGGCATGGGCCATGAATCCGCCGGGCAAATAGCGCCGGCGGTGCACCATGAGCATTTCGAGCAGGGGAATGTCCGAACGATGCGACTCGATGAAGGCCACATCCGCGGGTGTCGCTTCCGGCTTGATGACGATGGGCTGGAATTTCGGGAGCGCGCCGGTATTTGTCAGCTGCTCGTTCAAGTCGTCAAGCTGCAAACCCAGGCCGTCGGCGATGGCCGCGAGATTCTTTTCCACTGCGGCCATGTCGTCGCGCAGCAGCAGCACGCTGAACGACGGGTAGTTGTCCACCAGCACGCGCCCGTCGCGGTCGAGCATGCGCCCGCGCGGCGCGATGATGGGAATCGAGCGCACGCGATTGCGTTCCGCCATCTGCCCGTATCTGTCGGAATCGATTACTTGAAGCTTCCAGAAGCCCAGCAGCAGAAGCGTGATTATGCCCACGATCACGTAGGACGCGGCGGCCAGCCGCTCTTGCGGCAATCGGCTATCGTTGCGAAACCAGTACGACACGCAGACCCTGCGCGCGGGCAAGTCTCAATCTCAGGGCTGAGCGGCGCCCGCCCGCGCAAATTTCCTTCACGATAGCGTTGAAGTCCGAACTCTCCGGTCTTGCGAGGCCCTCGAAAAATCACCCCGGTCCACGCGTGGAAGCTCCCGAAATCGCCGCCAGACTTCCGAATCCGTCTCCTTCGTGAAGTCTTTCCCAAAGTAGCACTCGTGTGTAGACGGCGCAACTCGTCCCAAAGGACAGGGTTGCGAGGTGATAAACCGGGCTCATGCCAACCGATGTTGGCACGGCGATTGAACACCGGACCTATGTATAGGATCTCTCTCCGAGTTCCCAGGCCACGATGCCGTTTGAAGATAAAAACATTTTTCCGTGGCCCCGACTATAATGCTAATGAAGTCCTAATGAAGTCCAAAAAACTGGGGGCCCCCTTTGCAAGCCGTTGGGAAGCGTTCTGTCTTTTTGCGCATTACCTTGCCCGTGCTGGCGCTGGTGGCAGGCGTCGGCGTCACTTTTGGAGTATTGCGGATGCGTTCCGCCACGCCGTTTGTGAATCGCGCCTCTTTACAAGTGGTAAAAGTGGAATCCGGCCCGATGATCTGCCGCGTACAGGGGCTCGGAACCCTGGTTCCGGAAGAGGTTCGTTGGCTAAGTGCCGGCACCGAAGGTCACGTGGATCGCGTGGTCCTGCGCGCGGGCGCCCACGTGAAGCCGGATACCGTCATCCTGGAGTTGAGTAATCCGGATCTCGACCGGCAAACCGTAGACGCGGAACTCGCGATGAAGAAATCCGAGGCGGAGTTGGCTAACCTGCACGTCCAGTTAGAAGCGCAGCTTTTGAACGAAAAGGCGCTCCAGGCGCAATTGGAATCCGATGCCACGGAAGGAAAACTCCAGGCCGACAAGGACGAATCGCTCTACACGATGCAGGTGGGCACGGCGATGAACGCGAAGATTTCCCGCGCTCGCGCCGATTCCCTGGCGACGCGC
This sequence comes from Candidatus Acidiferrum sp., assembly GCA_035262705.1. Taxonomy (GTDB): domain Bacteria; phylum Acidobacteriota; class Terriglobia; order Acidiferrales; family UBA7541; genus Acidiferrum. The sequence goes on along the minus strand of DATFSI010000253.1, from coordinate 583 downwards.
CTGAATATTGAACGCGAAAAACTCGCTATTTCCGAAGAGGCGCGCCAGGCCCAGTTGACCGCCAAGCAGGCCGAGGTCGCGCAAATGCAGGCGCTCTACGAACTGCGCCATCAGCAGCAGTTGAACCTGCAAGTGCGCGCCGGGATGGAAGGTGTGCTTCAGGAGGTTTCCGTCGGCGCCGGGCAGCAGATCGGCCCAGGAACCATTCTGGCCAAGGTGACCAATTCTTCGCGGCTCATGGCACGGGTCAACGTGCCGGAAGCCCAAGCCGGCCAAATCGAATGGAATCAGCATGCCGTTATCACCCTCGAGGACCACGAATTTCCTGGGCGCGTGGTGCATGTTGACCCGAACGTGCAGAACGGCACGGTCAGTATCGATTTGAAATTTGTCGGTGCGCAGCCCCGCGAAGCGCGGTCGGACCTTTCCGCGGGCGGCATTATCGAGGTGGAGAAACTCCCGCTGGTCACGTATGTGAAGTGGCCGTTGAAGTCCCGCGCCGGCGCGCCCCTCTCGCTTTTCCGTATCGCTCCGGATGGCTCGAGTGTCGAGCGCGTTCGCGTGGAGCTCGGCAAATCCTCCG
>DATFSI010000252.1:0-26622 GCA_035262705.1 Candidatus Acidiferrum sp. | reverse complement strand
CAGATGATCCTCGGAAGTGTCCCAATCCACACAAATCATATCGCCCATGCGAACCTGCTCCGTAGCCAGGAGGTTAGCCATCGGATAAACCACGTGCCGCTCGATGGCACGCTTCAGGTGCCGGGCTCCATACCGCTGGTCTGTGCCTTCCTGCAGGAGAAAATCGCGCCCGTTGGTGGTGACGCGGAACAAAAATTGCCCCTTGGCCGTCTCCAGTACGCGTTGCTGCACCATGGCCAGTTCGATGTCCAGAACCTGCTCAAGCTGCTTGCGTTGCAAGGGGTGGAAGACGACCACCTTGTCCAGGCGGTTCATGAATTCCGGCGAAAACTTGCGGCGCGCCGCTTCGACTGCCGTGCGCTCCACTTTCAGGTCCAGATTGTCTTTTGGCTTGTCATCCGAATTCACAAAACCGTAGCCGCCGCCCATAAGTTCCGTAATTTCGCCGCCGCCCAGGTTGGATGTCAGGAAAATAACGGTTTGCGAGAGGTCCACGCGGCGGTTGTCGCCCAAGGTGAGCGTGGCCTTGTCGAGCATACCCAGCAGCAGTTGCCACAGAGCGTCGCTGGCCTTTTCAATTTCGTCAAACAGCAGGAAAGACAGCTTCAGCTTGTCGGTGTGGCTCTTTGCCAGCTCTTCCTGGGTAATCAGGGGATGGGTTTCGCGGTGACCCAGATAACCTGGCGGCGAACCGATTAGCTTTGCAATTTCATGAGAGTGCTGGAATTCGGCGCAATCCACCTTGATAACCAGGCGGGGATCCCCAAACAGAATCTCGGCAGCGGCTTCAACGATGCGAGTCTTGCCCGAACCCGTCGGGCCCAGGAAAAGCAGGTTGCCCACCGGGCGCCCCGGAGAGTTGAGCCCGGCGCAGAAAACCTGGTAAAGGTCCACCAGCGCCTGCACTCCTTCTTCCTGGCCAACGATCCTGGCGCGAAGCGACTGGTGAAAATCGCGCGTATCGTTGCTGCGGATGGTCGGGTCAAGTTGCTGCTTTGCCGCTGCTTTCATGTTGTCTTCCCCGAGCGATGCTGGCCCCCCATACATCACTCTGGCCGCCACGTTGGGAACCCCAGAGTCTCAACGGGTGCGGCTGACGTAGAAAGAGCATGAGACGTGCCAATTCCCGTCCATGCTGACCAATTTCAGAAATGCCGCAACTTCAATAAGATAGGACTGTTGCGCTCCTGGAAACCGTCTCATCTCCTGAGAACGTGCCCCGGAAGTGTCCAAAAGTGAGAGGCTGGAAACAAATTGTGTCATGGTCACAGGGGTGGCGTCGAAATGTCACAAACAAAAAGGGCACCCCCACTAGAGAGCGCCCTCAGCTTCGAAACAGATTGCAGAATATGCCTTTAGCGATGGTCCTTCTTTCGTCCCTGTAGCGATTGCCGCGCCGCCGCCGGGCCCGCACCCGCCGAGCGAGCCGCCGCGTCATCGGTAACCGCTGCCACAGGGGTATCCTTGGCCAGCCCGTCCTCGAGCGGGGCTGCCGCGCCCATGGCCAGCGCCTCGTCCGGGTTCTCCTGCGTCACAATAGCGCCTTCCTTTTCCCGGACAAAGGTGAGTTCCTTGTGCACGCCGTCCCAATCCACACGCACCAGATCGCCCAGGTTCACCTGTTGCGTCGCTAGCAGGTTTGCCAGTGGATACACCAGATAGCGCTCAATGGAGCGTTTAAGATGCCGCGCGCCATAGCGCTGGTCCGTACCTTCCTGGAGTAGAAATTCGCGCCCCGAGTCGGTCACGCGGAAAAGAAACTTGTTCGCGGCGGTGTCCAAAACGCGTTTCTGCACGAGCCCCAGTTCTATATCGAGCACCGACTCCAGTTCGGCGCGCTTCAGTTGCCGGAACACCACCAACTTGTCCAGGCGGTTCATGAATTCGGGCGAGAACTTCCTGCGCGCGGCCTCCACCGCCGTCCGCTCTACCTTCTGGTCCAGGTCCGTTTGTGGCTTGTCGTCGGCCTTGATGAATCCGTACCCGCCCCCCATTAAATCCGTAATTTCATGGGCCCCCAGGTTGGAGGTCATGAAAATGACCGTCTGCGAAAGATCGACACGCCGGTTGTCGCCCAGCGTCAATGTGGCCTTGTCCAGCATGCCCAGCAGCAGTTGCCACAGCGCATCGCTGGCCTTCTCAATCTCATCGAAGAGCAGAAACGAGAGTTTGAGTTTGTCGGTATGATTCGCCGCCAGCGCTTCCTGCGTAATCAGGGGATGCGTTTCGCGGTGGCCCAAATACCCCGGCGGCGAACCGATAATCTTGGCGATTTCGTGAGAGTGCTGGAATTCCGCGCAGTCGATTTTGATGACCGCCCGCGGACTGCCGAACAGGATTTCCGCCGCGGCCTCCACGATGCGCGTTTTGCCGGAACCGGTCGGGCCCAGAAAGAGCAAGTTGCCCACGGGGCGCCCGGGAGAATTCAGACCGGCGGTGAAGACCTGGAACAACTCCACCAGAGCCTGCACGCCATCATCCTGGCCAACGATTTTCGCGCGCAGCGCATTTTGAAATTCGATGGTATCTGCGCTGCGAACATTTGGATTTAGAGACACATCTCCAGTGGCCATGACCGCCTCCCTAGCGTCCCTGGAATTCCGGAGACACCGATCCGTACCGTCCGCTTGTCCGGTTCAGTCTCTTCAGATGCTCTTTCGAGTCGAACTGATCGAGCTTCACCTGGATGGTGGTGTGCAGCAGCCGCATTTGTACCAGCAGCTCCCGCGCCACCGCGGGCGATTCGGAAAGCCGGAGCATCTGGGGGATAACGTCCGCCAGATCAAGATTGAGAGTGCGTAGGGTCTCGATTAGTTTCACAACCGCGGGCGATTGCGGATCGGCAATGTCAATCCGACCTTGCAACTGTTCGCGGAGGGTGCGCCAGTTGAGGTCGATGAAGGGATGCTTGCGGGAGACTTCCTTGACGATTTCGTCCGTGATACGGGCGCGATCGCCAAGACGCGCCAGGTGCAACTGCCGCACTTTTCCGCCGTGGCGCACATTGTGCACCAGATAGTAGGCGTTTCCTTTGCGGCGGACAAAAGCCATGGCGTTGTCCTTGCCCTTGCGCGGGTGGAAAAACCGCGGCCCCGCTTGAGGCGTAGTGTACGGGAATTCCACTACGCTTAGCAAGATTAGATGCTGCGAATGAGTAATCGGTGCCCGCCCCCGTGCTGTCCATATGTTGGGCCCGGTGACGCAAAATTCCCCATCGGATTTTTCGCTGCGTTCCATCGAACTTTCCTCTACGCGCGAGATCCTTTGTTCCCATGCAGGTCATTACATTTCATGTAACACCGCCCGCGCCGAAAGGTCGCTTGCACTCGCCGCCCCTCGCCCACTACCATCTTTGTCCTCTATGAGCTGGGATCCCGTTTACAAACTCGTGCAACAAATTCCCCGCGGCCGGGTTGCTACCTATGGGACGCTGGCCAGGGTTTTGCATTTGCGCGGCGGGGCGAGGACCGCGGGCAGGGCCTTGGCGGCGACCCCTTCAGGAAGAGGCATTCCATGGCATCGCGTTGTCGGCGAACGCGGAAAGCTTCTTATTCCTGAACCCCACGCTTCTCTTCAACGAAAGCTCCTCGAATCCGAAGGCGTTAAAATCGTCGAAATGCGCGTCGACTACGCCAGCCATGGCTGGGCACCCAAACGGATCAAATCACCCTTAAACGCAAAAAAATCACTCCGGAAAAAGAAGCCTGCCCGCCGCAAGCATTCTTAAACTTTGAACTTTTAGGCCCCGGCCCCACCTGCGGTACCATAGAACTTTCCCAACTATGACCCCTCCCATCCTGCAAGTAGAGAACCTGGTCAAGCGCTACGACGACGTTGAGGCCGTGCGCGGCGTCAGTTTTTCTGTTCAGGAAGGCGAAGTCTTCGGCCTGCTAGGGCCCAATGGCGCCGGCAAAACCAGCACCGTGGAAGTGCTCGAGGGCCTGCGCGTCCCCGACGGCGGTTCCATTTCCGTCTGCGGCCTCGATCCCCAGAAAAATCCCATCGCTTTGAAAAGTGAGATTGGTGCCACGCTGCAGGCCACTTCCCTGCCCGACAAATTGCGCGTGAGTGAAGCGATTGGAATGTTTGCGGGGTTCTATAAACGCAAAAGAAATGTTGACGATCTATTGAAGCGCTTTGGGCTGTTGGAAAAACGCAGCGCGTTCTACAACCAGCTTTCGGGCGGCCAGAAACAAAGACTGGCACTGGCGATGGCGCTGGTGAACGATCCAAAGGTGCTGTTTCTCGATGAGCCGACCTCCGGACTGGACCCGCAAGTGCGGCGGGAAATCTACGACATTATTGAGGAATTGAAACGCGAGAAAAAAACGATCCTCCTGACGACGCATTACATTGAAGAAGCCGAGCGCCTGTGCGATCGCGTGGCCATCGTGGACCACGGCAAAGTGATCGCCCTGGGTAGCCCCCACGAACTGAAACAAAGATCCGAACATACTTCACGCATCGAAGCGCGCTTTGCCAGGCCCGCCTTGAACGGCCACCTCAAAGGTCTTGAAGGCGTCAACGACGTCCGCGAAATGGATGGCACCTTCGTCCTGCATTGCCAGAAGACCGCGCCCACCATCGTCGCCCTCGTGAAACATCTGGAAGCCGAAAACAACGAGCTCATAAGCCTGGAAATTTCCACGCCTTCCCTTGAAGACGTGTTCATCGAGTTGACCGGCCGGAGCCTACGCGATTGAAGACCGTTCTCACTCTCGCCCTCATGCGCATTCGCATCACCCTGCGCAACAAAGCATTTCTTTTTTTCAGCCTGGTCATGCCCATGGGCTTTTTCTTTGCGTTTTGCAGCCTGCTGGCCAGAGGCGTCCCCGAACGCATTACCTTCTGGCTGGGACCCGTCCTTTCCCTAACGGTGATGGGCACCTTTTGGGGATTGAGCATGCAGTTGGTCAGTTGGCGGGAGCAAGGCATTTTGCGCAGGTTTCAATTGGCACCCATCCCGGCCGCAAGCATGATTGCCTCGAGCATTGTCGCAAACTATGCGCTGATTCTACCTACCGTGATTCTCCAGCTCAGCCTGGCGCGCTTGGTGTATCACGTCACAAAATTCGGCAATCCCGTGAGCGTGTTTGTCTTCGTTGTTTTGGGAATCACCTGCTTTGGGTCGCTAGGTCTGATTGTTGCCAGCGTGGCGAATACCATGCAAGAAACCCAAATCATCAACCAATTGCTCTGGTTTGCCCTGATTTTTCTTTCCGGAGCAACGGTGCCGCTGGCTGTAATGCCGCGGATGGTTCAGCGCGTCGGCCTTTTCCTGCCTTCTACATATCTCGTCAGCGGGTTGCAGCACGCCATGGTTTATGGGCGCGGAGTGCTTTCCCTTGGCGTCGAATGCCTATCTCTGCTCGCGTGGGGGGCGCTTGCCTTTACCATCTCTTCCCTGCTCTTCCGGTGGGAGCCGGAAGCAAAGCTGCCCCGCAACGCAAAGTTGTGGGCCCTCGCTACGATTCTGCCGTTTGTCCTGCTTGGAAGCTGGGAAAATCACAACGGCAAGGTGTTGACCGACGCCGCCATGATGCTAAACCAGCGCGCGCCAGAGCAACCCGCCCCGCCCGCACAAAGCAATCCATAGCTGTTCACCAACGCCCAGGAAAATTGCCTCTCTAAACCAGTGGTTACGTAGCTTCTTGGACACCATCCAAGCACAAGAAGAGAATCGACTGGCATAAGTCTGCTACGTTCGGCTCAACGGGTGGGAGAAGAGGGGCACGACTCCATGAACAAAACGATCAATCTGGTTATTATGATCCTGATGGCAGGACTGGCGGTGGTGGAAGGTCTCAGCATTGCGCACAATGGACCGAACCCCAGAAACGTCATTCTCTGTTTGTTGTTTGCGGCCTTCGCCGCGCGAAGGTTCATGATTCACCAAAATATGACCAGCTAGCAACTCGGTCTTCGCGGCTCGAGAACCCTCCGCCGCTCGCTGATCGACACCTTGCGCTACTTTCCCGATGGCATGGGCAGAAATGCCGGTTCCGTCAAGCCCTCCAATTTGGCTTTGCTGTCGCCGTGGCCGGGGTGTTCCATGCGTTGACGCTCCCCGCACGCTCCTCTATTCTGAAGCTGCGAGCTGCGGCAAGGCACATTCACAAGGGAGAGGCCCATGCCTGTACAAAAGACCGAGAAAGTCTGGCATAACGGGAAGTTCATCCACTGGGATGATGCCAAGCTGCACGTCTTGTCCCACGTGGTCAGCTATGGCTCGGGCGTCTTTGAAGGCATTCGCTGCTACCAAACGCAGCAGGGCCCCGCCATTTTCCGCCTCCGTGAACACATGCAGCGCCTCATCAACTCCGCGCGCATCTACCGCATGGAGCTCCCCTATTCTGTTGATGAATTCAGCGGCGTGGCCTGCGAACTCGTGCGTGTTAACAAAATGGGCGCCTGCTACGTGAAGCCCATCGTCCTTCGCGGCTACGGCGAAGTCGGCGTGAACCCTCTGACCTCCCCAATCGAGATTTACATGGCCTGCTGGAACTGGGGCGCTTACCTGGGTCCGGAAGCGCTGGCAAAAGGTGTGGACGTTTGCGTCAGTTCCTGGACCCGCATCGCGCCGAACACCCTACCCGCGATGTCCAAGGCTGCCGCCAATTACATGAACTCGCAGCTCATCCGTATGGAAGCTTCCATTAACGGCTTCGCCGAAGGCATTGCGCTCGATTCCGACGGCCACGTGAGCGAAGGTTCTGGAATGAACATCTTCCTCGTGCACGACGGCACGCTCTACACTCCTCCGCTCGCCACCAGCATTCTCCCGGGCATCACACGCGATACGGTGATGAAGCTCGCCGCCGATCTCAATATCCCCGCCAAGGAAGCCGTGATTCCCCGCGAAATGCTGTACGTCGCCAATGAGGTCTTCTTCGTGGGGACGGCCGTAGAAGTGACGCCCATCCGCTCAGTGGACAAAATCGTCGTCGGCAAAGGCGTCGCCGGGCCCATCACCCGTCAACTCCAGCAGGAATTCTTTGCCGTCACCAGCGGCAAAACCCCCGACCGCCACAACTGGCTCACTTCGGTGAGCGCGCCCGTCGCCGCCGCCCGCTGAGGCGCGTCTCCTAGGGTCGGCTTTACGCCGCATTGTTCCGTAGAGCCCAACGTAGAGGGAATTGTCCTTTCCCATTTTTTATTTTCCAATTTCTATTTTTCGTTTTTCTCCGAACTCAACTGGCACCTTCTTCCATTTCCAGATAAAATCCCCGCATCGCGATTCATCCTGAGCGTTGGCCGGAGGCTGCCCGATGTACAACCTCACTCAAAAGCTCGTCGCCGAGTTTATCGGCACTTTTGCTTTGGTTTTCTTCGGCGAAGGTGCCATCTGCGTCGACATGCAACTCCGCAGCAACGCTACCGGAGGCATAGGTCTGCTTCCGATTGCCCTCGCCCACGGCCTGGCCATTGCCATCATGGTTTCCGCTCTCGGCCACATCTCCGGCGGACATTTCAATCCCGCGGTGACCATCGGCTTCTGGGTTACCAAAAAGCTCTCGACTCCCGACACGCTATTTTACTGGCTGGCTCAGGTTGCCGGCGCCACCGCCGCTGCGTTCCTTTTGCGCGTGGTCATTCCCGAGGAAATCTGGCGCAGCGTAGCGCTAGGGACACCGGAATTGATGCGCGACTTTCCGAGTTGGGCCGGCCTGACCCTGGAAGCGGTGACCACTTTCTTCCTTGTCCTGGTGGTCTTTGCCACCGCCGTGGACGAGCGGGGCGCCTTCCGCGCCATCGCCGGCTTCGGCATCGGCCTGATCATTACATTGGGCATCATCGTGGCCGGGCCGTACACTGGTGGGGCCCTAAATCCGGCGCGCGCTTTCGGTCCCGCCCTGGCCTCTCGCCATTGGCTAAATCAGCTGATTTACTGGGTGGGGCCCCTTGGTGGCGGCTTTTTAGCCGGTCTCCTCTACGACGCGCTTTTCTTGAGGGCCAACGAAACATAATCCGACGTAGGTCCCGCGCCCGCGGCAAAGCCTGTCCCCAAGTCTAGGTTAACTACACCGCAACTCCTGATTGCGCCTTCCTTGTTGGCATGCCCTGCCGGTGCTAGTTTGAGGAAGAAGGTTTTTTAGCGGGGTGTGCGCACATGGCTTTGAGTATTGACGATCTCCTGCGGCGCGCGGTCGAAAACAAATCCTCGGACTTGCACCTGAAAGTCGGCAACCATCCCTATCTCCGCGTCGACGGCCTGCTCACGGCTATGAGCGACGTCCCGCGCATCACGCCGGAAGAAATGCTCTCCATGGCCTTCAGCATGATGACCAACCGGCAAAAGCAAAAGTTCAAGGAAACCGCCGAGTTGGATATGGCCTACGGTGTGGCGGGTCTCGGCCGCTTCCGTGTCAACGTTTTCCAGCAGCGCGGCAACGTCGGTATGGTTCTCCGCGTCATCCCGACCAAGATTCGCACCGTCGAAGAACTCAATCTCCCGCCGGTCATCACAAAGATTTGCGAAGAGCAGCGCGGCCTCGTTCTCGTCACCGGAACCACCGGTTCCGGTAAGTCCACCACCCTCGCCGCCATGATCGACCGCATCAACGCCGAGCGCGCCGATCACATCATCACCATCGAAGATCCTATCGAGTTCCTGCACCGCGACAAGCGCAGCTTTATCAACCAGCGCGAAGTAGAAGTCGACACCGCCAACTTCTCCTCCGCCTTGCGCGCCGGCTTGCGTCAGGACCCCGACGTCATCCTCGTCGGCGAAATGCGCGACCTCGAAACCATTTCTACCGCCTTGCTTGCCGCCGAAACCGGCCACTTGGTCTTCTCCACCTTGCACACCCTCGACGCCACCGAAACCATTCAGCGTATTATTGCCGTCTTCCCTCCCCCGGAGCAGAAACAGATTCGCTTGCAGATGGCCGCTACACTCAAGGCCGTCGTCTCCCAGCGCCTCGTGCGCCGCGCCGATGACAAGGGCCGCGTTCCCGCCGTCGAAGTCATGATCGCCACCGCCTACATCAAGGATTGCATCATCAACGCCGATAAAACGCGCCTGATTCACGACGCCATTGCCGCCGGCACTTCGCAGTACGGCATGCAGACCTTCGACCAGTCGCTGTTCGACCTCTACAGCAAGGAACTCATCACCCTGGACGAAGCTCTCGCACGCGCCTCGAACGCCGACGAGTTCAAGCTGCGCATTCAGGGTATTCGTTCCGCCGCCGACGCCGCCCGCGAAGAAATGGCTTCGCAAATGGCCGACTTCGAGCGCTTCGCCCGCAAGTAGCTCGTGTAACCTGATAGCCGCGATTAAGCTCAAATTTCTGCAGCCTTATGCGGATGAAACTCGTCTGGATCTCCTTGCTTGGCGGCGTTGCTATCACGCTGCTGGCGGTGGCGTTGCGTGCGATGGGAATTTACCGCCCGGTTCCCTATCTTACCTACCCTGGCTCCTACCTCATGCAGGCATTCGTGGATCGCCTGTTGGGGTACATCCCCTGGGGCCTCGGTGATAACCTGATCTCGGAACTCCTCGTTTTCTTCGCCCTCAACGTCGTCGGCTACGCCTTCGTGATTTTCCTGCTTCTCCGCATCTTCTACCCCGATCGCTCCACCCAGTTGCCGCCAATCACCGGCGAACGGTAGTGCCTGCTTCCAGCAGGCAAAGGTGCCTCCTCATCTAGCGACCGCCTTCTGCCTGCCCGGCTTTGGCCGCAGCCGTACTCCAAGAAAAAACCCGCCGCGGACCTGGTCGCGGCGGGTTCGAGCGGATAGGAAATCCCTTCTCGGCGCCGGGGCTTCCCCCGGCCCCCTTCTTCAGTTGTAATACGCGGCGTTGTTTGCTTCCGAGCCTTCCTGCCCTGTCGGGAGTTGATCGATCGGATAGATCGAATTGGTCGGGCACACCGGGATGCACGCGCCACAATCGATGCAGTCCGCCGGATTCACGTACAACTGCGGCACATCGGCGAAGCCACCCTCTTCCTTGGTCGGGTGAATGCAGTTAACCGGGCAAGCTTCGATGCAGTGCTCGTCCTTCGTGCACGTATCGGTAATCGCGTAGGCCATGGAAGGTCCTCCCGTTGAGGGGACAAGGGCAATCCTCGTACCAGGAAAACGCAAGGACCAAGTGCTGCCTTTTCAAAGAGTTCCTTAATCTTCCTTGGGTTTGCCAGAAACTCAACTGCGTGATCTGGCCCACTTCGCGGTGTTCAAAAAACCCAACCCCATGTTTATCCGACCACAACAGTCTCCCTTCTTTACTTCCTCCGCCGTGCTGCCTATCCTGCTTCCATGTTTGGCAAGCCCCGCCGACTCGAAACCGAGGGCCAAGTCTATGACGCCGCTCTCCGCATCCTGATGCGCCGCGCCCATTCCATCTCCGAAATGAAGAAAGCGCTGACACGTCGCTGCGAAGACGAAAAGCTCGTCAAGACCGTCGTCGAGCGCCTGAAGCGCGAAAACCTTCTCGACGACGTCCGCTACGCCCAACAGTTCGCCCGCCTGCGCACCGAATCCCGCAAGCAGGGACGATTCCGCATCGCCCGCGACCTGCGCGCCCGGGGCATCCCGGACCGCCACATCGACACCGCCATCAAGGAAGTGGCCCGAACAGCAGACACTTCGTCACTGATTCGCCAGCGCATCGAACGCAAGCTCCGCCTCTTCCGCGGCGAGATCGATGAAAAAAAGATGGCTTCCCTCTATCGTTCTCTGATTGGCGCCGGATTCCCTTCCGACCTCATCCGGAAAGAACTCCACCGTATAACCAAGCAAGAAATCCCCGAGCTAGACGCGGAGATAGAATAGGAAGCGCTTGGCGCTCGGGAAGCGTCACCGAGGGGAGAGCTTTGTGTAGGGGCCAGTCTTTAGACTGGCTCTTTGAGGATCTGCTCCGAGTATCTCGTGGCTGTCAGCTTCAGGTAGGGTCCGCTTTTCTGAAAGGGGCCACTTTTCCCCGCGTCCCTGCGCTCCTCCACCACGCTAAATGCTCTCTGGCCACGCTGGAAACTTTCCTTGGGATCTCGCAACTCACTACTGCTTTAGAATTGACGGTACCGCCTTGAAATCCTCCGACCGCGGCGTATTGCGCAGCGCTTGCAGCAGCGCTTCCGGTGGCGCAGCAAGCTTCCGCGTATTCAGATCCAGCCACGCAACCTTGCTGCGCACCCGCGCGGAAAGCTTTCCGTCCATCTTATAAAAAGTGTTTTGCACCAGCAGCCGCGAGCCGTCCGCGGAAAGCTCAGCAAGCTCGTGCGTAACGCGAATCTGTTCCAATAGCGCGACCTCGCGGTGGTAGTCCAGTTCATCACGCAAAATCACTGGGCCAAGGCGCAGCCGCAGAAACTCGCTCATCGGAAATCCGTTTTCCGCGAAGTACATCATGCGCAGATCGGCGGACTTGTCGAGATACGCGGTATTGCGCATGTGGCTGTTGAAGTCCATGTCGCCCCAGCCGGCGGTGAAAATCCGTTCGAACATGCGTCCCTCCCGGAATGCCTTGGCATCGTACCCATGCCGCCCTATTTTGTGTAGGGCGCCTTCAGCGCCAGCTTCGAGCCGCCTCCTTCTCCACGTCCTCTGCGTTCTTCGTCTGCCCTCTCTGCGTTCCCTCTTGTCTTTAGCTCTTCAGCTCTTGCTTACAGCTTAGGATTAGGACTTGCGTCCTCTTCCATCAGTCACTGGCCACCTTTCCATGCCTCTGCCATAATCAAATGCATACTCCACACTGAGGCCGGCGCAATCGTGAGTGGCGAAAAGATGACGGGCAACGAAATCCGCGAAAAATTCCTGCAATTTTTCGAGAGCAAAGGCCACCGTCGCGTCCGCTCCTCCTCACTCGTCCCCCACGGCGATCCCACGCTGCTTTTTACCAACGCGGGCATGAACCAGTTCAAGGGCGTCTTCCTCGGCATCGAAAAGCGCGACTACAACAAAGCCACCACGGCGCAAAAATGCGTGCGCGCTGGGGGCAAGCACAACGACCTTGAAAACGTCGGCTTCACCAAACGCCACCACACCTTCTTCGAAATGCTCGGCAACTTTTCCTTCGGCGATTATTTCAAGAAGGAAGCAATTGCCTATGCTTGGGAGCTAATTACCTCGCCCGCGTGGTACGGCATCCCTAGGGAAAAGTTGTATGCAACCGTCTTCGGCGGCGCGGAGGTCTCACCCGGTAACACACTTGGCGTCGATGAAGATGCCAAAGGTTTCTGGCTTGAGCACGTTCCTGCCGAACGCATCTTCGCTATCCCCGGCCTCAAAGACAATTTCTGGGCCATGGGCGACACCGGCCCCTGTGGCCCGTGCAGCGAACTCCATTACGACATGGGCGCCATCGCGTCCGAGTTAGGCCACACCGACTGCCAATTCCCCTGCGATTGCGGCCGCTACGTCGAAATCTGGAATCTCGTTTTCATGCAGTTCAATCGTGACGCCAGTGGCACCCTCACGCCGCTTCCCAAGCCCTGCGTCGATACTGGCATGGGCCTCGAACGCGTCGCCGCCGTTCTCCAGGGCGTCATCTCCAACTACGCCACCGATCTGTTCGTTCCTCTGCTGGATCGCGCCGCAAAACTCATCGGCGTCGATGAGCAAAAAGAATTGCAAGTTGAGGATCAGCACCGCTCCGCTGCTTCTTTGCGCGTGATTGCCGATCATGCGCGCGCCACAACGTTTCTGATTGCTGACGGCGTCCTGCCATCCAACGAGGGCCGCGGCTACGTCCTCCGCAAAATCATGCGCCGGGCCATCCGCCACGGCAGGCTGCTTGGCGCGCAAAAGCCCTTCTTGTTTGAAATGGTAGAGAGCGTCCGCCAGTCGATGGGCGCGGCCTATCCTGAATTACTGGACGCTGCGGCTGCCCGCGTCCCTGAAATCGCCCTGGCCGAAGAAAAGCGTTTCCTGCAAACGCTCGACATCGGCCTTCGTAAGCTCGAAGAGGAATTGCGCCCCTTGTCGGGCCAAGCTGGCGCCGTGTATCCCGGCGAAAGTGCATTCCGGTTATACGACACGTATGGCTTGCCGGTCGATTTTATTCTCGACGCTGCGCGTGATCTCGGCGTGAGCTTCGATGAGCCCGGATTCGAAAAGGCCATGCAGGAGCAACGCACGCGAGCGCGTGCTTCCTGGAAGGGCGGGAGCAAAGAGGCGGCCAATCCCGCATTCGCCAAGCTCGCGGAAACCTTCCGCACCGAACCCGATTTTTACCAGGCCACTTGCGCCAAAGATGCGCGCATCGAGGCCATCCTTACGAAGAACGGGACAGTGAAAGAATTGAAACCCGGCGAATCCGGCGAAGTCGTGCTCGACCGCACTGTCATCTATGCCGAATCCGGTGGCCAGATTGCCGACACCGGCAGGTTCTACGACGCCTCCGAATCGCAAGTCCTCGCCGAAGTCTCCGGCGCGTTCTATCCCGTCGCCGGACTCGTCGCGCACCGTGTCATCGCCAAAGAAACTCTGCGCATTGGCGACCGCGTCACCGTCTTCGCCGAGGCCGACCGTCGCGCCCGCATCATGCGCAATCACACCGGCACGCACCTCGTCCATGCCGCCCTGCGCAACATTCTCGGCACCCACGTCAAGCAGTCCGGCTCGCTCAACGCGCCCGAGCGGCTCCGCTTCGACTTTTCCCACTTCGCTCCCGTCGACCAGGAAGAGCTCCGCGACATCGAGCAGCAGGTCAACGACGAAATCCGCCTCAACTCGCAAATCGAAACCGGCGTCATGTCCCTCGAGGAAGCCCTCAACTCCGGCGCCCTGGCTTTCTTCGGCGACAAATATCCCGAAAGCAACGTCCGCGTCGTCACCATTCCCGATGCCCGTTCGCCTCGCGGCTTTTATTCGAAAGAACTGTGCGGCGGCACCCACGTGAAGCGCGCCGGCGACCTCGGCGTACTCAAAATCGTCAGCGAAGAATCGGTCGCCGCGGGCGTGCGCCGCATCGAAGCCGTCACCGGCATCGGCGCGCTCGAACACTATCAGCACCAGGCGCAAACCCTGCGCGATCTAGCTGGCCGGCTCAACGTCGGCGAAGACAACCTCCTCGCCTCGGTGGAAAAGCTCACCGCCACCGCCCGCCAACTCGAGAAGGAGCTGGAAGCGCAAAAGCGCAAAGGCGCCCTCAACCAGCTCGACGACCTCTTCGGCCAAGCCAAGACCATCAAAGGCGTCAAAGTAGTCGTCGGCGAGGTTTCTAACGTCGACCGCGAGGGCCTTCGCCAGCTTGTGGACTCCCTCCGCCAGAAACTCGGCTCGGGGGTCGTAGCCCTGGGTATGCCCGAGGACGGCAAAGTGGCCCTCATCGCCGGGGTCACCAAGGACCTCACCTCTAAAGTCCATGCTGGCAAGCTGATACAGGCGTTGGCCAAGCAGGTCGGGGGTTCCGGCGGCGGGCGGCCTGATTTGGCCGAGGCTGGCGGAAAAGACACATCTGCCCTAAAATTGGCCTTACAGAGTGTCCCCTCACTCCTGGAACCCTTGCTATAATCCCGGGTAGCGTCAGAAGCGTTGCCTCGCAAGTGCAGCATTCGGCTTCACTTGTTTGTAGGGCGGAAGCTTCGCAGATGAGGCAGCCCGCTACGCGAGGCGGATTTCTATACCTATGCCTTCTCCACGGCGCACAAACAGCGTCCCGATACCGAGGAACATGAGGTTTCTTCTGGTGCTGACGGCACTTTCGAGCGGCTTTGGCTTTCTCCCAGCCGCTTCGGGGCAAATTGCGACGACCACGTCCGACGACGGGCGTCGCCTCTTTGTCAACGCTGAGCTTCCCGCCACAGCAAAGGTTAC
Organism: Candidatus Acidiferrum sp.; assembly: GCA_035262705.1. GTDB lineage: Bacteria > Acidobacteriota > Terriglobia > Acidiferrales > UBA7541 > Acidiferrum. The sequence goes on along the minus strand of DATFSI010000252.1, from coordinate 11,859 downwards.
GCCCAGCAGATCCGCCAACCGGGCCATCTATCTTCCCGGCGAGACTTCCTTCACCGGCCAGAATCGGCCCGCCATGTATTTGGACCGCGACGGCACGGACAAAATGGTTCGCGAAGCCGCGGAACGCCACAATGTCGACCCTGCCCTGGTCCGCGCGGTGATCGAAACGGAATCGAATTGGAATCCCATGGCCAAATCACGCAAGGGCGCCATGGGCCTGATGCAACTCATCCCCTCCACCGCCATTCGTTTCGGCGTGAATGACGCTTTCAGCCCGAAACAAAACGTCGACGCAGGGGTTCATTACTTGAAGATGCTGCTCGAGCGCTACAATGGCAACCTGGACCTGGCCCTGGCGGCGTACAATGCGGGAGAGGGCGCTGTCGATCGCGCCCATGGCGTGCCTACGTATCGCGAGACCCGTAATTACGTGCAGCGCGTCCAGGACGCCTATTTCCGCCCCGGTTCAGGCCATAGGGAAAACTCATACACGTACACGCGGCGCAGCCAGATCCGCAAAGAGATGAACACCGAAGGGCGCATCATCTTCACGAACGAATAGCAACGCGCATCTAACTATCTGCCGCGGAGAAGTTTTTGATAGATTGAATTTGGGGAGGGCACACCTAGAGTTCGCGAAAAGAATCTTCTCTTTGGGAGGTCGGGGCTTCCGCCCCGACGTGGAAGCCCGGGCACACCACGGGCTTGGGCCCCCCTGAAGAAGGTTCTTCGTTTTTCCGCAGCGGGTTGGTCTGGCCTCAAAGATATTCGTAGTTGGGGGAATGCCGGGGAACGATGCGTAAGGGGGCGTTATATTTCCACAGGGGTTTCGCCAGCGCTTCGCTGGGTTTTGTGCTTTTGTCCGCCTGCCTGCTTCCCCGCCCCGCGGCCGCTACAGCCAATAACACCGCTGCCAAGCGCGAAGCCGCGAATGCGCAATTCGCGCGCGCTCAGGAAATGCGCGCCGCGCTGAATGAAAAGCCCGCCGATAAGCGCACACTCGCCGACTATAAGCGTGTCGTAACCACCTACCAGCACGTCTCTCTAATCACGCCCCGCGCTCCGGAAGTGCCCGATTCCCTCGTGGCCGTCGGCGAACTCAACACCGAAATGGGTGATCGCTTCGGCCGCACCTACTATCAGTCCGCCGCGGAAGCCTACGAATTTCTGATTCGCGAATACCCCACCTACAAATATGTGCCGGACGTAATGCTGCGTATGGCGCAATTGCAAAAGGATCAATTGGGCGACTCCGCCGCCGCCGCGAAAACGTACCAGGATTTCCTCAAAAAATATCCCCGCTCGGCCCACAAACGCGAAGTTCAGGCGGCCCTCGCGGATCTTTCGATGCGCCGCAATGCGGAAAGCGGCGTGGACGCAAAAGCCGCGCCCGCCCCGCAGCAACCGACTCCTGCCCCTACAAAGAGAGAACCCGCGGCGCAAACGGCATCTCGCGAAACGAATAATCTGTCGGACGAAGCGCCTGCGGGGAAGACCGACTGGCCGCGCATCCAGCAGATCCGCTGTAGCGCTACGCCCGATGGCACGGAAGTCGTGATCGATCTTGAGAATGCGGTTCAGTACATTTCCAGCCGCATTGCGAATCCCGATCGAATTTACTTTGACCTGAGCGGCGCGCGGATTTCCCCTACGCTTCTCCACAAAAAGATTCAGGCAACCGGCGACCTCTTGAGTCAGGTTCGCGTCGCGCAGAAACCCGGCGGCCTTGTCCGTGTGGTGCTCGACGTTAACGGCGTAAAAGACTACGCCGCTTCGCTGATGCGTAAGCCAACGCGCCTGGTCATCGAGCTTTACGGCCCCAACGGGCCGCGGAATGCACCCGTACAATCGGCAAAGGCAGCCACCAGCGGGCCATCGCCGGAAAATTCCACAACGGCTCAAGCGCCAAAGAGCGCAGCAAACGACGCTACGGACTCGAATGATTTACCCGTGAACATTAGCACTGCAAACGCGCCGGTGGCCGAACAGATGCCCACGCAGCCGGCGCCCGCACCGGGCAAGCCGCTTCCCGCTCCGGTCAAAGTTCTCAATACCAGATCCAACAAAGCCGCCACGTCTTCGAAGCCCGATCTCGTGGACCCCCCGGACGCTCCCGTTCCCACGCGTGACGGCCAGGCAACCCTGACGCGCACTCTCGGCTTGAAGATCGGCCGCATCGTGATTGACGCCGGGCATGGGGGCCATGACACCGGCACCATTGGCCCAACCGGTCTCATGGAAAAAGATCTTTGCCTCGACGTGGCGCTTCGCCTCGGCAAAATCCTCCAGCAGAAGCTTCCCGGCGCGGATATCGTTTACACGCGCTCGGACGACACCTTTATCCCTCTCGAGGATCGCACGCGTATCGCCAACGACGCCAAAGCCGACCTCTTCATCTCCATCCATGCGAACTCCAGCCCGGATCACGGCGCGCGCGGCGTGGAAACGTATTACCTGAATATGAAGGGCTCTGCCGAGGCTATGGCGGTGGCTGCCCGTGAAAATGCGGTCTCCCAGCAAGGTGTTCACGACCTCGAAGACCTGGTAAAGAAAATCGCACGCACCGAAAAGATTGACGAATCCCGCGAGTTCGCCGAAGACGTGCAGGACTCCCTGAGCAAGCGCATTCAGAAAACTGCGCGCCCCGTGAAAAACCGCGGCGTCCGCAAAGCCCCCTTTGTGGTCCTGATTGGCGCGGACATGCCCTCCATCCTCACGGAGATTTCTTTCCTCAGCAATCCCGCCGACGAGCAGTTGCTCAAGAAACCCGAGCACCGGCAGCGCGTCGCTGAAGGCATCTATCAGGGCGTTTCCGCATACCTCGAGAGCATGAACAGCCTGGCTGGAAACCGCGATTCGCGGCAGCACCGCGTGGCTCCGGTAGCCACCGTCGAACAGTCTAGAAACCAACAGTAAATCCCCGGCGTCTAATATACTGGTAGCATGTACCGAATCCCTTTTGCCTTCCTGCTGGCGGCTTTTTGCTGCGTCCTTTGCGTGGCTGCGGACTCTCCCCTTCTCCCTGACCAGTTCGGCCCCTGGCAAGCGGATGGGCCTTCGAAGATGCTGCCTAGCCGCGAGGCGTTTCAAGGCTGGGGGGATGTAAACCCAGAAGCACTCAAGGAAGACGGACTGGCCGCCCTCGAACAACGAAGTTATACGAATGAGAGCGCAAGACTCCGATTGAGTCTATTCCAATTCAAAGATCCCAGCGACGCATACGAGTTCTACACACAGGTTCTACGGCCAGAAATGCAAAGTGGCGGAATCGGAGATGAGTCCGCGTTTGACTCGGGTCATGGGGCGGTTTTGATCGGCAACTTCGTGCTAATACCTGGACCCGGTGCGCCTGAGATGAAACCTGGCGGTCTCGGACCACTGATTCCCTTGCTCAAGGCAAAGGCCGATCCGACTCCTTATCCTCCGTTGAAAAATTACTTACCGAAGACATGGCGCGTTTTTGGAACGGAAAGATATGTTCAAGGGCCGGTGGGCTTTGAGAATGCGATGAATGTTCTGGGACAAGGTGCCTATCGCAGACTGAGTAAGGAAGTCGGCTTTCAAGATGGGGCAGAAGCGATCTTTGCTAAGTACCAAGGTAAGTACGGCAGTGGAACGCTGCTTCTAGTTGAATACCCGACGCCGCAACTCGCCGAGCAGCATCTGCACCACCTGCGGCAGGCGCTGCCCGATTCCCTGAGGCGCTCCGGCGTTACCGTCGAGCGCAAGGCATCCCTTCTCTCATTGGTCTTCGCGGCCACCGCGCCCGAGCACGCGCAGGCTATTCGCGACGAGGTCAATTACGAAACCGAGGTCACCTGGAACGAATCTAGCCACAAGGCCACGGATCCGCCCATGTTCCTCATCATGTTCAAGATTTTCCTGTTCACCGGCTTGTTCCTCGGTGTCGCCACAGGAGTCGGCATTGCCTTTGGCGGCCTTCGCGTAATTATCAAGCGCCTCTTCCCCGGCAAGGTTTTTGACCGCCCCGAGGATATCGAAGTTCTTCAACTCGGCCTCTCCGGAAAGAAGATTGATCCGACGGACATGTATTAGCGCGCAGGGCCCGTCTTCCGAGACACGCCCGTTCGTCCCCGTTGTACCCGCCTTACCAATCCTCTCTTTCCGCGTCTAAGCCGCCTAAGCTTAGGCATTTCGCTTTCCATTCGGTTGACGTAACATTGCGGATTACACATGTGCGTTGTTCCGGAACAAAGCATCTCGACAATGCGGACGCCGCGGGGGATCATGAACCCGGCCCTGTGCGGGTTTCCCGTGTGCCTCTTGGCCCTTGCGGTCGGAGGCTGCGGCACAAAAAGCGCCACCGTCAATGCCGGTGGCGATGCCCCCGCTCAGGTACAGGTGCAATTGATCGAATCCAAGCGCATCACAAACACCACCGAGTACCTGGCCCTGCTGAAATCGCGGCATTCCGCTTCCATCAATCCTCAAGTCGAGGGCTACATCACCAAGATTTACGTCAAGTCGGGCGACCGCGTCGCCGCCGGTACTCCCCTGTTGCAGATCGACCCGCTCAAGCAGGAAGCCACGGTCAACAGCCAGGAAGCCTCGCGTCTGGCGCAGGAGTCGAACGTGAACCTGGCGCGCACGAATCTCGACCGCGCCAAAAAGCTCTGGGAAGCCGGTGTCATCGCCAAGGCCGACCTCGACAACGCGCAGACCAACTACGACACGGCCATGGCACAACTGAAATCGCTCGAGCACCAGGTGGAGCAGCAAAAAGTCGAGTTGCGTTATTACAAGGTCAGCGCGCCCATGGACGGCATCGTGGGTGACGTCCCTGTGCGTATGGGAGACCGCGTGACCGTGGCCACGCTACTCACTACGGTGGATGAGCCCGGCGCCCTGGAAGCCTACATCTACGTTCCCGCCGATCGCGCTCGGGATCTTCGCATGGGCATGCCTGTCAAGCTCCTGGACGAAGCCGGCAATCTGCGCGCCGACACCCAGATCACTTTTATCTCGCCGCAAGTCGATTCCGAAACGCAAACCGTCCTGGCCAAGGCTGCGGTGCCGAATGCGAAAGGCAATCTCCGTATCGCTCAACAGGTGCGCGCGCAAGTCATCTGGGGCAATGCGCCCGGCCCGGTTGTGCCGGTCCTGGCTGTCACCCGCATCAATGGGCAATACTTCGTCTTCGTCGCCGAAAAGGAAGCCAAGGGCAGCGTCGCCCGCCAGAAAATGGTCAAATTGGGAGACGTCGTCGGGAACGACTATGCCGTCGTGAGCGGCTTGCAGCCCGGAGATCACCTGATCGTTTCCGGCGCGCAGTTCTTGCAGGACGGCGCACCGGTGAGCGAACAAATCAAGCCGGCGGACAACAAAGCCGAAAACGCGCCGTCAAACGGAAAATAAGAATCGCAAACCAGCAAATTCCTTTTTGATTGAGCCTCAACGGGGGAAAGGCGGAAGACGGATTTGTTTGTCGATTTCTTTATACGGCGGCCGGTGTTCGCCACGGTATGCGCGATCCTGATCGTTCTGGGCGGCGCCATCGCTATCCCCACGCTTCCGATCGCGCAGTTTCCTGACCTGGCTCCTCCGCAGGTGGTGGTCGCCAGCTCCTACATCGGCGCGAATGCGCAGACCGTCGAGACTGCCGTCACCATTCCCCTGGAGCAGGCCATCAACGGCGTGCCGGGAATGAAATACATCTCTTCTTCCAGCGGCAACGACGGCTCCAGCCAGATCACCGTGACCTTTGACATCTCCCGCGACGTCGATCTCGCTTCCGTCGACGTGCAAAACAGAGTCAATCAAGCCCTCGGCCGCTTGCCAAACGCCGTCAAAAACACCGGCATCATCATCATCAAGCAAACCGCTGGCTTCGTCTTCGGCGCCGGCGTTTACTCGGAAAATGGACAGTACGACAGTCTGTTCCTCAGCAACTATCTCGACATCTATGTGCGTGACGCCCTCAAACGCGTCAAGGGCGTCGGCGACGTGCTGATTTTCGGTGAACGCAAATACGCCATGCGCCTTTGGCTGGACCCCGCGCGCATGGCCCAGCGCGGCTTGACTGCTACCACGGTTCTGAACGCCCTCACCGAACAAAACGTGCAGGTCGCCGCAGGGCAACTCGGTCAGCCTCCGTCCAATCAGGCGCAGGTCTATCAAATCAGCGTACGCGCCGTGGGACGCCTCTCCGAGCCCAAGGAATTCGAGAATATCATTCTCAAGACCGGCACCGACGGCACGCTGGTACGCGTCAAGGATGTGGGCCGCGCGGAGCTGGGCGCCGAGGATTACAGCTCCATCCTTCGCTTCAACGGCCATGACGCTACCGGCATCGCCGTCACCCAGCTTCCGGGTGCCAACGCGCTAGAAGTGGATCGCGCTGCGAAAGCCGAACTCGAGCGCCTCTCGAAAAGCTTCCCTCCCGGATTGAAGTACGCCGTAGCCTTTGACACCACCGAAGTCATCGGCAACTCCATCCGCGACGTGCTGATCACCCTGCTCCAGGCTATCTTTCTCGTCGTCCTCGTCATTTACATCTTCCTGCAGGAATGGCGAAGCACCTTCATCCCGGCTATTACCATCCCGGTCTCTCTGGTCGGCACGTTTATTTTCGTCAAGCTGCTCGGCTTTTCCATCAACACCCTCACCCTGTTTGGCATCACCCTGGCCACAGGTCTCGTGGTAGACGACGCCATCGTGGTCATCGAAAACGTCGAGCGCCACATCATCGAAGGCATTTCCGAGCCACATAACGCCGCGAGCGTGGCCATGAAGGAAGTGGCCAGCGCGGTGGTGGCCACGTCGCTGGTGCTGGTCTCCGTATTCGTGCCGGTGGCCTTGTTTCCCGGCACCACCGGCATCTTGTTCCGGCAGTTCGCGCTGACCATCGCGTTTTCCGTTTCCATCTCCGCTTTTAACGCGTTGACGCTGACTCCCGCGCTCTCCGCCATTTTTCTGGGGCACCATCGCGAGCGCGCGCAAGGAGTTTTCTTCCGCTGGTTCAATCGCGCGTTTGATGCAGGTGCAACCTTTTACCGCCGCACCGTGCATATGGTCGTCGAACACCGCGTACCCGCCATGCTGATTTTCGCCGCGGTGCTGGGTGGCGCGGCCTTCCTCTACTTGGGCATTCCGCAAGGCTTCATTCCCGACGACGACCAGGGCTACCTCATCATCGTCGTGCAGACGCCGCAGGGCGCCTCCCTGGCCTTTACCCAGGACGTCTGTGCCAAAGTCGAAGAATCCGTTTCGCACATCCCCGAGATCACCGGTGCGTTCACCGTGGTGGGTTTCAGCTTTGGTGGCAACGCCTCAAACCGCGCCATGATTTTCCTGAACCTCGCCGACCTCAAGGATCGCCCGGGCAAAGACCACACCGGCCCCGCGGTCGTCGAAAAAATGCGCGGGCAACTCGCCGCCATTCCCGGCGGGTTGATCATTCCCTTCAACCCTCCCGCGGTGCAGGGATTAGGACAGTTCGGCGGCTTTACGTTTGAGCTCGAAGACCTGGGAAGAAACACGCTGCAAACGCTGGCCGATACCGCCAATCAGCTCTCTGCCGCCGGCAATCAGGACGCGAAGCTCGCAGGGCTGTTCAGCAGCTTCACCGCCAACGACCCGCAAGTACTGGTGCGCATCGATCGCGAAAAGGCCAAAAGCCTTCAGATTCCCTTCAGCCAGATCGCCGATGCCTTGCAGGTGTACATGGGCTCGGTGTATGTGAACGACTTCGATTTCAACAACCGTTCGTATCGCGTCTACGTTCAAGCCGACCAGAAATTCCGCTCCGAAGCCAAAGATATGCGCGGGTACTACCTGCGCTCAGACACCGGCAAGATGGTTCCGCTCGATAATGTCGTGCAAATCGACCAGACGGAAAACGCACAGGTTATCACGCGCTACAATCTGTTCCGCGCCGCTGAAATTGACGGCAACGCGGGGCCCGGCCTGAGTTCCGGCCAAGGCATGGCCGAAATGCAGGCACTGGCGAAAAAGGTCCTCCCACCGGGTATGACCTTTGAATGGACTGGGCTTTCGCTGGAGGAAATTGAGTCTGGCGGCAAAGCTGCCATCCTGTTTGGCCTTGGCCTGGTGTTCGTCTACCTGACGCTTGCCGCGCAGTATGAAAGCTACGTTTTGCCCTTCATCATTCTGCTGGGTGTTCCCGTGGCTCTGCTGGGCGCTCTTGGCGGCATCTGGCTGCGTGGGCTCCCCAACGACGTCTACGTGCAGATTGGGCTGGTGATGCTGATCGGTCTGGCCAGCAAGAACGCTATCTTGATCGTGGAATTCGCCGAGCAGTTGCAGGACGAAGGCCTTAACACCCTCGAGGCGGCCGTCGAAGCTGCACGCATCCGCCTCCGCCCAATCCTCATGACCTCGCTGGCCTTCATTCTAGGTGTTTTGCCGCTGATGCTCGCCACCGGCGCGGGCGCCGCCGCGCGCGTCTCGGTCGGCACAACAGTGTTCGGCGGCATGGTGGCTGCCACCACCCTGAATCTCCTGTTTATCCCGATGCTTTACGTGGTTGTGCGCACCTTCGTGCCGCGCAAAAAGGGCCGCGACGAAATCCCCACTTAGGCGGGCCGCCGCAAGTTGTAGACGTGCACCGTCCCGTTGAGTGCCTCGACCTCGGCCCGTGTGGGCACCGCCGCGCGGCAGTTTGCGCAAAACCGGCTGCTCTTCAGGTCCACCAATTCAATGCTGTGCGATGCCGACATCACGCACTGATCGCCTTCGCAGTGATCGAGCGAAAGCGTGTGACCCAATTCATGCACCGCTTCCTTTAAAACACGCTCGCGGAACTGCAAGATATTCGGCGGTAGCCCGTAGAACTCATCGCGCAGCCGGTGTGAGGAAATCACCGCGCAATGCCCACCCAGCTGCGCCTCGCCAAACACAAACGTTAGGATCGGAATATAGAGATCGAGCGAGGTCACGCCGAGCAACCGCCAGGTATTCGGTGTGTCGCGCTGCGCCAGTGATGCCAGAATTTCCGTGGAACTATGCTGCTGCCGCGTGACGTTGTAGGCGAACGACGGCTCGCCCACCGGCGTTAGGATTTCGCAGGCAATCAGAAACTCACGCGCCAACCCTGCCGCAAGATCCGAGAGCAGATCCTGGGCCACAGAACCCAGCGGTAATAACTGAATACGTTTCACAAGGCATCCGCCGTCACTCGTTTCCAGCCGTATTTCTTCAGCTTGTTGTGCAGCGTGACCCGGTCAATATCGAGCACCTCCGCGGCCAGGGTCTGATTGCCTTTGCATTCCTCAAGAACTTCGAGAATGTGTGCCTTCTCTATATCCTCCAGCGTGCGCCCCCCATGTTCGGCCACCGGCATGCGCAGCGCGAAGTCCTGTTCGCGCAACTCCGGCTCCTGCGCCACTACCATGGCGCGTTCCACGGCGTTTTCCAGTTCGCGGATATTGCCGGGCCACTGGTAGCGCTCGAGCAGGTTGATCGCCGCCGGAGAAACTTTGCTGATCTTTTTGTTCATCGAAGCGGCAAACTTGCGTACAAAGTGATCTACCAGAATCGGGATTTCTCCCCTGCGTTCGCGCAGCGGCGGCAGGTGGATGGGGAATACATTCAGCCGGTAGAACAAGTCCGGACGGAATCTGCCCTGTTCGACAAGTTGATGCAGGTCTTTGTTCGTCGCCGCGATCGAGCGGAAGTCCACGTGAATGGGATGCGAGCTTCCAACGCGGGTAATTTCGTGCTCCTGGAGCACGCGCAGCAGGTCGCTTTGCGTCTTCAGGCTGATGTCGCCGATTTCATCGAGGAAGACCGTGCCGCCGTCGGCCACTTCGAAACTTCCCTTTTTGCGGTATTGCGCCCCGGTGAAAGCGCCCTTTTCATGACCAAACAGCTCGCTCTCCAACAACGTTTCGGCCAACGCGCCGCAGTGAATAACCACTAGCGGATTGTAGTGGCGCGGGCTGGCGGCGTGAATGGCGCGCGCACAGAGTTCTTTCCCTGTACCGCTTTCGCCAGTGATCAAAACCGTCGCGTCGGTCGGCCCCACGGTCTGGATAGACTCGAATACGCGGATCATCGCCGCGCTCTGCCCGATCATCTCTTGCGGCCGCACCACGGAGGCCACCGTCTCCCGCAGCCGTTCGTTTTCCTTCTCCGCGCGCTTATGCGCCAGTGCGTTCACTACCGTGTGCGCCATGTCGTCGGGGTCAAACGGCTTTGCAATGTAGTCATATGCGCCGTTTTTCAGAGCCGCCACTGCGGTCTCCACCGATGCGTAGCCGGTCATGATGATCACGATCATGTCTAGGTCGATCTCGTGCATGCGCTTCTGGAGTTCGACGCCATCCACACCGGGCATCTTGATGTCCACAAGAGCAAGGTCAAAGCGGCCGGCGGCCATTTTTGCAAGGGCTTCCTGGGCGCTGTCCGCGACGCTGACGTCGTAGCCTTCCTCGCGGAACCATTTGTTCAGCGAGTCCCGGACAATCAATTCATCGTCCACTACCAGCAACTTGGCTTTCGTGGCCATAGCTTCGCTCCTCATCGGGCAACCACCGCTTGAGCCCCCGGTTGCGCGGCATTGACCTGCATGGGGGCCTGCATGGGCAGGGTGATGGTGAACACTGTTCCCCGCCCCGGTTCGGATTTCACTTCGACGCGTCCCTGGTGGCGCTCCACGATTTGCCGGCTGATGGCAAGGCCCAACCCCAAACCGCGGCCGCGTTCCTTGGTGGTAAAAAACGGCTCGAACATGTTTTGAAGCACTTCGGGAGGCATGCCGACGCCGTCGTCGCGCACCTCCACTTGGACGTCCGAGCCGCTGCGCGCTTTTCGTGTGCCCAGTGTGAGCGTTCCGCCATTCGGCATGGCGTCAATGGCGTTCATTACCAGCGCGAGGAGGACCTGCTCAATCTGTCCGGGGTCACAACGAACAGGCGCGAGGTCGTTGGCGAGATTGAGCTGCAATTCGATGTTCTTCAGTTCCAGCTGGTGGTTCACCAGGCGCACGCAACGATCAATCACGGAATTGAGGTCCGCCGGCTCGTAATTCATGGATGATGGGCGCCCAAAGGTCATCAGGTTGCGCACAATCTCGCCGCAGCGGCGGCTTTCGGATTCGATGAGATCGAGCATTTCGATGTTTTCGGTGTTGGCGGCCGGCTCTTTGGAGGCGCGCTTCTTGAGCAGCTTGGCGTAAGTGAGAATTCCGGCGAGCGGGTTATTGATTTCGTGCGCGACGACGGCCGCCAGTTTGCCGATGGAGGCCATGCGCTCCACGCGGGACATCTCTTCATGAGCGCCCGTCAATTCGCTGGTCTTTTGTTCGACGCGCGCTTCCAACGTGTGCGCCCAGGCATTGATTTCGTTGCGGGCTTCCTTCAACTGGCTACTCATGGTGTTGAAGGAGCTGGCCAATTCGGTTAGTTCGCCGCGCCGCGGGCTCAAATTAATCTGGTAGCCCAGGTCACCGGCGCCGAGATGCCGGGTTCCCTTCCTGAGTTCCGTGAGCGGACCGTGGAGGTTGTGGCGAACGAAAGCGGCGCTCAAAAGTGCTACGCCGAAAATGGCGATGATGGTGTAAAGCCAAACTTGCTGCCTGCTCTCAGCGACGCTCTGGTCCGTGGTAGCCAGGGAAACGTTCATGTCCAGGAAGCCGAGGGTTTTGACTTCGGCGGGATGGGCATGGCACTCGGCGGAAGAGCAACGCGGAGCATTGGCGATGGGATTCACGATGGCCAGGGCGCGCTCGCCACTGGCGAGCCGATAGGTGCGCATGGCATGCCGCGCGGCAGAGGAATTGCCACGCAAGGTTTCTCCGGCGGGTGAAATGGTCTCGGGATAAAGGTGGCCATCCACCAGCCTGCCGGTTTCCTGGGGGTCGGTGGAAAAGCTGATGCG
>DATFSI010000251.1:0-44341 GCA_035262705.1 Candidatus Acidiferrum sp. | reverse complement strand
TGATCCCCCTGATGTTAACCGGGGTGATCGCAGATTAGTTACACGCACCGGTCCCCTTAGAGTAAACTCCCTTCTTGCCAGCTGTGCTGCGGGCATCCGTAAATCGACCGGGTGCATCGGACCAGACAAGAAGGGAGAACAACCTTGCGTCGCGCCAACCAGGTCGGTTATTTTTCCCAGGCGTTGGGATTGAGTTTATTTTTCGCAAGCGCGGTCTTCGCGCAGGCCCCGGATGGGCCGCAGACCGACCCACCTCCGCCGTCGGTGCGCCCGGCCCCGGCGCCCGCTCCGCGCGCTTCCAGCGGACAAATGATTACCGTTCCTTCAGGAACAAGAATCGGGGTTACCTTGGAAAACGGCATTTCCACGGCCACCGCCAAGAAGGGCGACTCGGTCTATTTCCGTACCTCATTTCCCATCACCATTAACAATAAGGTGATCATGCCCGTGGGCTCCTACCTTCGCGGCGAAGTCACCGAATCAAAGCGTGCAGGCCACGTGAAGGGCAAAGGGGAGTTGCGCATTCGCCTGAACACGCTGGTATTGCCCAACGGCTACACCGTGGACCTGAACGCCGAGCCGAACAGTACAGACGCCAACAACACCAAGACCGACTCGGAAGGGAAGATCACCGGCCCGGGCGGAAAGGGCAAAGACGCAAAGACGATCGCCACCACCACCGCCACCGGCGCGGGCATCGGCGCCATTGCGGACGGTGGCAAGGGCGCTGGAATCGGCGCGGGCATCGGCGGCGTGGTCGGCCTCGCAGCGGTGCTCTTCTCGCGCGGGCCTGAAGCGCAGTTGCCGCGAGGTTCTTCGATGGACCTGTTGCTGGAGCGCGATCTGCAGCTCGACGCCGACCAGGTGCACTACACCAACGTCGGGCAATCGAACACCGTCGTCGTGCAACCCGTACAGCAATAGCAGGGAGGGCTGATTTATGCCGTCCGCGTCTGGCGCATGTGCTGAAAGCGCATCGGGCTGAAGGGCGCCCAATCCACACTTACTTTCTGCGACGTTATCCACTCGCGCACCAGCCTCGCGGTGATGGGTGTCAGCAAAATGCCGCTGCGGAAATGTCCCGTGGCGATTAGCAGGCCGTTGCGGTCCGTGGGCCCCAGAATCGGGAGATGGTCGGGCGAATCGGGCCGCAGGCCGGCCCAGGTCTCTTCGACGCAGGCCTTGTCGAGGCCGGGTAGGAGAGAAAGCGCGGCGTTAAGGATTTGCCGCGAGCCCCCGGCGGTGACACCGCGGTCGAAGCCCTCGTACTCCACGGTGGCGCCGGCGATGATACGGCCGTCGTTGCGTGGCACCAGATAGTTGTGCCCCAGCCACAAATCCCTTTGCAGGCGCACGGCATCGCAACGCAAAGCCATCATTTGTCCCTTGGCGGGAATCACCGGCGCGTACGGAGCGGCGCCTTCGATACGCGCGCTGAAACATCCCGCGGCGATCACCGTCCATCGGGCTGCCACGCACCCGGTCTCCAATTGCAGGCCCGCACAGGTGCTGCCTTCAAACCACAAAGCTTTTGCGCCGTTGCCGGAAAAAATCTCCACGCCTTTGCGCCGCGCTGCTTCAAGTGTCGCTTCGGTGAAAAGGCGGTTGTCCAGGGAAGCTTCATCTGGCCGATGAATGGCGGAGCACACTTCGGAAGAAAGCAAAGGTTGCAGTTTGCGGGCCTGCTGGGGATTCACGAGTTCAGCCCGCAATCCGGCAGCGCGGTGCCGCAGCAACATTTCGCTCAAACCCCGAGCCTCTTCCTCGGTGAGGGCAATATCCAGAGCGCCGTCTTTCCGGTAGCCGACCGATTGCCCTGAAAGCTCTTCCACCGGGCCGATGAACTCGGGGTAGAGCCGGACACTGGCCAGGCTCAGGGGCAACAGGGAAGCCATCGCCGGGCTCTCCGGTGAAGCCGAAATCATTCCTGCGCTCGCCCAGGAGGCTTCGCGGCCGGGTTTCTGCGTGTCGAAAACCGCCACTTTCAATCCCGCGGAAGCAAGTTCCAGCGCGATCGAAGCGCCAATGATGCCGCCTCCGGCAATGACCGCATCGTAGGTTTTCATGTCGCTATTTTAGCGCAACGCAGACGAGTAAAAGTGATTGGTACAACCGAGCATAAAGGCTACGGCGGCCTCAGGGATTCGGGAAAATTTCCTGAGAGAGCACTTCCGCCTTGTGGGCCTGGATTTGCGCTCGTGGCCAGTCGTTGTTTTTCATCTCTTCCCTCGCGCTGTCTACGAAGCCCTGAATTTTCGAGACCAAATCCTGCTGCGCGATGTTCAGGCTTCTGCCCTTTGTCGATGCCAGGTTGCGTTCGGCAATTGCGAGGCTGTTCTGGGTCGCCGATTTTGCCGCGGACATCTCCGCATCGGTAAGGGCGGGAGCCATGAGAGGGTTCGCGGACTTTTCCGGCGCAACGCGCTCCGGCGCAGGGACCGCCATCACGCGTGGCCTTGGAGGCGCTCCACGAGGAACGACGAGCGGCGCGACCCGTTCGTCTGGTTCCACAAAAACTTCCGGTGCATCCACCAGCGCAATAGCAGCGGGTGGCGGAATCACGGGATGGGCGGGGGCCGCGAAAGCGAGTTTCGCCGCGGGACGCTTTGCGGTAAAGCACCCGCCTGCAAAAACAGCGCAAGCGCAGGTCAACAGCAACGGCGCAGCGGCGCGGGGATTCCACGAAAATGTGGCTGGAATGATCGGCATGCTCACGCGGCGAGCGGCAACTCGATACGGAAAGTTGTTCCGCGCCCTACCTCCGAAGTAAAGTCTATCGAACCGTTGTGAAGCTGCACAATTCGGAAAGTGCTGGCAAGCCCGATGCCGCTGCCGCCCGGCCGAGTTGTGAAGAAAAGCTGAAACACTTTGTTGCGATCCTGGGGAGAAATCCCTTTCCCTGTGTCGCCGACGGTAATCTCCGCCATTTCGCCGCGGCGGCTGAGCGTGAGTTGAAGCTGCCCGCCGTTGGGCATGGCTTCAACGGCGTTGAGCACCAGATTCAGCACCGCTTGTTTCAAAAGGTCGCGATCCACAAAAACTTCTGGTATGCCGATGGGCAGAAGGCGCGCCACGGTCACGTTTGCCTTTTGTAGTTGCGGCAGTGCTACCTCGAGGACCTCATTGAGCAGGTCCGCAAGCTGTGTAGGTTCGAGGCGCACGTCCATCGGGCGCGAAAAATCCAGGAAGCGCTTCACAACGGCATCGAGTCGGTCGATCTCCGCGTCGAGCACATGCAGAGCCTGCTTTGCTGCGCCATCGGTCTCTGCCGGCAGAGATTCCTTCAGGTTCTCGATCCACAAGCGCATGGAATTCAGGGGGTTTTTCACTTCGTGCGCCACGCCGGCGGTGATGCGCCCGACGGCCGCCAGGCGCTCGCTCACCTGAAGCTGGGTGTTTATGCTTTCCAGGGAATCAAGATCGCGCAAAGTCACCATCGCACCCATGCGTTCGCCGGCGCCCTGGATTTCCTGGACGCTGACGCCCACGCGCTTGCGTCCTTCGCTGGTTTGCACTTCGGTTTCCGAGGCGACGTCGGTCAAATGGCCGTCTTCCAGATGCAAGGCTTCAAACAATGGATTGCCGGGAGGAAAAATGTCGGTCACGCAGCGGCCGAGAAACTGTCCTGCCGGAGCACCCAGGAATTTTTCTGCGGCCGGGCTGACCATCACCGCCCGACCATCCTTCGTGAAGAGCAACAATCCGTCTTCCAGGCCGGCCATCACCGAGTTCATGTTGTCCCGCAGGGAACTGAAAATTTCGTGCACGCCGCGAAGTTGCTGGCCGACCTGCTGGATCTTCTGCCGCACCTGCCCGAGTTCGTCGACGCTCTCCGGAACGCTCTTGGTAGACGGGGAGGGGCTATCGTAAACGCCTAGGGAAATGCGCTCGAGTTGCGCCAGGATGTCGCGAATCGGAGCAAGCGCGGCGCCGCTCACCACGGCGGCGAGAAACGTGGAAAGCGCCAGGCCAAGCAGAGCGATGCTGCCCCAGCGGTTGAGACGCGGCTTGATATCGTTCAGCAGCAAGCCGGTGGAGACGGCTACGCGCACCTCGCCGAACGGTTCACCGCGCAGTTTGAAAGGGAATTCCACTTCGTAAACCTGCGAGGTTTCGTTGAGGATGCGGACCTGCCGCACAAATGAGCTGCGCACGAGTTGGGAAAGGGGCGGGCGGCGCAGCGCGGTCTTTCCCGCAAGGCGCGCGTCGCTCGAAATCAGCACCACGTCGTTGCTGTCGACAATCGTGGCTTCATAAATGGAGGGAGAATAGGTTGTGGCCGATTGCAGACGGTCGGCCAGTCCTTCGCTCATATCAAACGCATGCGCTACGTACTCGTGGGTGTCCAGTGGACTGTCGGAGGCGGGCCGCAACCCCTGGCTGCGGGCGTCTTCCAGAGCGCGACGGGCGGAGTCAAAAGTCTCGCTGGCCAGTTCGTTGGCGCGCTTTTCCGTATCGTGTAATTCCTGCTGCAGCAGGAGTTCCGCGAACACCAGGGACAACACCGCCGTGGACAGAAGCACCAGCCCTGCCATGGTCATCGTCAATTTGGCACGCAGCCCAAGCTGCATAACGCGCTAGGACTCCGTTTCCCCTTTTTCGTTGCCGTATTCTTTCAGTTTGTTATGGAGCGTCTTCAGGCTGACGCCCAAAAGCTCCGCGGCGCGCGTTTTGTTGTTGCCCGTGGCCTGCAAGGTTTGCAAGATCAGTTCGCGCTCCATGGCGTCCACGGTCGTCCCCACAGGAAACTTGATGGAGGATAAATCACTGGGCCCCTTGGTGGCCACCCTGCCGAATTCGCCGGGTAGGGAACTTCGCGTAATCAAGTCCTTCTCGGACATGATCGCAGCGCGTTCGAGAACGTTGCGCAACTCGCGGATGTTTCCCGGCCAGGTATGGCTCATGAAGATATCCAGCACCTCAGCGCCGATGCCCCGGACACTCTTGCCGTGCTTGGCGTTGATGTCACGCAGAATGTGCTCGGCCAGCAGCGGGATGTCTTCCTTGTGTTCGCGCAGCGGCGGCAGGTGCACATGGAAGACGTTCAGCCGGAAATAGAGGTCTTGGCGCAGGCCGCCGTCGGCCACCGCCTTTTCCGGATCCTTGTTGGTGGCGGCGATCACGCGCACGTCCACGGGAGTCTCGGTTTTGCTGCCGAGGCGTCGCACCTTGCGGTCCTCGAGCACGCGCAGCAGTTTGGCCTGCGTGGGCGCGGGCATTTCACCGATTTCGTCGAGCAGCAGAGTGCCGCTGTCGGCGAGTTCGAAGCAGCCGATGCGGCGTTCGGCTGCCCCGGTGAAGGCACCGCGCTCGTGGCCGAAGATTTCGCTCTCCATCAGTGTTTCCGGGATGGCCGAACAGTTGATCGCCACGAAAGGCCCGTTGGTGCGTGGAGAAAGTTTGTGGATGGTGCGCGCCACGATCTCCTTGCCCGCGCCGGTTTCTCCCGTAATCAGCACGGAGGCGGAACTCGGCGCGGCCATCTCGATGATCCGCATCACTTCCTGCATAGGCTTGGAAGCTCCGACGATGTCCCCCAGCCTGCCGGCGTCGCGCAACTGGCGTTGCAGCACGGCCAGGTGGTGTGCGTCGCGCGCTCTGCTTAGCGCCCGGTCCAGAAGGGCGCGCAGCACCGGGCCTTTCAGCGGCTTTTCGATGTACCAGAAAGCGCCCGATTCGATGGCGGCCACGGCGCGCTCTTCGCTGCCTTTGCCGGTGATGATAATCGCGGGAACGTCGCGTAGGTCCTCGCCGAGTTGCTTGAGCAGGTCCAGGCCGTTCATGCCTGGGAGCTCCACGTCAGCAATCAAAGTGTCTGGCTGGAAGGTCGAGAATTTCGCCAGTGCGTCTTCGGCCGTGCCCACGCCCAGCACTTCGTAGCCCCAGCGTTGCAGAAGCTGTTCGTAACCTTTACGGGCGTTGTCTTCGTCCTCGACGATCAGGATGCGATCCTTGCGCTCGCCGGTTTCCACCGTGCGTACGGCCTTGGTTTCATCGCCCATGCGCTGTGCCTCGTCTCCTTACACGACTCCGGATATTTCCTTATTGTCGCACGTTGGGTGGGTGAGACGACTGTAACAAGCGCGGTTCGGAATGCCAAGCGGAGGTCTTGCAGGTGCGAGAAGCGTACCGGAATCGGGCGGAGCATGCTCCGCCCTACACATAAGTGTTTCGGGAATGGCTCAGTCTTTGACAAGGTACAGCGCACGCTCCAGTTCGAGTTCGAGCTTCGCGCCATGCGGCAGATCAATCTCCTGGCCGCGGCCAGATTCCATCAAGTAGGCCTCCAGAGCGCCGATTGCGGCCGCTTCCGCGGCTTCTTTCTTGTTCTTGTCCTTGACGCCTTGTAGGGCACCCATGGCCGCACCTGCGGCCGCGGCCTGCGCGGCATCCTTTTGCGTGCTGCTGCGGCCCTCGATGACGCCTTCCTGAATCGGCCCCGGCTTGAGACTGTGATCCCCCGGCACGCCAGCCACTTCGGCGACAATGGGCAGCTTGCCAAAGCGCGTGTGGATCTCGTCAAACGTCAGCCAGATTTTGGCGCGGCCTGTGGCCCCTGCGGGGTCCACGCGGCTGACATGGCCGACGATGACTGCGCCAGCAGGAAGGTAATTGCCCTGTCCGGCGAGCAGCGGCTCGAGAGTCCGCACGCGAAACTCCTGGTTCTTGTGCGCCTGTTTAGTGTTTATGTTGCTCTCAAGGCTTACCAGGAAGCGCGTGCCGGGCACCACCGCGAAGGTCTCCGCTGCTTGGCCGTGGCGGTTGCCATCGACAGCGCGGCCCTCCGGGCGAGCATCCGGCACTGCGTCGGTCTGCACCGCATCGCGGCTGGTGACCGGGGCCTCCTGGGCCTGCACGGTTTCCGCCGAAAATAGAAATGCCGCCAGGCTCAAAGCCGGGATTGCCAGGACCCGCCGTTGGTCGAAAGACATGGCAGTTACCTCCAGCAGGAGAGGAAAGCAGGTACGCTGCCACCTCAACTGTACCTATGTATTTGAAAATAAATGATTAAGATGAAGAACCGGGAGGGAGTACTGCCAGCCGCAGTTTCCAGGGGTGTCGGCCCCGTCTTGCAGCCCCGTGTAACTCCGGGACCAGCAAACCACTCCTAGCCTAGGGCGCGTAGAATAGTTATTGGTCCATGGACCGAGGAGACCTGAGGAATGCTGTTTCGGCGGAACGCAGAATTGACCCACGCGGACGTGACCCCCAAGCACCTTTATATGAACCGTAGAAAGTTCCTGAAAGATACGGGACTCGCAGGTGCCGCCCTGCTTGTCGGTGGCGGATTGTGGGAACTGGCTGCGCCGCCAAAGGCACATGCAGGAACAAAGTTGAATGGCGTCCTGAAGAGTCCGTTCAGCACCACGGAAAAGCAGAACACCTACGACGACGTGACGCACTACAACAACTACTACGAATTTGGAGTGGACAAGACCGAGCCGGCACGAAATTCACACACCTTGAAGACCGATCCGTGGAGCGTTTCCCTCGAAGGGGAGGTCAAAAAGCCCCGGCAGATCACCATCGACGAAATTCTGAAACTTGCCCCTCTTGAGGAGCGCATCTACAGGCATCGCTGCGTGGAAGCCTGGTCCATCGTGGTGCCGTGGATCGGTTATTCCTTCAGCGCCCTGGCCAAGCTGGTTGAGCCCACGCCGCAAGCAAAATACGTAGCCTTCCAATCGGTCTACGACCCCAAACAGATGCCGGAAGCCAGGTATGCAGGGATCGAATTCCCGTATGTCGAAGGGTTGCGCCTGGATGAGGCGATGAATCCACTGACGCTTCTCTGTGTGGGCATGTACGGCGAAACCTTGCCCAATCAGGATGGGGCGCCGGTGCGCATGGTGATTCCCTGGAAATATGGGTTCAAGAGCGCCAAGTCGCTGGTCAAGATCCGTTTTCAGAAGGAACAGCCGGCCACAACGTGGAACCGCATGGCCGCGAATGAATATGGCTTCTACGCCAACGTGAATCCCACGGTTGACCATCCGCGCTGGAGCCAGGCCAAGGAGCGTCGGCTCGGCGAGTTCTTCAAACGCAATACGCTGATGTTCAACGGCTACGCGGATCAAGTCGCCGGCCTGTACACTGGAATGGACCTCAAGAAGTTCTACTAAACGCCGCTGATGCGCAAGATTTTCCTCAGCAAATGGACCAAGGCAGTCGTCTTTGTGGCGTGCCTGTTGCCCCTCGGATCGCTAGGATGGGACGCGCTCCACAACGGCCTGACGGCCAACCCGATCGAATACATCACTCACACCACGGGCGATTGGACTCTGCGGTTTCTGCTCATCACCCTGGCGATAACGCCCCTTCGCAAGATTCTGGCACCGGAGTTGATCCGCTTGCGCCGCATGCTGGGTCTGTTTGCGTTTTTCTACGGCTGCCTGCATTTCCTGACCTACATCTGGCTAGACAAATTCTTCGATCTTGCCGAAATGTGGAAAGACATCTACAAGCGGCCATATATCACCATCGGCTTCCTTGCCTTTACGCTGCTGATTCCGCTGGCCATCACTTCCTCGGCAGGATGGATCCGTCGCCTCGGCGGGCGGCGTTGGCAGCTACTGCACCGCGCGATTTACATAAGCGCCGTAGCCGGTGTGATTCACTACTACTGGCTGGTGAAATCAGCGGTCATCCGGCCCCTCACTTACGGGGCGATTGTCGGTGTTTTGTTGCTGTGGAGACTTGCGGACAGGTTCTGGCCGCGATCCGGCGCCATGCAAGCCGCGCTCAAGTCGCAACCTTGAAAATTCAGGCCTGAGCCAGGAATTTGCGAACGCGGTCGAGGACACTGGCGTACATGGCCTGGGTGAGGCGACCGGTTTGCGTGTTTTGCTGGCTGGGGTGGTATACGCCGAAGAGGCGTGGCAAGTCATTTCCAGTCTCGCACTCGGCGCCATGCGCGAAACGAAACGCCGCGCGCGAGCTTATCTTCCCGCGTTGCTTCAGGACTTCCAGATACGCATCCCACGCGATTTTTCCCAGCGCCAGGATCGCTTTTGGCCGCAGGAGATCGAGTTCTTGTTCCAGATACGGCCGGCAGCGCAAGATTTCGCTTCGCAACGGCTTGTTTTCCGGAGGAGCGCAGCGCACCGCCGCGGTGATGTATGCATTCATGAGGCGCAAGTCGTCGTCGCGCCGCAGGGAAGTGGCTTGGTTCGCGAAGCCCGCCTTGTGCAACGCTTCGAACAAAAAATCGCCGGAGCGATCGCCCGTGAAGACGCGGCCAGTGCGATTACCGCCATGCGCAGCGGGTGCCAGTCCAAGAATAAAAAGCCTCGCGCTTGGGTCGCCGAAACCGGGGACGCCACGTCCCCAGTACTTCCATTCGCGGAACGCGCGGCGCTTCACCCGCGCGACCTTTTCGCGGTATTTCACCAGACGCGGACATTTGCGACAGGCGCAAACTTCTTCCTGAATCACGCGCAGCGTTTGCTCCGCGTTCACCGTATTCCCTTCAGGGCCCCGGCAATAATCACCGCCTGATTCTGCTTCTCGTCATGGCGGCCATAGAGGAGCGACACCTTGCCGTGTTCTTTCTCGAGCTTGCGGATCTCGCCCAGCAAATCTTTATTTTTGGCCAGTTCCGCCTGGTAGCGCTTTTCGAATTGCGGCCAACTCACCTTTTCCTGGTGAAACTCCTTGCGAAGGGCATCGCTAGGCGCGATTTCTTTCATCCACAGATCCACTTTCGCGCGCGCTTTCGGGAGGCCACGTGGCCACAGGCGGTCTACGAGCACGCGAAATCCATCTTCTTTCGAAGGCTCTTCATAAACGCGCTTCACGCGAATCATCGGCGCACCTCACCGGAAAAAGCTCAGCACCTCGTCATGGACAAGTCCGTTCGTGCTGACGAAGCGCCCTTTGTAGATAGTCCGTTCGCCGTCCACCGTGGTGGCTCTGCCGCCCGCTTCTTCCACGATGATGCCGAGCGGCGCGAGATCCCACGGTTTCGAAATCCAATCCACCGCGCATTCGATGGCCCCCTCCGCCACCAGCATGTGCTGCCAGAAGCCGCCGATCGACCGGCTGCTGCGCGCCACATCCGCCAGTCGCCGCATACGCGCGCGCGCATTGGCGTCTTTGCGCGGCCCCGTTCCCGTGGTGAAAATCATCGATTCGGCGAGTTGTGAGACGCGCGATACCTGCAACCGCTTCTCGCCGCGCCACGCGCCTTCGCCGCGGTACGCCCACCAGCGCGAGCCCGTGCCCAACGCCGGCGCGCTGACCATGCCCGCCACAATTTCTCCATTTTCCTCGATGCCGATCAGCGTGCCGAATGTGGGAATGCCGCGCGTGAACTCCTCGGTCCCGTCAATGGGGTCGATAATCATGCGTGCGCGCGCGTTTGTCGCCGGGCCGCTCGGCGCCTCGCTGCTGGTCTCTTCGCCCACCACATCCATCGCCAGGCCGCTGGCTTTTACCCGAGCAATCGCCATCTGCTCGATGCCCTTGTCCGCCTGCGTTACCTTGGTGCCGTCGCGCTTGCGTTCCACGCCCAGCGCGTCGCCGTCCTGGTAAAAGCGCATGGCCATGGCATCCGCTTCGTTGACAATGCCCTCCAACAAAGCGCCGTACTTGGCCTTATAACCCATCTCATCCCCATTATCCGTCTACTCGCGGGCTTCGCCGCATTTGACAGGCGTTCCCCGTACTCCCTAGCATACAAGTTCACCCGCATGAACGCCCACGCCAACACGGGAACCGTCCTGGACCGCATTCTGGAGGCGCGCCGCACCGAGGTGGAGCGCCGCAAGAGCGTGTTGCCGCAAACGGCGCTGAAATACGGCGTGGCGGCCGCCTCGCCAGTGCGCAATTTTGCGGCCGCCCTCTGTCGCGATGCCATCAACATTATCGCCGAACTAAAACCTGCCTCGCCTTCCCGCGGGGTTATCCGCGATCCATTTGATGCTCCTGCCCTGGCAAAGGCTCTGGGCGCAGCGGGCGCGGCGGCACTTTCTGTGCTGACCGAAGGTGAGTTCTTCGGCGGCTCGCTGAAGAACCTGCGCGACGCGCGCAAGGAAGTGGCGCTGCCGGTCCTGCGCAAGGACTTCATCTTTGATCCCTGGCAGGTCTGGGAAGCGCGGGCCAATGACGCGGATTCCTTCTTGTTGATTGTGGCCGCGCTTTCCGACGGCCAGCTGCGCGACCTGATTGCACTGGGTCGCGAACTGAAAATGGAGCCGCTCGTGGAAGTGCACACGCGGCAGGAACTCGACCGCGCCACGGCTTCCGGCGCGCGCATCCTTGGTGTGAACAACCGCGACCTGAAAACGCTCGCGGTGCGCGTGGAAACTTCTTATGAGCTCATCACCCACATTCCCGACGAATGCATAGCCGTGGCCGAATCCGGGTTGCGTTCCCACGCCGATTTGCAGGACCTGCATGCTGCCGGCTTCGACGCCTTTCTTATCGGCGAGCACCTGATGCTGGCCGCTGACCCGGCGACTGCGCTGCGCGCCCTTCTCGCCACGGACGCCAAGGCAGAGTGATTCGATGGTACGCGTCAAAATTTGCGGCATCACGAAGCTAGAAGACGCCAAGCTTGCCGTGGAACTTGGCGCACACTGCATCGGCCTGAATTTTTATCCGCAAAGCCCGCGCTCGATTACGCCTGCTGCCGCGGCTGAGTTGGTGGATCGCCTGCCTCCGTTTGTCGTCACCGCGGGCGTTTTCGTGAATTGGGAAGCGGAACCCGTCGTCGCGTTGTGCCGCGCGCTGCATCTTTCCGCCGCCCAACTCCACGGGGACGAAACAGCTCGAATGGCGGACGCGGTTGCGGAGCATGTGCAGGTGATTAAGGCGATGCGTCTGGGGCAGGGAAGTGCGACTCCAGCTTATGCGAAATTCCGCTCCGCCGCCGCGTTTTTGATTGACGCCGCGCAACCCGGACAGTTTGGCGGCACGGGGTCGTTGGCCAACTGGCATCTTGCACGCACCGCTGCTCAAGCGCATCGCGTAATCCTGGCCGGGGGTCTCACGCCCGAAAATGTGGGGGAAGCGATTCGCGTCGTGCGCCCCTACGCGGTAGACGTGACCAGCGGCGTGGAATCGCGCCCCGGCCGCAAGGATACCGCAAAGATGCGCGCTTTTTTCGACGAAGTAGCCCGCGCTAACCGCGATCTATTCTCGTGACATCGGCCTGCGAACGGGTAGGAACACACAGTTGCGGGAGATTGCGCAGATTCGCCGAGCGCGCCTCGAGGAAGCCGAGCTTCTCACCGCACTAACGATGCGCTCGAAAGCGCATTGGCCGTATGACGCCTCTCTCGCAATTGGGATTCCGGGAACGTGCTGACGGCTGATCCTCATGCAGGAGCCGTTCTATCTGCGTCAAGGCGCCGTCCGCGTCCACGAGAAGCCCTCTTCGGTCCTTCCGGGAAGCGTGCGCCCCATCCTGGAGTACCGCCTCCGTGAATAGTTCGAATTGCCGCAACTCGCCGCGCTCAAGGTACAATATGGGATTCTAGCCATGAACAGCCAACTCACTATCCCCGCCGCGGTTCCAGGCCGTTTTGGCCCATACGGTGGCCGCTACGTTCCCGAAACCTTGATGGTGCCGCTGTACGAGCTGGAGCGCGCCTACGCACAAGCCAAAACCGACAGCGCGTTTCAGGCCGAGGTCCAGTCGCTGCTCAAAAATCTCGCCGGACGCCCCACCCCGCTGCAGTTTGCCGCGCGGCTCACCGCGTACCTCGGCGGGCCGCGCATTTATCTGAAGCGCGAAGACCTGCTGCACACCGGCGCGCACAAAATCAACAACGCCATCGGGCAAGGCTTGCTCGCCGTGAGGATGGGCAAGCCGCGCATCATTGCGGAAACCGGTGCCGGTCAGCACGGTGTTGCTTCCGCTACCGTCGCCGCACATCTGGGCCTGCAATCGACTGTCTACATGGGCACGGAAGATATGGCGCGCCAGGCGCTGAATGTGGCGCGCATGCGCATGCTGGGCGCGGAAGTCGTCGGCGTCGAATCCGGCAGCAAGACGCTCAAAGACGCCATCAACGAGGCCATGCGCGACTGGGTCACCAACGTGCGCACCTCGCATTACCTACTCGGCTCCGTGCTGGGTGCTCACCCTTATCCGACCATGGTGCGCGATTTTCACACCTGCATCGGCCACGAAGCGCGCCAGCAGATTCTCGCCGCCGAAAAGCGCTTGCCCACGCATCTCTACGCCTGCGTCGGAGGCGGCTCCAATTCCATCGGCTTGTTCCACGAATTTTTGGGAGACGCCGGCGTGAAAATGATCGGTATCGAAGCTGGCGGCCGCGGCAACGGCCTGGGCGAACACGCCGCGCGCCTTGCCGCTCATCAGGGCTTCACCGGCGCGCGCCCCGGCGTGTTGCAGGGAACCTACACCTACGTGCTGCAAAATGAAGACGGCCAGATCGCCACCACGCATTCCATTTCCGCGGGCCTCGACTATCCGGCCATCGGTCCGGAGCACGCCTGGCTCGCGGATCAGCGCCGCGCGGAGTATGCAGCAGTCTCCGATCAGGCGGCGCTCGAAGCCGCGCAACTGCTTTCGCGCACCGAAGGGATCATTCCCGCGCTGGAATCCGCGCACGCCATCGCCGGCCTGATCGAGCGCCTGCCGCAGTTCACGTCCAGCGACCTGGTGATCGTGAATCTGTCCGGGCGCGGCGACAAGGACATGGACACCTATAAGCGCCTGCTTTAGTCTGGCCAAAACGCATGGTTAGTGCCCCACAAAACTCGACGCGTATCTCCAGGCGATTCGCGGAACTTCGCGAAGGGGGGGGATTGGGCATCGTCGCGTATATCACGGCGGGCGATCCCTGTTTGGAGGCGACGCAGAAGTTTGTCCTAGCGCTGGCGGAGGGGGGAGCCGATGTAATTGAGCTGGGCGTGCCGTTCAGCGATCCGCTGGCGGATGGGCCTACGATTCAGCGTGCTTCGGAGCGCGCGCTGAAAGCCGGTACCACCTTGCACGGCGTGTTGGAACTTGTGCAGCAAATTCGCAGGTCCAGCCAGGTGCCGCTGGTGTTGTTCACGTATTTCAATCCCATTTTGCAGATGGGCCTGGAGAAATTTGCGAAGGCGGCCGCCCAAGCCGGAGCCGACGGCGTATTGGTTACCGATCTGACGCCTGAAGAGGCCGAGGATTATCGCGGAATAATGCACGATCATGGTCTTGACACAATTTTTCTCGCGGCGCCCACTTCCGATGACGAACGGTTGCAGAAAATTTCGACGTGTTCGTCCGGCTTTCTTTACCTGATTTCGCGCACGGGCGTAACCGGGGCAAAAGACGCGCTGCCCGAAGACCTTCCCGGCTTGCTGCGCCGCGTGCACAAGTTCACGCAACTTCCTGTCGCAGTGGGCTTCGGCCTTTCGTTGCCGGGGCACGTTTCCGTTCTTGGCGGCCTGGCCGATGCCGCCGTGGTCGGTTCCGCGCTCGTTTCGGAAATCGAGAAGGCTTCCTCGGTAGACGCCGCAGCAACCGCCCTGCGTGAACGCGTGCACTCGCTGAAAGAAGCCGGCCACAAAGGCCTTTCCCGCCGCGAGGTGGCTTTATGATTGTTTACGCGCCACACGCCACGCGCCACTCGCGACTTCGATCGGCGAAGGTACCTGCATGAATATCAGCGATTGGCGGCGCAAAATGGATGAAATCGACAAGAAACTCGTCGAGCTCCTCAACGAGCGTTCGCAATGCGCCCTGGAAGTCGGCCGCCTGAAGCATGCCGCGGGAATGCCGATTTACCAGCCGGCACGCGAGAACGAAGTGTTGGCCAATGTGGCGCGCAACAACAAAGGGCCGCTGAGCGATGCGGCAATTCGGCGTTTGTTCGAACGCATCATTGACGAAGCGCGCTCTGCGGAACGTCTGGCGATGCACGCTGAGTCCGCGAGCGACAAAAAGGGTTCGCAATAGGTTTTGAGGGTGCTCGAATGCGACGAGTGGGTCGCTTTCACTCCCGATGCGGTGCAGCGTCGGACAAATGGTCAATTCCAATTTCTTGAAATGAGGAAACACCCATGGTCATCGTAATGCAAGAAGGGGCAACGGAAGAGCAGATCCAGCATGTCATTGACCGCATAGTCGCCAGCGGCTTCGACGTGCACCGTTCCACCGGCGCGACGCATACCGTGCTCGGCGCCGTCGGCGTGCACCGCGACTTCGATCACCGCGATTTCGAACTGCTCAGCGGCGTGCGCGAAGTTGTCCGCATCACGCAACCGTTCAAACTGGCCAGCCGGCATTTCCGGCCGCAGGGCACGGTGATCGATCTGGGCAAGGGCGTGAAAATCGGCGGTCCGGAAGTGGTGGTTGCCGCAGGTCCGTGCTCCGTGGAGTCCCGCGAGCAGATTCACGCCGTCGCCGACGCGATCTCGAAAGCGGGAGCCAAAATTATGCGTGGAGGCGCCTTCAAGCCGCGCACTTCGCCGTACGCCTTCCAGGGGCTGGGGGAAAAAGGCCTTCAGATGCTGCGCGAAGCCGCCGACAAGTTCGGCCTCTTCGTCGTCAGCGAAGTGATGGATCCTTCGCAAATCGAAATGATGAACGGTTACGTCGACATCTTCCAGGTCGGCGCGCGCAACATGCAGAATTATTTTCTTTTGCGCGCCCTCGGCGAAGTGCAAAAGCCCGTGCTGCTCAAGCGCGGCATGTCCGCCACCATCGAAGAGCTGCTGCTCAGCGCCGAGTACATTCTCTCCGGTGGAAACTACAATGTGATTCTTTGCGAGCGTGGCATCCGCACGTTTGAAACTTATCTCCGCAACACGCTGGATATCGCCGCCATTCCTGTGATCCAGAAGCTTTCGCACTTGCCAATTGTTGCCGATCCTTCGCACGGCACGGGACGCCGCGATAAAGTCGGAGCTATGGCCCGCGCCGCGGTGGCCGCAGGTGCTGACGGACTGCTCATCGAAGTGCATAACGATCCCGATCATGCGCTCTCCGACGGTGCGCAGTCGCTCGAACCCACGCAATTCGCGCAGCTCATGAGCGAAATCCGCATCATCGCCCCGGCCGTGGGACGCCGCGTCGCCTGACAATGGCGCACCTGATTCAACGCGCAGCCATCCTGGGCACCGGACTGATTGGCGGGTCGTTTGCCAAAGCGCTTCGCAGCTACACCCCGGACATGCACATCGTCGGTTGGGACCGTGCAGACGTCGCGCAGCAGCTGAAAAATTCCGGCGCTGTGAACGAGGCGTTCTCCGGGGCCATTGAGGTGGCCATTCGTGGCGCGGACCTCGTCTATCTCGCGCTGCCTATCGGCGTCACGCTCGACATCCTGCCGGAAATCGCGCAGAACGCCGCGCCTCAAGCCGTGATCACCGATGCGTGCAGCACCAAGATGCGAATCTGCACCGCAGCTGCAGAGCTATTCCAGGACGAGGAGTCCAGCCCCATTTTTCTTGGTGGTCACCCGATGGCGGGGCGCGAACTTTCGGGGTTTGCGCAATCGGACGCGGACCTGTTCCAGAAGGCCACTTATGCCCTGATGGGCCCTGCGCAGGAAGACCGCGACCCGCGCATCGTCGCCTTCACAAAAATCTTGGAAAAGTTGGGTGCGCGGCCTGTATGGCTTGGCGCCCAGCAGCATGACTACGCCGTGGGCCTGGCATCGCATTTGCCGCAACTGGCCGCCGTGGCGTTGGGGTCGTTTCTCTACGACCGCCTCGATGAAAACGGCCTGCCGATCACGTTGGCCGGGCCGGGCTTGCGCGATACCCTGCGCCTTGCCGGAAGCTCCTACGCCACCTGGCGCGACATCGTTCTCACCAACAAGGAAGTCCTCTCCGCCGCCCTCGACCTTTTCGCTCGCCGCCTCGACGATCTCCGTGAGCGCCTCGGCTCCCGCGAACTCGAAGCCGACTTCGACGCCGCCAACGAACTTTACAAACTCCTGCGCAGCCTGTAAAACACAGCCATGCTGAAGCGGATCACTCTTCTGCGCGAAAGAGTCGAAGACTGGAAAAAGTACCCCTTCTGTGTTCCCGTAATCCGCAATTTTGAAACCCTGTCCTTCCGCTCGAGAATCGCTTTCTTCGCCGGTGAGAACGGCACGGGCAAATCCACTCTGTTAGAGGCGATCGCTTCTCATTACGGCTTTGGCCCTGAAGGCGGAAACCGGAATTTCGGTGTCGACACTACGAACAGCAATCATTCGATCGATCCACTGGTCCGAACGCTGCGACTCTCCTTTGACAACAAGAAAGGCCAGGGCTTCTTTCTCAGAGCTGAGAGCTTTTTCAATGCCGCCAGTTATGTGGATGGGCTAGGCCTGGCGGAGTTTTATGGCGGGCGCAGCCTTCATGAGTGTTCGCATGGCGAGTCCTTCTTCACGCTCTTAAAGGAGAAATTCCGGAGAAATGGTTTGTTTCTAATGGACGAGCCCGAATCGGCGCTTTCCCCGCAGCGGCAACTGGCTTTCCTCGTCCTGATTGACGATACCCTTCGCAAATACAAAGACGCGCAATTCATCATCTCCAGCCAGTCGCCGATCCTTTTGGGATTTCCCGAGGCCCAGATCATCTCTTTCGATCGCGATAAGCTGCAGGAAGTCTCTTATGAGTATCTTCCGGCGGTCCAAATTGCCCGGCGCTTTCTGAACGGGCGCCAAGAGTTTCTTCACAAATTGCTAGGCAAATCCGGTTCGCTGTTTAGCTGATTCTGTTTTCTCGCCTATTTCACTTCGCTGCCGCTTCCTCTTTTACGTAAGCCGGGCTAAGGGTGCCCTTCTTTTTCGCGATTTCAAGCAGCGTGGGATAAAACTGCACAAACGTCGTGTCCACGGCAGTGTGCTGCGCGTGGCAGGTATAGCAGTCCTTATCGGTGGGGATCATTTGGGACGGGGCTCCATTGTTGCCGAACCCGAAGAAAGCCCACTTGCCGGTGAAGTGGCTTTCGTCCTTGATGTGCACCTCGCGGCCCATGAGCTCGCCGGACTGGTATTTCCCGGCCTTGTTGATGGCGGACTTAGTCTCCGCCTTGCGCACTTCCAACACCAGGATGGTCTTGTCGGGCCAGGTGCCGTTGGCCAGGAAATATTTGTACGCCTCGGGGTTCACAAACACGTTGTCGAACATGGAATGATCCATGCCCGCGCCGGGGCCATAGCTCATGTCGATGCCGCTGCTCAGGTACACCCACTCGCGATAGTTCGCGGGAAACTTCAGTTTGCCGTCGCTCGTATATTGGGGCAGATTCGCCGAAGCTGCGTTTCCCTGGTTCGCCGGGGCCCAGAGGGCGCCCAGCGCCAGCAGCGCTACCGAGATGCTCAACAAAGCCACAATCTTCTTCATTTCCAGTCCTCCGTTGGTGGATTGCCTGTCAGAATGCCAAACTAACCAATTGTGGCAAAAACCGTCTAGAACAAAGACAACATTCTCCCGGCGCCGGGAATCCCTTCGGATACGCCTATGTCTAGCCCGCAAAACCTTCCCACTGGCGAACAGCGCCTCCAGGAAGGCCAGTTCTTCGGCGCCGTCCAGCGCCGCATCGAGCATTCCGCCGCGGTGTTCACCGATTTGCGACACCCCATCCCTCGCAAACTTCCCATGCATTCCCACAATCTGCCCTTCTTTGGATTGTTGCTGCAGGGTTTTTACGGGGAGCGCTACGGCGGTGAGCAGAAGCAGTTTTCTCCAATGTCGCTGATGTTCCGGCCCGCGTGCATCCCCCACCAGGACGAAATCGCCCCCGGCGGTCTGCGTTTCTTTCATATCGAGCTGCGTCCCCGCTGGAAGCAGCGCCTTGCTGAATGCTCAGGCAATCTGGACCGCGGCTGCGAGGATTCCCGCGGTGGGCCTTTCTTTTGGCTAAGCATGAATCTTTATCGAGAAACATTTGCCGTCGATACACCCGAAGCGCTTTGCGTGGAAAGCTTGCTGGCCGAGCTGACCGGAATGGCTGCGCGCCTGCCTCTCGAGGAACGCAAGCATCCCCCCGCGTGGCTTGCGCGCGTGCTGGAAAAAGTGCATGCCGAACACAACACCCGCCTCACGCTCGATGGCTTAAGCGCTGAAGCAGGCGTACATCCTGTGCATCTCTCGCGCGTATTCCGCTGCTTCCACCGCGAGGGCATCGGTGAATACACCCGACGTCTGCGTATTCGGGAATCCTGCCGCTATCTGCTCAACACCGACCTGCCCCTCACCGAACTCAGTCAGCTGCTCGGCTTCGCCGATCAAAGCCATTTCACTCGCGAATTCCGCCGCGTCACCGGGATTACTCCAGGCGCCTTTCGTTCCCAGTTGATTCCCGTGTGTTGATTTCTCCTTTTGGTCGCCGCCCCGCTAATACCCTTTATAAACCTTTACCTTCCTCTGGTTCGATACGTAAGAATAGCTCGGTAAAATTTTTCATTGCCTTGGCTCATTTTCGGAGCGGTTTTTTCACTTTATTCTTGACACATGGAATGCGCGCCAGTAACGAAGGAAGACAGTACTTTAACCTGGGAGCACACAACCTCAATCCCCTGGAAAGACAGAGCAATCATGGAGCAGGTAAAAACAAAATCGGTCGAACCACACCAGCGCTTCAGCTTGGCGGAAGTTACCTAGGACGAACTCAATGAGCCCGGTGCCTACGTCGAGCGCGGTTCTGGCGATCTATACCGCATCCCCAAGGAAGCCATCATCGCCGGTGGATCCCCCATCATGCACAAAGAAAGCAGCGGGGCCTCCCGCCTCGTACAGGTCAGTAAGAATCCTTTTGTGACAACTCTAGAAGCACGGCTCCGCTGTGCGCAACACAATATTGATCCCAACTTCTAAATAACACCAGCATGTGTGCTTCCGGTGTTGTTTGTTGCGGCCCTTCAGGGAGCGGTTTCTCGGCGCATTCGCTGCTTCCTACTCAGCGGCGCTGGGGATTGTTTTGCCCGCTCGGCGTGAACCGCGCTTTCCCATGACTCCGCAATTGGAGTAAACTTCACACGGAACCCGTAACATTCGGTTATCACCCATTCGTCTTTTCCATTCTTAGCCCATGGACAAACGCATCGCTTCGGCCGACGCCGCCATCGCCAATCTGCACGACGGCATGACCGTATTGATGGGTGGCTTCGGTTTGTGCGGCATTCCGGAAAATCTCATTGCCGCCGTCCGCCGCAAGGGCACAAAAGACCTGACCGTGGTCAGCAACAACGCCGGCGTGGACGATTTCGGAATCGGCCTGTTGCTGCAGAATCGCCAGGTCAAAAAGATGGTCTCCACCTACGTTGGCGAAAACAAGTTGTTCGAACAGCTTGTCTTGAGCGGCGAATTGCAGGTAGAGCTGAACCCGCAAGGCACGCTAGCAGAACGCCTGCGAGCTGGCGGCGCCGGTATCCCCGCGTTCTACACGCCCACGGGCTACGGCACCATGGTCGCCGAAGGCAAGGAAACCCGCGACTTCAACGGCCGCCACTTCGTCCTCGAACGCGCGCTCCGCGGCGATTTCGCCTTCATCAAGGCCTGGAAGGGCGACCGCTGGGGAAACCTCATTTTTCGCAAGACCGCACGCAATTTTAATCCCGTGATGGCTACGGCCGCCGATTATGTCATCGCCGAAGTCGAGCAACTCGTCGAGCCAGGCGAGTTGCCGCCGGACCAGGTCCATACCCCCGGCCTCTACGTCAACGCGATTTTCCAGGGCACCGGCTATCTCAAACGCATCGAAAAACGCACGATACGAAAGTCCTGAACGAGAGGCACATCGTGAACACCGTCCAGACTCACAGTTGCTTCCATATGGGTACTGTTCTTTCCTGGTTCGCCACTGGTAGTGTGGCTTTCTTTTGCACGATGCTAGGACTAATCTCCGGCCGCTTTGTCGAGCCCTTTGGGGCCAGGTTCAAAGGGTTGGGAGTTGAGCTCCCGTGGCCGACCTATTTCCTGCTGGTCACAGACGGTTGGCCCTTGCGGCTCGTCTTCTATACCCTGGCTGTCTTTGTAGTTGCGAAAGAGTTTTCGGTCGGAGAATTGCGCCGACGATTCGTTCTGACCGCGAGAACTTTTTTCGGCGCGACAGTGACCGCAGCACTAGGTATTCTTCTTCACTAACTACCCGTTTCCGTCCCGGCCGGAAAGCTGGTCGGGACCGATAATTCCGAGGCCAACCATGCCACTGACCGAAGATCAAAAACGCGAACGCATCGCACGCCGGATTGCCCAAGAACTCCGCGACGGCTATTACGTCAATCTCGGTATCGGCATGCCAACGCTGGTGGCGAACTATGTCCCGGCGGGGATGGAGGTCGTCCTGCAATCGGAGAACGGCATGCTCGGTGTCGGCCCGTATCCGCTGGAATCCGAAGTTGATCCCGACCTCATCAACGCTGGCAAAGAAACAGTCACTGAACTCCCCGGCACCTGTTATTTTTCTTCCGCCGATTCTTTCGCCATGATTCGCGGCGCTCACGTGGACCTGACCGTGCTGGGAGCGCTGCAGGTCGACGAAAAGGGCACGCTCGCCAACTGGGCCGTTCCCGGCAAAATGCTCAAAGGCATGGGTGGCGCGATGGACCTCGTCGCCGGGGCCAAGCGCGTCTTCATCGCCATGGAACACGCCACGCGCGACAACAAGCCTAAAATTCTGAAAAAGTGCACGCTCCCCCTGACTGGCGTGGAAGTTGTGGATCACATCGTCACCGAGCTTGCATTTATTGACGTTACCCCGCAGGGTCTGGCGCTGCGCGAACTCGCGCCCGATGCCACCCTCGAGCAGGTGCAATCCCTTACCGAGCCGCAACTCCATCTTCCTCCCGGCGGCCCCGCGGTAATGTCCATCTAGCCTGCCATGCGCCGCGCGAAGTCCAAAGCGAAACGCTCGGCGCTTCGCGAGCGCCGCAGGATGGTCCCCATTTCCGAACAGATGCGTCACTGGTCGGCGCTGCTTGAAACGGAGCTGGCGGCATGGCCCACGATCCGCGCGCAGCCCATGTTTGGATTTCGTGCCTATTTCCGCGGCAAGTCCATGTTTGCCGCGATTCCGCGGACCCGCAGCTTCGGCCATGGCAACTCGCTGATCGTGAAATTCAAGCCCATGCCGCCATCGTTACTGGAGCGCGCAAAAAAGGATGAACGGCTCGACATTTCTCGGCTTTCCGGCAACGGGTGGCTCACCTTCGATATCAACTCGGAAGCCGACCTGCACGACGCCCTCTGGTGGCTCGAGCAGGCCCACGAAGCGGTGAAAGGAGCAAAACGAAAATGAAGCCAAAAACAGTTTATTTGTACCTGTGTATCATCGGCTTCGCCGTGCCGTATGCTGCGTTTCTTCCCTGGGTTGCCGAGCACGGCGGAATCCCGCTGCGTCTTTTCGTCCAGCAGCTTTTCGCCAATCGCATCAGCGCCTTTTTCGGGCTGGACGTCCTCGTCTCCGCCATTGTGCTGTTGCGATTTGCCGCCGCCGAGTCGGCCCTTCTTCGCATTCCCAATCGCTGGCTGGTGCTGGTGGCCACTTTGCTGGTAGGAGTCTCCCTGGGCCTGCCATTGTTTCTATACATGAGGGAACTGCAGCTCGAAAAAGCTCCAGCTGCCACATAGGCGTATGGAAACCGAGCGCGCGATTCTTCCGAATTTGTTAGGTGCCTAAGGTACCTTGGAATCAGACAAGGCTGATTCATGAACCCCAATTCCATTGTGATTGTCAGCTTGCACACGCCCAAGGAAAAAGTGTGGGGCGTTCTGCTCGAAATCAACCCCAGCGGCGTCACCATGCGCGGCATCGATCTGAACTCCTTCGACCACTTCATCAGCCAGATCAACCAACTGGATGCCGAGCGCGTCGGCCTGCCGACGGTCTTTTTCCCGATGACCCGCGTCGAGCGCATCTCCCTCGATGAACCCTCCGGATCCATCCCTTCAATGTCTGAAATTTTTCAGCGCAAGATCGGCCGTTCGCTGATGGACTACCTCGCGCAGTTCGCCTGAACGGCCTCTCAGGGCCAATTCGTGGCCTTTGAACTTTGCACTTTTGACTTTAAACTCTAGCCAATGAAAGCCCGCATCTGGACGGTACCCAACCAAATCACGTTTCTGCGGCTGGGCTTCCTGCCGTTTTTTCTAATCCTGATTTTCTATGAAAAATATGCCTGGGCCTTGCTGGTTTTGGTAATCAGCGCCGCTTCGGACGGGCTCGACGGCCTGCTAGCCCGCAGCCTGGACCAGAAATCGGCGCTGGGTGCGTACTTAGATCCGATCGCCGACAAACTGCTCCTTAGCTCTTCCTTTATTGTGCTGGCGATGGAAAAAAAAATCGGCTGGTGGCTGACCATTCTGGTCATCAGCCGCGATGTGTTGCTGCTGGTGGTCGCCGCGGTAATTCTGATTATTCAGGGCTACCGGCCGTTTCCGCCGACCCTTCTCGGCAAGTCCACCACGTTCTTTGAAATTGCGCTGGTGTTTTTCACCCTCTACGGAGCAGCTTATCCGGACGCCCGCGTCGACATTCTGCTCCACTATGTCGCCTACACCGTCTCGGTCTTCGTCGTCGTTTCCGGTTTCCACTACGCCGTCACCGTCGCCCGCCGCCTCCACCACTCGGGTTGAGTCTAGGTGTGTAGGGGCGGCTTATGCCGCCCTCTTCCAAAAGAATCTTACATCGGCAGAGGATCTCGGTAATGGAGCGCCATAAGCGCGAAACTGGCCAGCATCACCAGTCCCGCCAACCACCCGAGCGCGTAAGCCCGCGTCTTCTCGGAGCCATTCATCGGCGCACGGTCCGCAAATACCTTGCCAAGCGCAAACCCCGCGGCTAGGCCTCCCGCATGGGCCCAGTTGTCCGTGCGCATTCCAGTAAACAAAAGCCCGATCGCAAAAATAGTGACCACCCAGGAAATCAGCCGGGAGCGCAGTTCGCGCATATACATGCCGCCACGCTTGGTGGTAATGGCGATCAGCAGTCCCACCAACCCCAGAATCGCCCCGCTGGCGCCCAGGGAAAAATGTCCGGCCAAAGCGCTCACCAGAAAGCTAACTGCACCCATCACTGCATAGAGGAACAGATAACGCGCCGAGCCGTAGACTTCCTCGACGATTGGGCCCAGATCCAAAAACACCATCATGTTGAAGCCGATATGAATCAGGCCTCCGTGCAGGAACATCGCGGTGATCAGCCGATACCATTCGTGCCCTGCAAAGATACTCGGCCCAAAACAAGCACCCAGGCGGTATAGCGTTTCGCCGTTCATGCCCCACAAAATGCTGAGGCCTCCCAACTGTCCAGCCTGCATTGTGCCCATGATCTCCGCCGCAAACAGCACCACATTGGCGATCAGGATCGCCACCGTTACCGGCGCGTGCCCGCCGAAAAATTCTGCCAGCCCCTTGCTCCACGCCGCCAGTCCAAAACGCAGATTTGCGCCGCACTCGTGGCAGCGCGTGGCGTTGATGCCCACCAGCGCCCCGCACGAAGGGCACAGCTTCGGGCGCTTTTCTCCTCCGCCAAACATGTTGCCGAACGCTTGCTTCCAGCGGTCCACTCGATACTGCCAGCGATAGGGAAGGGCCAACACTCCTCCTTGCGTGTACTTTTGCGCGTTCCTATAATACCGGAATCTCGTTTTGCATTCTGTGAACGCGTAAGAGGCGGCCATGGACAAATTCGAAGAGTTTGGCAAGCGGTTGGACGAGGAATTAACGCGACTGCGCAAGTACGTCGAAGAGGAAGTCGCCCCCGCCACGGAAAAGCATACCGCCCAGCTCCTGCGCGAAGCCTCCGAAAAGCTTTCGGAGGCCGCACGCAAGCTCGAAGCCCGCGTCGCGGCCCGGGCGGCGCAAAATTCCACCGAAACTAAACCGTGAAGCCGGCTCGCCTCCGCTCCTTTTTCCTGTTGTTCGTTTTCGCGCCGCTTCTGACGGGCTGCGCGGGCAGGCGTCCGGTAGTGAATCGCCAGCCAGCGCCCTCGCCTCCGGCACCCACGCCCGAATCCACCGCGGAAGCCGCGAAACGCGATACTTCGCTTTCGCCGTCTCCTGCCCCAACCCCTGCGCGTCCGAGCCATGCGAAAACTCCGCCTGCTCCCGCGCCTGTCGGCTACACCGAGGAAGGCAACGCTTCCTGGTACGGCAACCCGTTTCACGGACGGCGCGCCTCGAACGGTGAAATCTACGATATGTACAAGCTCACCGCCGCGCATCGCACGCTGCCGTTTGAAACCATGGTGCGCGTCACGAACCTCAGCAACGGCAAATCCACTACTGTGCGCATCACCGACCGCGGCCCGTTCGTCAACGATCGCATCATTGACCTTTCGTTGGCCGCCGCGCGCGAAATCGAATCCATCGGTCCGGGAGTCGTGGCAGTGCGTCTTGAAGTGCTCGGAAATGTGGACGTCAGCGCCGGCTTCTTCACCGTGCAAGTGGGCGCGTTTCGTGACCACGCCAATGCCGACCGCCTGCGCGATCGCCTCAGCCTGAGCTATTCGCCTATTTACATTCAGCAGTATGATTCCCCCGACGGCATTTTCTACCGCGTGCGCGTGGGCAAAATTTCCGGCGAGCCTGAGGCGCAGCAGTTCGCCGAAAAACTGCGCAATGCCGAGGGCTTTTCCCCCTTTGTGATACGCCTCGACGAAAATGTTCCCACAGGAGCGAAGTAATGGACCCGAACTGCCTTTTTTGCAAAATCGGCGCGAAGAAAATTCCCGCGAAGCTCGTCTATGAAGACGACGATGTATTCGCCTTCGAAGACATCAATCCCCAGGCGCCCACGCATATTTTGATTTGCCCGCGCAGGCACTTTGCCGCGCTGCAGGACGCCGGGCACGCTGACCAATCACTGCTGGGCAAATTGCAACTGGTGGCGGCAAAGCTGGCCATGGAACGCGACCTGCTCTCCGGCTATCGCACCGTGTTCAATAACGGTAGCGGCGCGGGGCAGTCCGTATTTCATTTGCACCTGCACCTGCTGGGTGGCCGGCATTTCCGCTGGCCCCCCGGCTAGCCGGCCAGATGCGCCGGGAGCGGCCCGCTTCAGAAAGCGGGCCTTGCAAAGCCAATTCATAACGCGAAGTCGATTTTCATCCGTCTAAAGCAAGAATTGCCCGCACTTAAAGGAGCCCGCATGAATTCCCGATTCTCGCCCTGTCGAAGACCGCTCGTTGCCCTCCTCGCTGTCGTTGGTCTTTCCAGCGCTTCGCGCATGGGCGCGCAGGCGCCTGCCGCTACAAATCCTGGCGAACTTTCGGTGGAGCGCATTTTCGCGGTGCCTTCCCTGAGCGGCAAACTGGATGCCGGCCTTGCTTGGGCCCCCGACGGCAAGCGATTGTCTTACGTGGAAACCGGCGGCAGCGGAAAATCCGCGAAGCAGGAGCTCATGGTTTTGGACACGGCGGCGGGCCAGCGTTCTGTGCTCCTTACCGGCGAACAGTGGGAAACGGCGCTGACCGGTCCCGCGGCAAAGGATACGCAGGCAACGGGCCTCGGGCGTCACGCGCCGCCGCTCTATCAATGGGCGCCCTCCGGCGATGCGATTCTGTTGCAAGGGCCGACTTCGCTCGCCTGGTTCGACCTGAAATCTCACGCCAGCCAAGTGCTGGTTTCCGGCATGGAGGAGCTTGCTGATCCGAAGATCTCTCCCGACGGCAAGCACGTGAGTTTCGTTCGCGGCCACAACCTTTGGGTGGTCCCCACCGCCGGCGGCAAAGTGCGCGCCCTCACCGAAGGCGGCACCGAGGAGGTCCACAAGGGCGAACTCGACTGGGTTTATCCCGAGGAGCTCGACATCACCACGGCTTACTGGTGGTCACCCGATTCCTCGTCTGTTGCATTTCTCGAAATGGATGAACGCAAGGTGACGCAGTTTTCGTTGCTGAATTTCGCATCGTACACAGGCGAGGCGGAATCGGAGCGCTATCCCGTCCCGGGTGGAGCAAATCCAGTTGTTCACGTGTATGTAGTCCCGGTCAGTGGTGGCGCGCCTCGCTTGATGGATACCGGCTCGGAAACGGACATCTATCTGCCGCGCGTCGACTGGCTCCCCGATGCAAAGCATCTGTCCATCCAGAGGCTCAATCGCGAACAGAATCTGCTCGACCTTTTGCTGGCCGAGGCCGCGAGTGGCAAAGCCGTAGCGATCCTAACCGAAAAGGATCCCCACTGGATCAATCTCAGCCACGACCTGCGCTTCCTGAAGGATTCGAAGCGCTTCCTATGGTCCAGCGAGCGCTCCGGCTACCGCCATCTGTACCTTTACGATGTGAGTGGAAAACAACTCGCGCAGCTCACCAAAGGCGATTGGGAAGTTCGGCGCGTCGAGGCCGTGGACGAGGCCAAGAGCGAGGTCTATTTCACGGCCACGGAAAAATCACCGATTGAACGGCAGCTCTATCGCGTTTCGTTCGATGGCTCTCATTTCTCCCGGCTCAGCCAGAAAGACGGCACGCACGACCCACTCTTTACGCCGGATGCCGCGTCGTATGTGGACACGTATTCGAACGTGATGACTCCACCGCGGCGCGACATCTATTCCGTGAACGGCACGAAAATGGCAGCATTCGAAGAGAACCAGGTCCCTGAACTCGCGCAGTACCGTCTTTCGCCCGTCGAATTTTTCACCATGCAAACCCGCGACGGCGTCACCCTGCATTGCTCTATGATCAAGCCGCCACAGTTCGACCCTTCTAAGAAATATCCCGTCATCACCTTCACCTACGGCGGGCCACACGCCCAGGTGGTCACGAATGCCTGGGGACGCCCAGCTACTTTCCTCTGGCACCAGATGATGGCACAAAAGGGCTACATCATCTTTTCCCTCGACAATCGCGGCTCCACCGCGCGCGGTCACGCCTTCGAAGAGCCCATCTATCACCATCTAGGCGCGCAAGAACTTGCCGACCAGCGCGAAGGCGCGGACTGGCTGCGCCGCCAATCCTATGTGGACGCAAACCGCATGGGCATCTGGGGCTGGAGTTATGGTGGGCACATGACCCTGCATGCCATGTTTGAAGCGGGGGACATCTATAAAGCCGGATTCGCCGGCGGGCCCGTTACCGACTGGCACTTCTACGACACAATTTACACCGAGCGCTACATGGGCCTGCTTCCCAAGGAAGAGCAAAATTTTCAGGCATCCTCGCCCATCAAGAACGCAGGCAAACTAACCGGAAAGCTGCTCATCGCCCATGGCACCGGCGACGACAACGTGCACTACTCCAACACGCTTTCTCTGGTCAACGATCTGATTCGCGACGGTAAATATGTCGAGGTCATGGCCTTCCCCGGGCGTGGCCACGGCGTAAGCGACGCGCCAGCCCAGCGCATACTCTGGGAACGCGTCACAAAGTTCTTCCTCGACAACCTGTAATCGGAACTCTAGGGCCCGCCTTTTGAGGCGGGCCGCTCTGGCTATTTCGTCTCCAGATCCAAATCTTTGATGGGCAAATCCCAGTGCGCGTCGAGAATCTCGAAGCGCCGTTGCTCTTCTTTTTTGTAGCTCTCCTGGTCGGGATAGAGCTGTTTGATAAGCGTGGCGGAATCGAAATTGTCGTGGGCCACTGCGGCGTTTTTATACACAATCGTCACGCGATAGTCCCACCGTCCGTCTTCCGTGGCGTGATACACCGGCGCAACCGCGTAAACGCGCAGCATACGCCCCAGTTCAACTTCCTTTTTCAGCACGGGATAATGATTCTTCCGGAAAAGCGTGATGAATTCGTCGGCATGT
This sequence comes from Candidatus Acidiferrum sp., assembly GCA_035262705.1. Lineage (GTDB taxonomy): Bacteria > Acidobacteriota > Terriglobia > Acidiferrales > UBA7541 > Acidiferrum. Next base: position 15,696 of record DATFSI010000251.1, on the reverse strand, counting down.
CCCCATTTCGTCTTGTAGTAATACTCCACCACATAGGGCTTTTCCGCCGGCGCGTTCTGCGCCCGCGCCCGTTCCCGGAAACCGACCAAAAACAGGAAACTCACCGCCAGCAGCACAACCAACGAAACCAAGCGAACCTGCGGCGCACTTTGCATAATCACCCCCAAAACGGAATTCGCGAATTGTAGCGTGTTTCCATCCCGCAGCACAGGCTTCAGCCTGTGTCCGTGAACACAGCCCTCAATACGCCGCCCGCAGCAGGCGATCCCGGATGGCCCGCCATTCCGGCTGATCCGGCGGCAACTCCACCGCAATCCAATCGAAGCCCTCGTTGTCGAGTTGATGCAGCGTCGCATAAAGATTCGTTGCGTACGCTTCTGGGTCCTCCGGCATGCGCCGCCGCGACGCGGCCACCGCGTTGTAGTCGAGCCAGAGATACGCACCCCGGCCTTCATGCGGCAAATGCCCACGGCCAACCAGCACAATGCGCGTTTTGGGACTGTAGTGCTTGCGATGCTGTCCGGGCGACCGGTGAGCCTCACCCGTTTCCGCGGCGGCTGTCCCGGCGTCCGGCACATTCGCCATCCCCGGCCGCAAAACTTCCAGGCCGTCTCGCGTAACGGCGATGACCGTTGATTCGAGTCCTACCTCGCACGGCCCGCCGTCCAGCAGAAACGGGGTCTCGGCGCCAAAGGCCTGCCGCACGTGCTCCGCAGTCGTTGGCGAAAGCTGCGTGAAGCGATTCGCGCTGGGCGCCGCAACGGGAACCCCGGCAGCAGCAATCAACTCCAGCGCCACCGGATGCCGCGGCATGCGCAGGCCCACCGTCGGCAGACCCGCGGTGGCTTCGTCGGAAATCACGTCTTTCTTCGGAACCACCAACGTTAGTGGCCCCGGCCAATACTGCCGCGCCAGCCGCTCCGCCTCCGGCAGCCATTCCGCCGCCAGGCTGCGGGCCTGCTCGATGCTGGCCACGTGCACAATCAAAGGGCTGCTCGAAGGCCGCCCCTTCAACGCATAAATCCTCCGGACAGCGCCGGCGTCCAGGGCGTTGGCGCCTAGGCCATAGACGGTCTCGGTAGGGAAGACCACCAGCCCGCCTTCGCGAAGGATGGCCGCAGCGCGCGCAATGTCGTTCTTTGTAGGCATCTCTCCAAATTGTCGCAGATTTCTCCGGAAATACGGCTCGCCGCGGCCACCTCCCCACCCCCGCACCGTTACCGAGTGGACAAAGCCTCATCCCCGCATGTCCCCGGCGCGCTCGGAAAGGCGCAATGTAATAGCAAGGGGAATCGTCATTTAATTGCCAGGCAGGCTGCGAACCATCAAGCGTTGCGGCCGGGGGAAAGAAATGCGGGTTCGAAGCTTGATGTGGTTATTGGCAGCGGCCGTGGCCGCTCCCGCGCTTGTCAGCGCGCAAGGGGTCCCGCCGACTCAGCAGCAAAAAAAAGAACGTGCGCTGGCCGCGGAGCTCGACGTCGACGCCGTGGAACTTGTGGCGCTGGAAAAAGAAATGGGCCACGCCAAGCTCCTCAACAATCCCAGCTTCTTTCAGCGGGTGTATAGCGACGATTACCACGGCACGAATGCCACCGGCGAAATCCTCGATAAGAACGCAGTGGTCGCGCGCATCCAGTCCTCCGGAATCAAGTACTACACCTTTGTGGTCAGCGACATCGCGGTGCGCGTCTATGGCGCCTCTGCGGTCGTCACTTGCACGTGGAGCGCCCGCGGCGAACAAGGTGGGCACGACTTCGCGCGGCAATACCGCGTGATTCACGTTTATATCAACAACAAGGCCGGTGGATGGAAGGTTGTGGCTAGCCAGGAAACCATGCTGGCGGGTTAATCTGGAACTTCTCTGCAGTTCCATGTTGGAGCAATATCCCTCTCGCGCCAGGTAATTCATCACCGCCGTGGCCTAATATCATCAGCGTTTCTGTCGTCCCGGTGATCATCAGTTCCGCTTGCGGCCTGCTTTTGCTGGCGTTTTACGGCCGGCTCGCAGCCCTGGTCGCGCGTTTGCGGACGATCCTGGAATTGCGTGAATCGCTCGAACAGGTGGAGTTTGCAGGGCGCTTCGTCTTCCACGCGGTGTGGAACCTTCGCTGGCCGAGCTGCGGCAGGAAACGATCGAGTAGGCTCTTACCAGCGCGAGTGCACCAGCGGCTTGATGCTGGCCTCATAGATCCCACACACCGCCTGTATCGTTTCTCGCGAGAGAGGCGGCAGGTCCGAGGAGCGGCAATTCTCGGCCACCTGCTCCGCGCGTTTCCCACCGGGAATCGCGCAGGTCACCGCGTCGAACATCAGAATCCAGCGCAGGGCAAACTGAGAAAGAGTCATACCCGGGGGCAGGAGCTTGCGGAGTTCCTCGACTGTTGCGAGCCCCGTCTCATAGTCCACTCCGGAAAACGTTTCGCCCACGTCAAACGAGTCCCCGTGGCGGTTGAAATTCCGGTGATCGTCGGCGGGAAAGCTCGAATCCCGCCGCAGCTTCCCGGTCAGCAGTCCGCTGGCCAGCGGCACGCGCGCCAGAACGCCGACCCTCCTTTGCTTCGCCACCGCCCAGAATTCTTCGGCGGGCTTCTGCCGGAAAATATTGAAGATGATCTGCACGGTCTGCACGTTGGGATATTCCGTGGCGCGGATGGCCTCGCCCACTGTTTGCACGCTCACCCCGTAGTAGCGGAGCTTTCCAGCCTTCACAAGGTCATCCAGGAACCCGAACACCTCCGGCCTCTCGTAAAGCGCGGTCGGCGGGCAATGCAGTTGCAGCAAATCGATGGCCTCGGACTGCAGGTTACGCAAACTGTCGTCCACCCAGCCGGCCAGATTCTGCCGCGAATAGCCCTCCACGGTCTGCTTGGGTAAGCGGCGCCCTGCCTTGGTAGCCACCACGATTTCTTCCTTACGCGATTTTTTCAACTGCGCGATCAGGCGCTCGCTTCGCCCGTCGCCGTAAACGTCCGCCGTATCAATGAGGTTGATGCCGGAATCCACGGCCTGCTGCAGCGCGCCCAGCGCTTCCGCGTCGCTCACCTCGCCCCAGGAGCCCCCAATCGCCCAGGCGCCAAAGCTGATGTCGGAGACTTTCCATGGCGTGCGTCCCAACGGACGATAGTTCATTTCTTGATCCTTTCCTGTGGTTTATACCGGCAAAGTCCGCAGCGCGAAAAATCGAAGTGCATCTAAGCTGTTGCTTCCGTTGCCGGAATCACACGGACGGAAGGTTTCCCGGCCGGCTTCAGGAAGCGGAAAGCGGTCGCATTCACAAGAATCGTGACAAAAGAAGCGGCCAGCGTCGCATGGTACAACTCCGACGAGATCAGCCCCGCTTTCCGGGAAACCTGTGCCAGGATGAACGAAAACTCCCCGATTTGCGTAAGGCCGAGGCCTACGCGCAGCGAGGTGGACAGGGAATACCGAAATATTCGCACCACTCCTGTCCACACCACGAATTTTCCCACCAGCACTAGAGCCACCAGTAGTAGGATCAGGCCCCAACTGTCCAGCCAGGTGGAGGGATCCAGCAACATCCCGACGGAAACAAAAAAGAACGCCACGAAAAGATCGCGCAGCGGCTGTGTCTGCAGCGACAGTTTGTGCGTGAACCTGGAGTCGCCCATGGCCAGGCCCGCAAGAAAAGCGCCGAGCGCCAGCGAGAGCCCTACCGCTTCTGTCAACGCGGCAATCCCGATGCAAAGGGTGAGCGCCAGCAGCAGCGACACTTCGTCGTTCCAGGCTTTCTCCACCTTCGCCAGCAGCGGCGGAAACAATTTCCATGCCGCCGCCGCGATGGGCACTAGCAGCAGAATCGCTTGGCCTACTTTCCAGGCCGCTTGTCCAAGCGTCGCATGGCTTTCCGGCGAAAAGCTGGGCAGCACGACCGTAAGCATCACTACCACCAAATCCTCCACCAGCGAAAGCGTCACCATCAGCCGCCCGTGTTCTGCGGCCAATTCTCCGCGATCCATCAGAATTCGCAGCAGCACCATGGTGCTGGCCACGGAAATGATGCAGCCCAACGCCATCCCTTCAACCATCGGCCAGTCCAACAATGCGCCGACACCCAGGCCAATGCCCATGCAGATAATGATTCCCAAAGGAGCGCCGAGCAGCGCCACCCACTTCAACCGCAAAAGCTCCGGCACGGAAAATTCAATACCCGCGGAAAACATCAGCAGGATTACCCCGATTTCCGCCAGGGTGTCGAAGTTGTGGGCGTCGTGCACGCGGAATCCGGGTGTCAACGGGCTGACGATCAGCCCGGCCAGCACGTAGCCGAGCAGAATCGGTTGCCGCAGTCGCCACGCCAGAAGGCCGCAAGCCAACGCGGTCGTGCAGACCATGGCCAGGTCCCGAAAAATGTAGCCGTGTTCCACTGGATGGTTTCCTCCGCGTGGCCTGCAGGGCAGCAAGAGTGTAGCACCGCCGATGGCGCTGGATAGCCAGTTCGCCAGGATTTGGCACAAGCTTTAGAAGCCTGGAGGAAGCAGTTTGTTGCGAAGGCAAAGGGAAGCCGCGGTTTAAGGTGCGACAACGTCTTTCAGGTGCGCCTTTTCCTGCACTGCCGCCAGACTCGCGGCATCCCAGCCGCCCCCCAGCGCTTTCACCAGCAGCACGGAGGTCACCAGGCGTTGCCCCTGAATCACCGCGGCCTCCTGCTCATTGTTCAAAACCGTTTGCTGCGCGCTCACCACATCCAGGTAGCTCACCAGGCCGCCCACATACCGCGAGTTCGCGATGTCCAGTTGCCGGCGCGCCGCGTCTACGGCCTGCGCCTGTGATTGCCGCGCGGTCGCAAGCACTTCGATCCCCGTGATGTTGTCCTGCACTTCCTGAAACGCGGTCAGCACCGCGCCTCGGTAACTCGCCACTGCGGCATCGTAGCCCGCCTGCGAAAACTGTACCTGTGCGCGCCGTGCGCCGCCCGTAAAAATGCTCTCTGCCAGGTTTGCGCCGACCGCCCATACGGCGCTTGCTGCATTGAACAGCTTCGAAATGTCATCAGAATTCCATCCGCCTTGCCCGTAAAGCTGAAGTGACGGATAGTACGCCGCCTTGGCGATACCAATCTGCGCATTGGTGACCGCCATCTCGCGCTCCGCTTCGGCGATGTCTGGACGCCGCTCGAGCAAATCCGAGGGCAGGGAAGTGTCCAGGCGCGGTGGCTCGGCGGAAAGCTCGCGTGCCGCCAGATGAAAATCGGGAGCAACCTTTCCTGTAAGCACGGCAATGGCGTCCTCAAATTGTTTGCGCTGTTGGCGCAGCAAAGTAGCCTGCGTGCGCGTGGTATTGAGCAGCGTCTCTTCCTGTGCCACATCCAGTCCGGAGGCCACGCCGCCTTGATGCCGCGAATTCACCAGGTCCAGACCCTTTTGCAGCGTATCCACGGTACGCACCAGTAGGGCGATCTGTGTATCCAATTGCCGGAGCGTAAAATAATCGGCCGCGAGCTCCGCGGTCAAAATCAGCCTCATGTTTTCGAAATCGGCGGCATTGGCCTGCAACGAAGCCTGCGCGGCTTCAATCGTCCGTCGCCGTTGCCCAGCCAGGTCCACCTCGTAGCTCACGGTGAAGGGGAGCGTATAGCTGTTTTGCGTCACCGTCGCGGCGATGGCCCGGTTCGACCCCGTCGACCGGTTGGCCGAATACCGTTGCCGTTCGGCCGTAGGAGCAACTCCAACGGTGGGGAAAAGCGCTGCATTTTGCACCGCGGCCGAAGCCCGCGCCTGTTGATAATGCGCCTGCGAAACTTTCAGTGTCTGGTTCGCGTCCAAAAGCTCGTTCTCCAGACCGTTGAGTTCCTCGTCATGGAAAACGGCCCACCACGTGGATTTGGGAATTGCGTCTTTCGGTGCGGCCTCCCGGAACGGTTCTTCCACTTGCCATTTTGCGGGAACTGTTGCCGTAGGCTTCTTGTAATTGGGGCCTGCGGTGCAGCCGGCAAGCACACCGGCCAGCAGAACTCCGGCTAGGGCCACGCACGTGCCTTGCTTGTTTCTTCCCGCCAGCTCCATTAGGGCTTCTTCCCCTGCGGAGCCGCCGGGCTTTGCGGATTCGCCGGCGTGCCGGGCGCGGGGGCGGGCGCCATCGGATTAGGCACCTGTTTCACGTGCACCGTTTGCCCGTCCGTGAGCGAATCGGCGGGATTCAACACGATCCAGTCGTCCGCTTTCAATCCGTTTAACACTTCCAGTGTCACCCCGTAGTCCCGGCCAATCGTCAGCGTTTGCAGATGCGCGTGGTGATTCGCGTCCACCACCACGGCGCGCAGCCCCTCCGAGCGGAACAACAGGGCGTTGGCGGGAACTTGCAGCCGCGGGCCTTTTACTTTCACGCCCAGGTGCACTTGCGCGTAGCCGCCGGGAAGCAGTTGTCCCGAAGCATTGGGCACATCCACTTCGGTCAGCAGTGTGCGCGTGGAAAGATCGATGGCGTTGGCCGTGCGTACGACCTTGCCCTGAAACTTCTGTCCGGGATATTGCGTGAGTTCGAGATATGCGCCGAGTCCCGCTTGAATCGAAGGCGCGTACGCTTCCGGCACGTTCACATATACACGGATGGGATCTGTCTGCGCCAAATAAAACAATTGCTGCGAGGTGCCGCCGTTTCCTGCGTTAATCAGCGTGCCGATATCCACGTTTCGCTGCGTAAGCACGCCGCCGAACGGCGCGTAAATCCGCTTAAAGGATTCCAGGTCCTCCAGGCGGCGCGCGTTCGCTTCCGACGATTGCACCATCGCGCGCTTTGCCGCCAGGTCGCCCAGGGCGTTGTCCACTTCCTGCTTGGAGACACCGTCGGTCTTGAGAAGTTCCGAATAACGCGCCGCGGTGATTTCAGAAAGCTGCACGTTCGCCTTCGAAGTGTTCAAATCCGCGCGCGCTTGATCCAGCTGCTGGTCCACTTCGGGCGTATCAATATCGGCAAGCAAGTCGCCCTTCTTCACAGAGCTGCCGATATCGTGGTACCACTTTTTCAAATAGCCGTTGGTGCGCGCATAGATGGGCGATTCCACGTACGCCTGCAGCGTTCCCGGCAACACCAAATCTTCTTCGCCAGACTCGACGCCCGGATGAATAATCGCCACCGTGGGGATGGCCGCCTCTTCCGTCTCATTCGCGAGCGCCTGATACTGCGTGCGCCGCTGCATCAACAGCACTGCTCCCACCACCATCAATACCGCCACCACCAGGAAAAAGACCGTAAATAGCGGGCCCTTCTTCCTCGTTTCGCCCCCTTGGCGCAATTTTTTCTCTTCCGTCGTCATCCCCATTGCTCCCGAATCCTTCTCTTCTGCCCCTCAGGATACTGCGGGTTCCGCTTCGAGGCCCCGCCGCCGGCGCCGCTCCAGCCATCCGTGAATGATGGAGAAGACGCAAGGCACAAAGAACAGCGTGGCAAAAGTTGCGAACAGCAACCCGCCGATCACTGCGCGCCCCAGCGGCGCGTTCTGCTCGCCGCCCTCTCCGAGTCCGGTGGCCATTGGCACCATACCGATGATCATCGCCAGCGCGGTCATGATTACCGGACGGATACGCACGTAGCCCGCTTCGAGCGCCGCTTCACGCGGTGCTTTTCCTTCCACCATCTGTTCGCGGGCAAACGAAATCAGCAGAATGCTGTTGGCGGTGGCCACACCCATGCACATGATGGCCCCCGTCAAGGAAGGCACGTTCAACGTCGTGTGGGTAAACAGCAGCATCCAGCAGATTCCCGCCAGCGCCCCCGGGAGCGCCGTGATGATGATGAATGGGTCGAGCCAGGATTGAAAGTTCACCACAATCAGCAGATAGGCAAGAACAATCGCGCCAATCAAGCCGAGGCCCAGGCCAAAGAACGACGAGTTCATCGTCTCCACCTGCCCGCGGATTTCGATGTGGCTGCCGCGCGGCAAATTCTTCGCCGCTTCCCCCACCAGTTTTCGCACGTCCGTTTCGACGCTCCCCAAATCCCGGCGGTAAACCGACGCATACACGTTAATCATCGGTTGCACGTTGTAATGGGAAATCGAAGCTGGCCGGGCCACGTTTTGTGTGGAGACCAAGTTGGCCAGAATCTGCGGCGGCGCCCCCGGCACACTGCCGCTGATCGGCGTATTCTGCAACGCCTGGAAAGTGTCCACGCGGTATTGCGGCGTCTGCACCGCCACGTTGTAACTGACCCCGTTTCGCGGATCCAGCCAGAAATTCGGCTGCGTCTGGAAACTCCCCGATAGGGAAACAAGCAGGTTCTGCGCCACGTCCTTGGCCTGCATGCCCACGTACTGCGACCTCGTTCGGTCCAGGTTCAGGAACAGCGTCGGCGCGTCAAAAGCCTGCTGTACGTGCACATCCACGGTCCCCGGCACGTGTTCGATTCTGTCCGCGAGCTTTACCGCCAGATCATAATTGGCCGTCTGATTTGCGCCGACAATCTGAATGTCCACCGGAGCTGGCGTGCCGAAGTTCAGAATCTGCGTCACGATGTCCGCCGGTTGAAAGAAGAATTGCACGCCTGGAAACTCTGTCGCTAATCTCCGCCGCAGTTCGTTGATGTAAGCGTAGGTGGATTTGCCGCGCTCCTGCTTGAGCTGCACCAGGATCTCGGCGTCCGCCGTGCCGATTGTGCCCGAATTGCTGTAGGTCAAGTTGATGCCCGAATAAGGCACACCGACGTTGTCAATGACCGTCTCGATGTCCCGTTTGGGAATCGTCTGCTGGATTACCTGGTTGACCTGGTCGGCCAGCTTGGTGGTTTCCTCCACCCGCAGCCCGGTGCGCGCGCGCATATGCAACCGGATCTGCCCGGCATCCACGCTGGGGAAAAAGTCGCGCCCCAGGAAGAAGCTGAGGCACACGGAGGCTGCACAAAAGGCCAGGAAACACGCGCCAAACTGCCATGGGTGATCGAGCGCTGTGTTCAACGCTCTCCGGTAACCGCCGCGCAGGCGTTCGAAGCCATGCTCAAAGGCCTGCTGGTAACGCCGGAAGATCCCCATCTTTTCCCCGACGTGCAGGTCGGCCTGATATTCATCCTCGGCGCTCAGCAGATACATGGCCATCGTCGGAACGATGGTTCGTGACCACATATAAGAAGCTAGCATCGCGAAGATCACCGCTTCGGCCAGCGGTACGAACAGATATTTCGCCACGCCCGAAAGAAAAAACATCGGCAGAAACACGATACAGATGCACAGAGTGGAAACGAAGGCTGGCACCGCGATCTGCTGTGCGCCATCCAGAATGGCCTGCACCGTCTCCTTGCCCATCGCCAGGTTGCGGTTGATGTTCTCGATTTCCACGGTGGCGTCGTCCACCAGGATGCCCACGGCCAGCGCCAGCCCGCCCAGGGTCATGATGTTGATGGTTTCTCCCAACGCGCTCAGGCATAGCAGGCTGACGAGAATCGAAAGCGGAATGGAAATCGCGATAATTAGCGTGCTCTTCCAGTTTCCAATAAACAGCAAAATCATGATTGCCGTAAGGCACGCCGCGATCAGCGCCTCGCGCAAAACTCCTTGAATGGCCGCCCGCACGTATATCGACTGGTCGAAGAAGTTATGAATCTGCAGGCTGGGAGGAAGCGAAGACTCGTAGTTCTTCAGCACTTGCTTCACGCGGTCCACAATGGAGAGCGTGGAATTATTGCCGGTCTTGTAAATGCTCATGAGCACGCCGCGTTGCCCGTTGGTGAGCACTACGTTGGTCTGCGGCGAAAAACCGTCGCGCACATGGGCGACATCCCGCATATAAATGGTCGAGCCGTTGACCGTCTTTACCGGCAAATCGTTCAACTCGGCGATGCTTTGCGGGCTGCCGTTCATCTCCACGTTGTATTCGAGGTTGCCCAGCTTTGCCGTGCCCGTCGGCAGGATCAGACTCTGCGCATTGAACGCGTTGACCACATCCACCGGTGAAAGGCCCTTGGCCTGCATTGCCGTGGAGTCAATGTCAACGGAAACCACGCGCGGCTTTCCGCCATACGGAAAGGGCATGGATGCGCCCGGTACCGTGGATACCTGCGTGCGGATGAAATTCTGCCCGTAGTCGAAGATTTGCTGCTCACTCATGCTGTCGCTGTTCAGCCCCACCTGCAACACAGGCACCGTCGACGCCGAATAGATAATCACCAGCGGAGGATTCGTTCCCGGCGGCAGGGTTCTCAGAAAAGTCTGGGAAATCGCGGTGACTTGCGCCAGCGCCGTCTGGATATTGGCGCCCGGATGGAAATAAATCTTGACGACAGCGATGCCATTCAGGGATTGCGACTCGACGTGCTCGATGTCGTTCACCAGCACCATGATGCCGCGTTCCACGTTGGTGGTGATACGGCGCTCCATCTCCTGGGGTTCCAACCCGGTGTAGGTCCATACCTGGGCGATTACCGGGATGTTGATTTCCGGGAAAATATCGGTGGGCGTCCGAGGAATCACCACCGACGCCAACAGCGCAATTACCAGCGCCATCACAATAAACGTGTAAGGCCTGGAGAGAGCTAAGCGAACAATCCACATAAAACTATGCTGGTGACCTTAGGTCTGCGGAGCGCGGCCACAACCTGGCGCTTCAGCGCTTGGATCTGTCTAACCAATATTAGACTACCAAACGCCCTGTTTCGGGTACGCAAGTCCTGCAAAATACAAGGCAAACCCTGTAGCAAGCCTGGGGCAGGTCTAACTATTTCGGAAGCCGTGCGTCGGATGCGTTTAGTGGGGTAATTGGTCCAAAATGGTCTGTCGAAACTTTCTCAAGTACCCTCTCGTAGCTATAGCCAAGTTCTTCGTTCGGGGTGCATTGTGCTTGCTATCCAGAATCTCACAAAGACCTATCCCAATGGGGTGAAGGCCCTCTACGGGGTCTCTCTGACTATCCCGGAAGGCATGTACGGCCTACTGGGGCCCAACGGCGCCGGCAAGACCTCGCTCATGCGCACCGTTGCCACGCTCCAGGAACCTGACGCGGGGACGATCCGCCTCGGCGAAATCGACGTATTGCGCCAGAAAGACGAAGTGCGGCGCCGCCTCGGCTACCTGCCTCAGGATTTCGGCGTCTATCCGCGCATCTCCGCCCAGGACATGCTCAGCCACATCGCCCTTCTCAAGGGCATCACGAGTTCCGGCGAACGCAAGGACGTGGTGGAGGCCATGCTGCGCCGCTGCAATCTTTACGACGTCCGCAAGAAATCCCTAACCACTTTCTCCGGCGGCATGCGCCAGCGCTTTGGCATCGCACAAGCCCTGATCGGCAATCCCCAGCTTCTGATCGTGGACGAGCCCACCGCGGGCCTCGACCCCGGCGAGCGCAATCGCTTTTACAATCTCCTCGCGGAAGTCGGCGAAAACGTCGTCGTCATCCTTTCCACGCACATTGTTGAAGACGTCATGGATATGTGCAGCCGCATGGCCATCATTCATCTCGGCAAGGTCTTATTCGAAGGCCAGCCCGCGGACGCCATTGCGCAACTCCGCGACCGTGTCTGGCGCCGCTCCATCGCCAAGTCCGAACTGCCCGATTACGAGCAACGCTACCAGGTCATCTCCAGCAAGCTGGCCGCCGGCCGCCCGGTCCTTCACATCCTCTGCGCGCAGACTCCCGGGGACGGCTTTCTCCCCGCCTCCCCCGATCTCGAAGACGTCTTCTTCACCAAAATTCGCGGTTGGAATTGAGGCCGCCATGCTTTTCGAAATCGCCTGGTTCGAGATTCGCTACTGGCTGCGCTCCTGGATGCTCTGGATTTTCACGCTGATTATCGCCACCATGATTTTCGGCGCCGTCGGAACCGACTTCATTGTTGTCGGCTCCGCCCTAACCAACACCTACCACAACGCCCCCTACGTCATCGAAAACTATTACACCTTTATCGGCCTGCTGACGCTGCTGATGGTCACCGCCTTCGTGAACTCCGCGGCCTCCCGCGATTTCAGCCACAACACCTATCAGATTATTTTTTCGACCCCTCTGAAACGCCGCGATTTCATTCTCGGGCGTTTTCTCGGCTCCGCGCTGGTTTCCGTCATTCCCATGGCCGGAGTCTCCATCGGCATCCTGCTGGCCAAATACATGCCCTGGGTGGACCCGGAGCGCTGGGGCCCCGTCGTGTGGAGCGCGCACCTTAAAGGCCTGCTTGTTTTTGCCGTTCCCAACACCTTCTTCATCGCCGCCATTCTTTTCACCATCGCCTTGCTGGCGCGCAACGACGTTGTCGCTTTCATCGGCGGCATCCTGCTGCTCACCGGCTATATCGTTTCCGAAGTTTTTACGCGCGATCTGGAACGCGAAACCCTCGCCGCCATCCTCGACCCGTTTGCTATCCGCACCTTCGGCTTGCTTACCAAGTATTGGACGGTGGCCGAGAAAAATACTGTCACCGTCGGTTTCACCGGTTTGCTCCTGTGGAATCGCCTGCTGTGGATCGCCGTTGGCATTGGCGTCCTGGCCTTCGGCTATTTCCGCTTCAGCTTCGCGGAACGCGCCCGGAAATCCAAAGCCGCCGCAGAAGAGCCTTCTGCCCCCGCCGCGGCCGCCGCGTTCCCTTCGTTCGAACTGCGCCAGGACAACTGGACCAAGCTTCTCGCCTCCGTGCGAATACACTTCCTCGGTATCCTCAAGAGTACCGTTTTCATCATCATCTTGATTGCCGCTCTGCTGAACTGCGTTCCTTCGGTTATTTTCAACGCGCGCGAAGGGTACGGAAACGCCACGCTTCCGGTCACCTATTGGATCCTGGACGTGATCGCGAGCACGCTCTACCTGTTCGTGCTGATCATCATCACTTATTATGCCGGCGTCCTGGTCTGGAAAGACCGCGACAACCGCGTGGACGAAATCACCGACTCGCTTCCCGCCCCCGAGTGGGTTTCCTTCCTCTCGCGCTTCATCGCCCTGGGCGCCATGGTCATGATCATCCAGTTCCTGGCTTTGCTCAGCGGCATCATCGTTCAGGCTGTTTACGGCTATCACCGCTTTCAATTCGGGCTCTATCTCAGCCAGATGTTCGGGCGCGATCTTTTACTCTTCATCATGTTCGGCGCCCTCGCCTTTTTCATTCATGCGTTGGCACCGAACAAATATGTTGGCTATTTCTCCTATGTAGCCTTTGCCATCGGCAATGTCTTCATCTGGCGCCCGCTCAACATCTCCACCAACCTTATGCAATTCGGTGCAACGCCCCAGGTCGTCCATTCCGATCTTTTCGATGACGCTCCGTATATCTCCGCCTGGCGCTGGTATGCCCTCTACTGGGCATTTTTCTGCGCCCTGCTGGCTGTGGCCACGGTTATCTTCTGGCCGCGCGGCAGGCAGCTTTCCTGGCGCGAACGCTGGCGTAACGCAGGCTTGCGGTTCCACGGGCTCTGGCCAGCGTTGACCGCCGTGTGCCTGCTGCTTTTTGTCTCCGCCGGCGCCTGGATCTACTACAACACTAAGATTCTCAATCGAAGCATGGGCCCCAAGGACCGCCTTCGTCTTCAGGCCGAATACGAGAAAAAATACAAATCCTTCGATTCCTTGCCCATGCCGCGCGTGCGCTCCATCAAATACGACATCGATTTGCTGCCGGAGACACGCAACGCCTTCTTGCGCGGGGAAGAGGTCATTTACAATCCCTATTCCGATCCGCTCCGGGAAATCCACTTTTCGCTTGACCGTCTCTATGAGGTGGATATCGACATTCCCGGGGCCTCGCTCGTCAAAGACGATAAAGACCTCAGCTATCGTGTCTACCACTTTTCCGAACCTCTTGCCCCCGGGCAGTCGCTGACCTTCCATTTCACGGTAAAGAGCCGCAATCGGGGTTTTGAGAATTCCGTCAGCAACGTCAACATCGTGCAGAACGGCACTTTCTTCAACAGCACCGTGGGACCGGTGATCGGCTACGCCTCGGATCGTGAAATCAACGATCCCATCGAACGCAAGAAATACGGCCTTGGCGAGCAGCAGCTTATGCCAGCCCTGGAGCGCAATTGCTCAGAGCATTGCCGCGACAACTATCTCAAAGGCCATTCGGATTGGATTGACGTCGAAACCGTCATCAGCACTTCCCCCGATCAGATTGCCATCGCTCCCGGGTCCCTGGTGCGCGAATGGAAGGAAAACGGCCGCCGCTATTTCGACTACAAGCTGGATCACTCCTCGCTGAACTTTTTCTCGTTTTTGTCCGCGCGCTACGCCGTTCAACGCGAAGACTGGAACGGCATCAAGCTTGAGGTCTACTACGATCCCGACCATGCGTGGAACGTTCCGCGCATGATGAACTCGCTGAAAAAATCACTCGGCTATTACACCGCCAACTTCGGCCCCTACTACCAGAAGGAAGCCCGCATCATCGAGTTCCCCCGCGTGGACAGCTTCGCCCAGGCTTTTGCCGGCACCATGCCTTACTCCGAATCCATCGGCTTCATCGCGAATCTCAACCATCCCGACGACATCGACATGGTCTATTACGTGGTCGCCCACGAAATGGGCCACCAGTGGTGGGCGCACCAGGTTGTTGGCGCGAACATGCAGGGCGCCACGCTGCTCTCGGAAACCATGGCCCAATACTCCGCCCTGATGGTCATGGAAAAAGAGTATGGCCGCGACATGATGCGCAAATTCCTTAAATACGAAATGGACAACTACCTCCGCTCGCGCGGCCAGGAACGCTTAAAGGAGCGCCCCCTGCTGACTGTGGAAGCTGAACAGGGCTACATCCACTACCGAAAGGGCAGTGCGGTTCTCTATTACCTGAAGGAGATGATCGGCGAAGACAAGGTCAACGCCGCGCTCCGCAAGATGATCGAGCGCTACGCTTACGCGCAGCCGCCGTATCCCACCTCCTGGGACCTGATTGACGCCTTTCGCGAGCAGATCCCCGCGCAGTATCAATACCTGGTGAAAGATCTCTTTGAGGACATTACGCTGTTCTCCAACCGCACCCTAGAAGCCACGGCACACAAGCGCAACGACGGCAAATATGACGTCACTATCGCCGTCGAATCCCACAAGTTCAAGGCCGACCCCAAGGGCAACGAAACCGAGGTGCCGGTGGACGACTGGGTGGATATCGGCGCGTTCGCCAAGCCGGAGAAGGACCGCAAATACGGCAAAACGCTGCACCGCGAACTGGTCCATGTTACGCAGGCGCACTCGACTTACACCTTTGTCACCGACGAGCTGCCCGATAAGGCCGGTATCGATCCCTTCCTGTTGCTGATTGACCGCGTTCCTGACGACAATGTCAAAAAGGTGACCCTGGCCGCAACCTCTTCCACCGCCACAGACTGACAGGCCTCGTTCGCCCTGGGCGGCCCGCAAAGAACTGGCTTGCAGTTACGAACCTCCGGCGACAATTTCATCTTGCACCGATTCTCTTTGCGATACAGTGAAGAAGTAGGTTCCGGCGCTCATTCCGATCTCGATTTTCTTCGATGATGAGGAGAACACTCGTGAAACTCTTTGTCTGCGCAGCAGCCGTGTTGTTTTCGCTCCCCGGTACCCTCCATGCCCAGCAATCCTCTGCTCATGCTGCCGGGAAGCCCGTGGTAGTCACGATCAAGAACACCGATGGCCAGGCCGTTGGCACGGCAACCCTTTCCGCCGCACCAACCGGCGTGAAAATCGTTTTGGACATCAAGAAACTCCCGCCGGGCGAGCATTCCATCCATATCCACCAGTTCGCGAAATGCGAACCGCCGGACTTCAAGTCCGCGGGCGCCCATTTTGACGCCGGCGG